>DATAVO010000075.1:0-1733 GCA_036267695.1 Frankiaceae bacterium
CTCGCAAATCGTGACAGATCTCACTTGCGTACCGTTCCTCCGCCATGCCGCCCGAAGCATCCCATGTCGCGGTTTGCCTGCTTGGCTGCCCGTTCGGTGTGCGGGTTTGTCGCGGTATGCGGCGGAAGGCGACCGTGCAAGTGAGGTGAGGTGGTGCACCGGAGCTTGAATGAGCACCGGCTGTCCTGCCGGGGTGGGCCGGCCAGGCCGGGTGATAAAGGTTGCGGCGAGCACCGCGGCGGAGGCGAACGCTGCGGTGCAGATCCTGTCGGTGCCGGAAACCCTGTCACTGCGTTGACCTGGTCATTTCTCTTGCACGACACACGGCATCTCTCGCCCGTTGAACAAGATCGTCAAGCGTCAGGTCGACAGTCTCAGCGA
Source organism: Frankiaceae bacterium (assembly GCA_036267695.1). Taxonomy (GTDB): domain Bacteria; phylum Actinomycetota; class Actinomycetes; order Frankiales; family Frankiaceae; genus DATAZK01. The sequence continues at coordinate 382 of DATAVO010000075.1, forward strand.
CGGCCGCGACGACTGTGAACCCCGGATCTGTGCTCTGTCCTTGCTCGATCTTTGCCAGTGTCTGGACCGAGACCTGCGCACGGAGGGCGAGTTCGGCGCGCGTGATGCCTTGTTCAATGCGAGCGTCCCCCAACTGCGACCGTGTCATGAGCGACCTTCCCTCACCGGGCGCGCCGCCCGGTGCGTGCCTGTGGTGGCTCGTGCCGGGCGGAAGTGCTGATGTCGGTTCCTCGGGACGCGGGAATGGCGGGATGGGGATGGGGCGCCGTGATCAGGGGAGATGACGATGGCTGCACCGCAGGCGCGTTCCAGGCGGCCTCGCCAGATGGACGCCGAGGTGCTCGGGGCTGAGATCGGCTCGTTCCAGCTGCACCTGGCCGCCGAGGGCAGGGCACCCAAGACGATCCGCCTCTACACCGAGGCAGTGGCCTGGTTCGCCGCCGCCCGGCTGCTCGGCGAGGGCGGCAAGACGTGCTGGGAGCAGGCGGACCGGCGGGATGTGCAGGAGTGGATGACCTGGCTGCTCGACATGTACAGCGACGCCTATGCCAGCAACCAGTACCGGGCGCTGCAGCAGTTCTTCAAATGGCTGTCGGCCGAGGAAGACCTGCCCGACCCCATGGACGGTCTGCACTCGCCGAAGGTCGCCGTCAAGCTCGGCCCAGTCTTCAGCGGCACCGAGCTGGCGCGCCTGGAGCACGCGTGCGCAGGCCGGGAATTCGCTCAGCGGCGGGACGCGGCCATCATCACGGTGCTCAAGGCGTCCGGTATCCGCCTGCGGAATCTGTCAACCTGTCTGGGGCAACGCCTTTCGGGTGCCGTCGGTCACTGCGGCGGACACGACAGGGACGTAATCGGCGAACGTCGGCACGGCGGCCCGGTCGCGCGGGGCGGCGGTGAGGTCGTCGAGCGACAGGCGGTCGACTGCGGGAGCCGTGGTTGGCGTCGCCGCGATGGCTGCGGTGGCATCCTACGAGCACTCCTACGATCTGGTTCGGATGCACGGTGAGTCAGGCATGACCTGGGCTTCTTCCAAACGGACTTAAGTAACGAGCGCGGAGCCGGCCGCCGCGCTGCGCGCATTCGGGCACGTCTACGCGGGCTAGGGCCTGAGCCAGGACTTTTACCGTGAGCGCCTCTCCGAGACGGCACTCGGCGCACCAGACCTGGCCAGCTTCCTGCGCACCGACTGGGAAGAGCAGTTCGGCGCTCACCGGGCCGCGAACCTGTACGCGCAGGCGCTCACCTGGCAGGAGGCGGACATCAGCGCGAACGAGCGGTACGGCGGCGACCTGCCGCAGGCGCTCGACGCGATCACCGCCCGTGTGCTCCTCATGCCTAGCGCGACCGAC
>DATAVO010000076.1:0-12923 GCA_036267695.1 Frankiaceae bacterium
AACAGGTGTCGGGCACACTTCTGGGTCATGACCCACGTGGACGACGCCCCGCACGTGCGGGTGGCGCCGTCCGCACCGTTCAACCCCGGCACGGGCACCGGTCACGTCATCGTCTGCGGGCTGTCCAACCTCGGGCTGCGCATCGCCGAGCAGTTGCATGACGCGAGGGTGCCGGTCGTCGTTGTGGACGACGGCGGCGACGCAGCCGCGTGGCGCCAGCTGCATCGCTGGAGCGTGCCGGTCGTCCGCGAATCGAGCCTGTCGGTCGCGAGCCTGGCGCAGGCCGGAATCGCCCAAGCTGCAGCGGTCATCGCGGCCCACGACGCCGACCTCTCCAATCTCGAGACGGCGCTACTCGTCGCCGATCTGTCCGACAGCGACAAGGTGCCGCGGCTCGTGGTGCGGCTGGCCAATCCCCGGCTGGCGACTCAGCTGAATTCGGCGCTCCCGGCAGCCGTCGTGCTGTCGCTCCCGGAGAAGGCCGGGTCCAGCTTCGTCGAGGGCTGTATCCAGTCCTCGCTTCTGCACGCGTTCGCGTTTGCCGACGAGCGTCTGGAAGTCATCGACGTGCAGGCGGCCGCAGGCCGGGACTCGACGCTGCGGCAGGCATTTGGTGACCTCACCCCGCTCGCCTTGCGCCCGGTTGACGGGGGACCGCTCGTCGTCTGCCCGCCGCGCGACTACGAGCTTGCCGAAGGCGATCGGGTCACCCTCATCGGCCGTCCCGATGACTACCAGGCGGTCGGCCGGCTCAGCCGCGACGAGACCGAGGCGGAGGCGCTGATCGCGCTGAGCGCCGGTGAACTCGATGCCGCTGTGGCCGCACCGAAACGCGGCCGCCTGCGCAGCGCCCGGCAATGGTTGACCGCGTTTACGGCGGCCGCGGACCGCCCCGTGCGCATCATGTTCGGGACGGTGCTGGGCATCATCATCTTCAGCACCATCCTGCTGCGGCTCGCGTATCGCAACCACACGGTCGTGGGAGCCGGTGGCCATCCGGCCCCGTTCGGATGGCTGCAGGCGCTGTACTTCACCTCCACCATCGTGGCGACCGTCGGCTTCGGTGACTACAGCTTCGCCCAGGAACCGGCCTGGATGACCGGCTACGGCATCTTCCTGATTTTCGTCGGCGCCGCAGCAGTCGCGACGCTCTACGCGCTCGTCACGAACTTCATCGTCACCAGCCGGTTGGAGCAGGCCTTCGGCCAGCAGCGGGCCACCAAGGCGCGGGGTCACGTCATCGTCGTCGGCTTGGGGGCCATGGGGATACGCGTGGTCGAAGGCCTGCTCGCGGTCGGCCGCGAGGTCGTCATCATCGAACGTGATCCCTCCGGGCGCTACCTCGCCCGGGCGCGTTCCTTGGGGGTGCCGGTCGTGGTCGGTGATGCCACGACGCGCACGGTGCTGAACCAGGCCGGGCTGCCGCATGCGACGGCGATCGCGGCGATGACCAGTAGCGATCTCGCCAACGTGGAGACGGCGCTGGTGGCGAAGTCCATGTCGGCCGAGCATCACGAGCGGGAGGCGCCGCTGCGGGTCGTGGTGCGCGTCTTCGACACTGCTCTCGCCGACCAGGTGGAACGCCGATTCTCGATCCATGCGGTACGCAGCACGTCGGCGCTGGCGGCCCCGTGGTTCGTCGGCGCCGCACTGGGTTACGACGTGGTGAGCACCTTCTACACCGAGCGCCAGCCGTTCCTGGTGGCGCGGCTCGTGGTGGCCCCCGGGGCAGCGCTGGACGGTGTGCTGCTGTCGGAGATGACGCCTCAGGTGCGCGTGGTGGCACTCGTGTCAGAGGGCGAGATCGTGCCGCGGCCCACCCGCTACACACGCCTTGCGGCGGGGGAGCACCTGCTGCTGGTCGGTCCGCCCCGCGAAGTCATCGCGTCGTTCCGGGCCAACCAGCCGGCCTGAGCTCAGGCCAGCGCGGCCTGGTCCTGGTGCAGCAGGGTCGCGAAGTCCGAGCAGCCGACCTCGACGGCCTTGGCGGCCGCCGCTGAGAGCAGCCCGAGGTCGAAGAAGCCGTGGATCAGGCCGTCGAAACGGTGGCGGCGCACCTCGACCCCAGCCGCCTCGAGCGCGGCCGCGTACGCCTCGCCCTCGTCACGCAGCGGGTCGAACTCGGCCGTGAGCACGACCGCCGGGGGCAGGCCGGCCAGGCTGGGCGCGCGCAGCGGAGACAGGCGCGGGTCGTGCGTGTCAGTACCGGCCGGGACGTAGCAGCCGCCGAACCACGCCATGTCCTCACTCGTCAGGAAGTAGCCCTCGGCGTTGTCGACGCGTGACGCATAAGGATGGTCGGCATCGAAGTCGACGACCGGGTAGATGAGCAGTTGCGCGCACAGCGCCGGCCCGGAGTCGCGAGCGAGCAGTGCCGTCACGGCAGCGAGATTGCCGCCGGCGCTGTCACCGGCGACGGCGAGGCGGTTCGCGTCACCGCCGAGTTCACCGACGTGCTCCGCGACCCACTTCATCGCGGCGTAGGAATCCTGCACCGGGCCGGGCCATTGAGTCTCGGGCGCGAGCCGGTAATCCAGCGAGACCAGCACGGATCGGGTGGCCCGGCAGATTGCGCGGGCCTGGTTGTCATGGGTCTCGACGCTGCCGAGAACGAAGCCGCCGCCGTGGATGAACAGGACCGTCGGGAGCGCGTCCTCGGCCTGCGTCTCGGGCCGGTAGACGCGGGCGCCGAGAGGACCGGCGGGCCCGGGAATCGTGATGTCTTCGGTGCTCGCCACCGGGGTGAGCATCTCCGGGACGCGCATGCCTGTCGTCATCTGCTCGAAGCCCGCGCGAGCGGCTTGCGGGGTCTGGTCGGCCAGCTTCGGCCCGTCCAGGCGCGCCAGCAGATCGAGCATGCCCTGGATTTGGGGATCGACGGGCACGCCGTCCTCCGTTTCGTCGCGATGGGTCGGTGTCAGCTGGAAACGGGTACTTCCACCGGGCTCTGCACTACTGGCGAGCCTAGCCCTTCGCCGTCAGCCGCGGCCGGGCCGAACTCGTAGTCGGCGGCATTGAAGCGGCGCACCAGCTGCCGGAAGCGGAACGTGAAGGTCGGCCACAGGGTCGTGTTGCGCCCCTGGTCGTCGAGGTACCAGCTGGCGCATCCGCCATTGCTCCAGACCGTGCCGCGCAGCTGCTCTTGGATCTGGGCGTTGTAGGCCTGCTGCACGGCCGGCCGCGGCTCGAACGTCGTTGCCCGGGTTTGCTCCATTGCGCGCAAAGCGCCGAGCAGGTACGTCAGCTGTGACTCGATCATGAAGATGATCGAGTTGTGGCCGAGCCCGGTGTTGGGTCCGACGAGCAGGAACAGGTTGGGGAAGCCGGAGACAGTCGCGCCGTGCAGCGCCGACATACCCGCCTCGTCCCAGTGCTCGCGCAGGGTGCGCCCGTCCTTACCGATGAGCTTGGCGGCGAGCGGCACGTCGGTGACGTGGAAGCCGGTACCGAAGATGATCGCGTCGACGGGATGCGTGAGGCGCTCACCTTTCGGGCCGAGCGTGACGATTCCCTCCGGGACCACCTCGGCGATGGTGTCGGTCACCACACCGGCGTTGGGCTGTGAGAGCGCCGGGTAATAGTCGTTGCTCAGCAGGACGCGCTTGCACCCCAGCCGGAAATGGGGCGTGACATTCTCGCGTAGCACCGGATCGGCTACCTGCTTGCGCAGGAACTTGCGGCCCTGCTTCTCTCCGAGCGAGAGCAAGCGGTCGTTGCCCGTGAGCGCGGGCACCATCAACTCGCGGGTCCAGTAGATCCCGGCCCGCAGCGCGCGCTGGGCTGCGGGGACGCGGCGGTAGAGCGCCTTCTCCCAACCGTTGATCGCGCGGTCGCGGCGGGGCATGACCCACGGAGCGGTGCGCTGGAAGACCGTCAGCTTGGCGGCGATCTTCTGCACGTACGGGATGAACTGGATCGCCGACGCTCCGGTTCCGACGACGGCCACCCGCTTGCCGGTCAGATCGACGTCGTGATCCCACGTTGCCGAGTGGAACGTCGCACCGCCGAACGTGGAAAGTCCTTTGACAGCAGGCAAACTTGGGTCCGAGAGCGGCCCCTGCGCGGCGACCAGCACCCGGGCCGTGAGCTCACCGCGCGCGGTGACCAGCTTCCAGTGCCCGAGGGATTCGTCCCAGCGGGCCTCGGTGACAGCGGCGTGCAGGTAGACATGACGGCGCACGTCGAACTCCTGCGCGCAGCGCTGGAGATACGCCTGGATCTCCGGCTGCGAGGAGAACGCGCGGCTCCAGTCAGGGTTGGGCGCGAAGGAGTAGGAGTACAGGTGGCTCGGCACGTCGCACGCACACCCGGGGTAGGAGTTGTCGCGCCAGGTCCCGCCGATGTCGTCGCCGCGCTCGAGGACGACGAAGTCATCGATGCCCGATTGCTTGAGCCTGATGGCGGTCCCGAGGCCGCCGAACCCGGCGCCGATGACGGCGATACGGACGTCGGACGGCAGCTCGGCTGCATCGGCGGGGGAGTCGACGGACTCCTCGATGGCGTGCAGCATCACAAACTCCTTGCTCGGCTTGGGCTTTTCGCTTGAAGCAGCGTTGGTCAGTGAACGATCAGGCGACCTTGGAGGTACGCCTATCGGTGTCCGCGCGACCACCGGCACCCACCAGCGCACCGGCCGCCGGTCCCTCGGCGATGTACAGGTCTTCGGCGCCCTTGACCCGGCGCTTGGCGCCGAAGTGCAGCAGGCCGGTGATCAGGCCGCGAATCGGGCGCACGTTGCGGACCCATCGCTGGCCGTAGACGTGGGCGCAGCGGCGTTCGATCCCGTCGCAGAGCGCGTGAACGGTCGGCTCCACCGGATACGTCTTGCCGAGCACGCCCGGCAGATTCTGGCGTGCGTCGCGCATGTCGGGGTGCTCGTCGGCGCCGCGGACCATGTCGGTGTCGGTCCAGGACAGGTAGGCGATGCCGATGTCGACGCCGTGCCAGGCGACCTCGGTGCGCACGCACTCGGCAAAGGCCTCGACGCCCGACTTGCTGGCGCAGTAGGCAGCCATTCCGGGGGCTGGGGCCAGCGCGGCCAGTGACGCGATCTGCAGCGCGTAGCCCTTGCTGGCGACGAGGGCCGGCAGGAAGGCGCGCAGCGTGCGGACGCTGCCGAGCAGGTTGATCTCGATCGTGCGGTCGAAGGCCGCGGCGTCGGAGTGCAGGAACGGCCCGCCGCACGCCACGCCGGCGTTGACGACGAGGGCATCGAGCCGGCCGAAGTGCTCGGCGAGCTCCTGGGCGACATCGTTCAGCGCGGCGGAGTTGGTGACGTCGACCTCCCACCAGCGCGACCCGGGGCAGGAGGCGCTGACGGCATCGAGTTCCCCGGGCTCCAGGCCGAGCAGCGCTACGCGGGCGCCGCGCTCGGTGAGCTGGCGGGCAAGCGAGGCGCCGAGCCCGCGTGCTGCACCGGTGACGGCGACTACCTTGCCCTGCATGCCAGCCATGTGATTCTCCCGATTCGCTGGTGAGCAATTGCTACACGAGTGAAGCAACACCGTTGTAGCATATGGACCGTGACGGTGTCGAGTACGGGTCAGGGGACCGGGCCGGCGTCAGGAAGGCGACCCTACGCCGCGCGCATGCCAGCCGAGGAACGTCGGGAGCAACTGCTCGACGCCGGCCTGCGCACCGCCGTCGACCAGGGCTTTGCTGCGGTGACGATGGATCGCATCGCGCGCGCCGCGGGGGTGACGCGTCCGGTGGTCTACGGCCTGTTTCCCGACCGGGGAGCCTTGCTGGGCGCCCTGCTCGAGCGCGAGACGCAGCGGGCCCGGGCAGCTCTGGCCCCTGCGCTGCCGCCGGTCCCGGGGCCGGACGACGACGTCGATCCCACCGAACTGCTGGTCGCGAGCCTCGGTGCCTACCTGCGCGCCGCCAGCGAGGCGCCTGACACCTGGCGGCTCGTGCTCTTCCCCACGGAGGGGGCGCCGCCGGAGTTGCAAGCGGCCATCAGCGCGTCCCGTGAGGAGGCGCTCGAGCAGATACGCCGGTTGCTGGCCTGGGGGGTTGCTGCCGGCCCGCTCGACGTCGAACTCTTCGCCCGGATGCTGGTCGGTCTCGCCGAGGGTGCCGCGCGGATGGTGCTCGACGACCCCGCAGCCTGGACCGTCGAGCGATTCACCGTCTTCACGCGCCAGATGCTCGATGCGCTGGCTACAGCTGCGCGCTGACCGCCTCCAAGACCCGATCGGCCAGCTCCGGCAGGCAGATCACGAGCTCGGTGGTCAACGCGTCCTGAGTGTTGAAATCCAGCGGGCTGCCGTCGAAGCGGCACACGTGCAATCCGGCGGCAGCTGCCACGACGGCAGGCGCGGCCGTGTCCCACTCGTGCATCGCTCCGGCGTGCACGTAGACGTCGGCCAAGCCCTGCACGATTGCCATCGCCTTGGCCCCGGCCGAGCCCATCGGAACCAGCTCGCCGTCGAGCCGCTCGGCGACAGCCGTGACGAACTCGGGTGCGCGGGTTCGGCTCACCACCAGACGCGGGCGGCTCGGGGCCGGTCCGCGGGTCGGCAGCGTGCTTCCGGTCGCGAGGGTGCGGCCCTGCGCAGGCAAGGCCACCGCGCCCTTCGTCAGGCCACTTCCGCGCTCCCAGAGCGCGACGTGCACGGCCCAGTCATCGCGCGGCGGCTCGCCGTACTCGCGCGTGCCGTCGAGCGGATCGATGATCCACACCCGGTCGGCCTGCAGGCGGACCCGGTCGTCCTCGGCCTCCTCCGACAGCACCGCGTCGTCCGGGCGGGACTCGGCCAGCAGCTGGGCCAGCAGCGCCTGCGAGCGGTTGTCGCCGGCGTGGCGCAGGTCCTTGGGGTCGGCGCCGGCCATCTCCACGCGCAGCGCCAGCAAGAGCTCGCCGGCCTTGGTCGCCAGGTCAGCAGCAAGGGTCGCATCGTCGGTGGATCCGGGACTCGCGTGATCAGCCATTGGGTCATCTTGACGGGTCGGATGGCATCCGCGCGGGCAGGGGAGCGCGACACGGCAAGATGGCGGCACCATGACTGCCGTACTGCTTCACCACGTGATCGATGCTGCTGCGGCCCGCCGCCCCGAGGATCCCGCCCTGATCACCGACGGCGTGACGCACACGTTCGGCGAGGTGGCGGCTGATGTCGTAGCGCTCGCGGGTGGCGTGGCGGCCGTCAGCGAGCCTGGCGACACGGTCGCGATCCTGGCGCCGAACGGATACGCCTATCCACTGGCGTATTACGCGGTCCCGCGTGCCGGCCGCGTGCTCCTGCCGTTGAACCAGCGGCTGCACCCGCGCGAATGGGTGAGCCAGCTGGAGCGTTCACGGACCCGGGTTCTGCTGGCTGACGACGCGCTGCTGTCGACCCTGCGCGCGGGAGCGCAGCTGCCGGCGTGCGTGCGCACGGTGGTGGCGCTGAGCGGAGGCGATGGGGGAGACCTCACGTTCGCCGAACTCTGCACCGGGCCCGCGGCCGATCGCGTCGTGACCGGTGCCCCCGACGATCCCGCGTGGCTCATGTACACCAGCGGCACCACCGGGCCGCCGAAGGGTGTGCTGCTCACGCATCGCTCGCTGCTGGCGGGGGTGCGGCACTCGGCGATCCTGCGTCCGATGGTCGACGACGACGTCTTCCTGACGGCGTTCCCGATGTGCCACGTCGCCGGCTACCAGGTGGTGACCGCCCATTCGAAGGGGCGCCCGGCGATGGTGCTGGCGCGCTTTGATGCGGCCGAATTCGTTGGCGCCGTAAGGGATTTCGGGGTGACGACCTGCTCGCTGGCGCCCACGATGATCGACCTGCTGCTCGAGCATCTGCAGCGCGATCCGAGCGGGCTTGAACTGGTACGGGAACGGTTGCGCTGCATCGGCTACGGGTCAGCCCCGATGCCGGCGCCGCTGATCCGGCGGATCACGGAGATCCTCGGCTGCGACCTGAACCAGGGTTACGGGATGACCGAGCTTTCCGGCAATGTCACGGCTTTCGGGCCGGCCGACCATCGCGCCGCCATAGCCGATCAGCCTCAGCTCCCGACGTCAGCGGGCCATCCGGGTCCGCTGGCCCGCCTCGCCATCATGGACTCCACGGGTGCGCTTGTCCCGCCGCGCGTTCAGGGCGAGATCGTGGTCCGGGGCGAGCAGGTCTGCGGCGGCTACTACGACGACCCGGCAGCGACCGCCGCGGCGATGGCGCACGGCTGGTTTCACACCGGCGACCTCGGGGTGCTCGGCGAGGACGGGCGACTGCAGATTGTCGATCGGATCAAGGACATCATCGTGACGGGCGGCGAGAACGTCGCCAGCCGTGAGGTCGAGGACGTGCTCCGCGAGCTGCCCGGGGTGCGCGACGTGGCCGTCGTGGGCGTGGCTGACGAGCGCTGGGGCGAGCGGGTTTGCGCTGCGGTTGTTGCTGATTCCGATGATCCGCCGACGAGCGAGCTCCTCGTTGCCGGATGTCGCGAACGGTTGGCCGGGTTCAAGACCCCGCGCCGCATTGCGTTTGTCGACGAACTTCCGCGCACCGCGTCGGGCAAGGTGCGCAAGGACGAACTGCGCCGCCTGCTGAGCTCCTAGCTGTCGCGAAGGCCAGCCAGAATCGGCGAAGGCCGGGCGCGCTGGGCGCTATCTCCGATTGCCAGGCACGGTGTGAGATCGTAACCGGAACATTTCGCTCAGTGATCGGGGGAAGCTTGAGGCGTCGCGCGGTGAAAGCGAAAGTCGGCCTTCTCGGAGTGATCCTCGTCGCTGCCGCGTTCGTAAGCGGTTGCATCTACAAACCGCCGAGCCCGCTTAACCGCAGCGAGTTCAGCGACGTGGCCACCATTTCCAAGAACGACGTCTGGGCCGTCGGCGCCACATTTACGGATACGGGCGAAAGTCGGTCACGAGCATTGGTCGAGCACTTCAATGGGCGCAGCTGGACCGTTGTGGCCCTCCCGGGCACGGCGGGCACGGGTCTCGCGAGCGTCGCCGCCGTCAGCGCCACCGATGTGTGGGCCGTCGGGGGCGGTCGCACACTGCACTGGGACGGCCGAGCGTGGAGCGTGAGCGCCGATCCCTCCGCCTTGACAGCCCGCAAGGTGGAGGCCGGCCGCGGAGGCCTGGTGATGGCTCTTGCCTGGAACAGCAGCTCGGGGCAGTTCCAGGTGCTGGCGCGTCACGCGAACACCTGGCAGCCGATCTCCGCGCCGGCCCTGCCGCCAACAGCTGCTCCGTGCGACGGGGGGCTCTTGATCAGCGGCTTGACGGTGCTGACGACGAGCGACCTCTGGGTCGTCGGCGGCACGAGCAAGGGTGGCAATTTTCCGACTAGCGGCTGCCCGTACGCGGCGCACTGGAACGGGTTGTCCTGGACGGCGTCCGTGCCACCGAATCCGGCAGGCGACCCCGTGGGCAATCTCAACGCGGTCAGTGCCCGAGCCGACGGCGTCGTTTGGGCGGTCGGAGACGGCTACCACATGGACCCCAAAACCGGAATGCAGTACGAACGCGGATTCGCCGTCCGCTGGAATGGCTCGTCGTGGCAAAGCCTCTGCAACTTCGGCTGTTTCACCACCGACTTCCTTGACATCGACGCAAGGGGTACCAACGTCTGGATCACCGCAGGCGACGTCCTGGTCCAAACTGCGAGCCATCACATGTACCTCAGCCGCTGGGCCGGTAACGGCTGGGCGGCCCAGCAAATCGACACCGTTCCCTCCGGGTTCCCGGGAATCCCGCCCCAGAACTACCTGGGCGGAGTGTCAGCGCGAGGCGGCACGGTAGCTTCCGCCGGCCACTCCGAAGGCGGAGGCGTGATCAATCCGCTGGTCGACATCCGCGACGATGATTAGCAGACCGGCGCCGCACCCGTCAGCCAGGCAGGTGCTGCGCCATCACCTGGCGGACGACAGATCGCTTAGGAGCCCGCAACACCGCGTCGGTCCGCGCCCGGTCGCGGGGCGTTCTTAGCGAACGCTGACCGTCGCGAGGATGTGTCCGGACGCGTCGAGTGCCTGCACGCGGAGCTGGCGGGCCTTGGCCGGCACCGTCATCGACACCTCGAAGGTGGCCGCGGCGGCGTGCGCCAGCACCTTGGGCGCGGCACCGGCGCTGGTGGTACCGAGCAGTCGCCAGGTCGCGGTGCGGGTGTCGCCGTTCCAGCTGATGTACACGCTGCGCTTGCCGCCGCGATCGACCAGTGCTGCCTTCGGCGCCGTGGTCGGACGCCCGTCCCAGCGGACCCGGTACGCGCGATAGGTGGTGACCCCTGACGGCAGGACCGCGTCCCAGACGACTCGACCGGAGCTCGAGAACTCCGTCATGTTCGGCTGATCTCCCCAGCCGACAAAAACGTTGCCGTTGCTCAGGGTTTCGGCGTTGCCCTGGCTGTTGGTGATGATCGCGGTGGGATGGGTCAGGCTCGACACCGTCGTCGCCTTCTTGGTGGCGAGATCGGGCTTCAGGCGCAGCACGCGCGCCTGCTTCTCGTGCCGGGGTGGGCCGCCGCCGTCGTCGAAAAGTGTGATCGTTCCGTCGGACTGCCAGCGCGCGTCGTGCTGGAAGAAGAACGGGGTGCCTTGCAAGGAGACGCTTCCCGACTTGCCGCCCAGGGTCCACAGCACGTCGCCGGTGGCGCGGTCGAGGTTGGTCAGGCTGCTGAAGTGGCGGGCGGAGATCAGCAGCGTGTTGTCAGCCCCCACATCGATGCTATTGACGTGAAAGAAATCCCATGACGTCGTGGTGTTACTGGGCGCGCTGACGTAGGAGTCCGCGGGGGAGAGGTGGTCGAGTGCGTGCCATTCGAAGAGCACCAGTCCGGTCGCGACATCGACCTCCTGCACGATCGAATCGAGCGCGATGGCCTCGTCCTTACCGCCGTAAGGCCGAAGATCCCAGCGGATCGGCGAGTAGATCGTCACGAGCGCAGTGCCGGCCGACGTGAGCTGGAATTCGTGGAGGTCCGCGGAATAACCGTTGCCCGCGCGCACGGTCGCGATCGTGCGGTAAGCCTCGTCGACGACCATGTTCTCGCCGAGGCCGTAGCCGTGGGCGTTCTGCGTTCCCTGCCACCAGGTCAGCACCGGAGCGCCGCGCCATTGCTGCACTTGCAGCGCGTTGGCCGAGACGTTCTTGGCGATGGTGCGCTGCCAGACCATCGTCCCGTCCGAGCGGCTCAGTATCAGCTCCGCCGGCAACCCGCCGCCTTTCGCGGCGTACAGCACGTAACCCGGGGCCGTTCCCGCCGTGTTCGTGGTGACCGTGATTCGCGGCGCCTGGACATCAGGTTCTGACAGGTACGTGCTGACCGCCGGCGTGGGCGTCGCTGACGCGGTGGCGCTCGGGGGCGTGGTCTCGACGGCGGGACGGGAGACGGTGAAGTGGGCCGCGTCCCCGGACCGGCCGCGGATCGCCAACCCCGACGTCACCACCACCGTTTCCCCTGCGGTGAAAGGCTTATCGGGCACGAAGCTCGCCCCGCCGCCGTCCGGGTGCGCGCGGACCCGGCCGGTGTGACGGCCGCTGCGCGATCCGGTGATCGTGATGCCGGTCGCGTCGACCGCGCTGGTGCCGCGCAGGCTGATGGTGGTCTTGGGGGACGCCGTCACGCTGGCGGGCGAGGGGAACATCGTGACCGTTCCCGCCGCGTCGTGCAGCAGGTTGTTCAACGGCGTCGCGGGGCGCGCGGTGCGCACGGACCGGCTGGTACCGCAGGCACTGACCGCCGCTCCGCCGGCGAGCCCTCCGGCCAGGATCCCGAACCGCCGCCGGGTCAGCGAAGATTGGTACACAATTTTCAGCAGACCCGAAGATTCTGTGCCATTCCTGTATTCAGCCTGCAATTTGGACGAGGAAAGCCTCCGCGCTGGTCGCCGAACGAATCTTAGGTTAAGTTGCCCTAAGCCAAACGCCGGGGGCGATGTGGAGGAGCCAGGATGAGTCGCGTGCGCAGCGTGGCCGCGGTGGCGGGATTGCTGATGGTTGCCGGCGGGCTCGCTGCCTGCGGGAGCACGTCCAAGGCACCCGCGGCCGATGCCCCGATCTCCGGCCAGACGATCACCCTCTACAACGGCCAGCACGAGCAGACCACCAACGCGCTCGTCGCTGCCTTCACCAAGCAGACCGGTGTCAAGGTGAAGGTGCGCAGCGACGACGAGGACGTCCTTGCGCAGCAGATCGTGCAGGAGGGTTCGCACTCTCCGGCTGACGTCTTCTTCACGGAGAACACGCCTCCACTGGCGCGTCTCGACGAGGCGAAACTGCTGTCGCCGGTCGATGCGTCAACCGTCGCCGCCGTACCGACCGCGGACAGCGCCAGCGACCACAACTGGGTCGGGGTCTCCGCGCGGGTCAGCGTGCTCGTCTACAACACCGACAAGCTCAAGCCGGCAGATCTCCCGACGTCGATCTACGGGCTGGCCGATCCGAAGTGGAAGGGCAAGCTCAGCATCGCGCCGGGGGAGACCGACTTCGCCCCGCTCGTCACCTCGATCGCCGCCAGCCGCGGCGACGACGCGGCCCTCGCCTGGCTGAAGGCCATCAAGAGCAATGCGGGCAGTCATCAGGAAGCGGACAACGAGACGCTGGTCGCCAACGTCAACAAGGGCATCACCCAGATCGCCGTGATCAATCACTACTACTGGTACCGGCTGCAGAACGAGGTCGGCAAGAGCAAGATGCACTCGGCGCTGGCCTACTTCGCACCCGGTGACGACGGCTACCTGCTCGACGTCTCGGGCGCGGCCGTCGTGAAATCGTCGAAGCACCAGAAGGCGGCGCAGGCGCTGCTGGCGTTCCTCGTGAGCAAGCAGGGCGAGACCGTGCTGGCCTCCGGCGACAGCTTCGAATACCCGCTCGGCTCGAACACGGCGGCCAATGCGGAGCTGCCGCCGCTCTCGTCGGCCAAGCCGAAGGCGTTCGACCTCTCACAGATCGGCGACGGCAAGCACGCGGTCACCCTGCTGCAGAA
>DATAVO010000077.1:0-2907 GCA_036267695.1 Frankiaceae bacterium
GCCGTCGCCCGGGTCGGCAAGCTCTCGTTCGACTACCGGGAGACGTTCCGCAAGGACGTCGTGATCGACATGGTCTGCTACCGGCGCCGGGGTCACAACGAGACCGACAACCCCAGCTTCACCCAGCCGCTGATGTACGACCTGATCGAGGCCCGGCGGAGCGTGCGCAAGCTCTACACCGAGTCGCTGATCGCCCGCGGCGACCTCACCATGGAGGAGGCCGAGGCGGCGCTGCGCGACTACCAGCAGCAGCTCGAGCGCGCGTTCACTGAGACCAGGGACGCGGCGGTGCTGCCGGCCCAGCCCGGCACGGTGCTGCCCGCCGAGGTCGGCGAGCGCCCGGTGAACCACGCCGCGGTGTCGACCGCGATCAGCCAGGACGCGGTAAAGCAGATCATCGACACCCAGGTGAACATCCCCGACGGGTTCACGGTCCACCCGAGGCTCAAGCCGCAGCTGGACCGGCGCGCCACCATGGTCGCCGAGGACACGATCGACTGGGCGACGGGTGAGCTGCTCGCCATCGGCTCGCTGCTGCAGGACGGCCGCCCGGTGCGGCTGGTCGGCCAGGACACCAGGCGCGGCACCTTCGGCCAACGGCACGCGGTGCTCGTCGACCGGCACACCGGCGCCGACTACACCCCGCTCAAGCGGCTCGACAACGGCTCGGCGCGCTTTTTCGTCTATGACTCGCTGCTGTCGGAGTTCGCCGCGATGGGATTCGAGTACGGCTACTCGGTCGCCCGGCCCGACGCGCTCGTCGCATGGGAGGCGCAGTTCGGCGACTTCGCGGACGGCGCGCAGACGATCATCGACGAGTTCATCAGCTCCGGCGAGCAGAAGTGGGGCCAGAAGTCGAGCGTCGTGCTGCTGCTGCCGCACGGCTACGAGGGACAGGGGCCGGACCACTCCTCCGCCCGGATCGAGCGGTTCCTCGCGCTGTGCGCCCAGGACAACATGACGGTGGCGCTGCCGACCACGCCCGCCAACTACTTCCACCTGCTCCGCTGGCAGGCGCTGTCGGGCCGGCACAAGCCGCTCATCGTCTTCACGCCGAAGTCGATCCTGCGGGCCAAGGCCGCCACGTCCGCGACCGCCGAGTTCACCAGCGGCGCGTTCCAGCCGATGATCGGCGAGCCGGCCGGCTTCGACGCCTCGGCGGTCCGCCGGGTGGTGCTGTGCTCCGGGAAGTTCTACTACGACCTGGCCGAGTACCGCGCCAAGGCGAACGCGAACTCGACCGCGATCGTCCGCGTCGAGCAGCTCTACCCGATCCCGCACGAGCAGCTGCGGGCCGAGCTCTCCCGGTACCCGGGCGACGCCGAGCTCGTCTGGGCGCAGGAAGAACCGGAGAACCAGGGCGCCTGGCCGAGGATGGCGCTGCGGCTGCCGCAGCTGCTCGGCCGGCCGCTGTCCGCGGTCACGCTGCCCGCGAGCTCGGCGCCCGCGTACGGCTCGGCCAAGGTGCACAACTCCTCCCACCGTGAACTGATCGAGACGGCTATCCCAGCGGAGGGCTAGCGATGTACTTCACCGACGCCGGGATCGAGGAACTCGACGAGCGCCGCGGCGATGAGCAGGTCACCATGGCCTGGCTTGCCGAGCGGATGCGCGACTTCGTGGACCTCAATCCCGAGTTCGAGACGGCCATCGACCGGCTGGCCAAATGGCTCGCCCGGACCGACTCTGACCTCGACGCTGAGCCGGAAGACGAGTAGAAATACCAAGCAAGTCATTGTGAACGGACCGTGACTTCGCCCCTCGGGCCTCCCTGCTCTCGTCAGCGGGAAGGCCGGGGGGCGGTCGGCCGTTAACGCGATACATCTTGACTTCTCCGAGACGCGATATATCTTGGTTACAGGTGAAGGTATCGCCCGAGAGGACTTGCCATGCCAAGCTGGACTGTTGATGGGCCCAAGCGCCTGGACTTCGACGACGTCACGGCGTTGAACGTGCGCCTGATGGCCGGATCGGTGGCGGTCCTCGCCTCCGATGACCGGCCGTCGCTGGTGGTCACCGAGCTCAAGGGGCGCCCGCTGCAGGTCAGCCAGAACGAGGACGGGGACTTGACGATCGCCTACGAGTCGCTCTCGTGGGAAGGGCTGCTCGGCTTCCTGAAGCCGTGGCATGACAGCGCCGCGTTGACCATCACCGTGCCCGCCGACTGCCCGATCCAGCTTGGCGTGCTCAGCGCGTCGGCGATCGTCTCCGGCCTGCGTTCCGGTGCGGCGGTCAAGGGAATGTCCGGCGACGTCACCCTGGACGGCGTCGTGGGGAATGTGGAGGCGGAGACCATGTCCGGCGAGATCGCGGCGCGCGACATCGACGGCGAATTCCGCTTCAAATCCATGTCCGGCGGGCTCGTGCTGGCCGATGGCTGGCTCGACCGCCTCGAGGCGAGCACCATGAGCGGGCCGATCGCGGCCGACGTCGCGCTGCGCGAGGGGGGCGACGTGCACGTCAACACGATGTCCGGGGACGTAACCCTGCGGCTGCCCGCGGTCAGCGACGCCACGGTGCGGCTGGCGTCCACCTCCGGCGCCGTCCGCAGCGAGTTCGAAACGCTCCGCTCGGTCAAGGCACCTGCCTCACATACCGTAAGCGGTAACGTAGGTGCAGGTACCGGGCGTGTGTCCGTGAGCACCATGTCCGGCTCTGTGACGTTGCTGCGGCGACTCGGCCGGGAAGGAAAAGAGAGCGAGACCCGATGACCCCGGTTTTCCGCCATGGACGGCTCCGGCTGTACCTGCTACGCCTGCTCGACGAGGAGCCGCGACACGGCTACGAGGTGATCCGGCTGCTGCGGGACCGGTTCATGGGCGTCTACGCTCCCTCCCCCGGCACGATCTACCCCAGGCTGTCCCGGCTTGAGGATGAGGGCCTGGTCACGCACGACGAGGAGAACGG
>DATAVO010000078.1:0-19613 GCA_036267695.1 Frankiaceae bacterium
CAGCGGACGCGTCGAATGTCCGTGATGGTGCTTCCAGCTGAACATGTGTCCAGCATCGCCGCGGAGGCTGTGAGGTCCTTGTGTCAATCCTGTGTGGCTCCCGCGAGAACCCAGGACGTTCTAGGAGCCGTCAGGACCTGCCTGCGCCACGACTCTCTCCAATTCCAGCTGCATCTCATAGCCGAGCAGCTGGGCGATGTCGAGCAGGCCAGGACAATCGATTGCCGCCTGAGCCCACCCGCGCGCTGTGTTCACGTCCTTGGGGCGTTGCAGCGAACCTGCCGAGGAGGCGCGTTGAGCCTGTTCGAACGCCACTGGGTCGTAGCGCTCGCCGTCACGGTGAAGGCCGGCCCCGACGAGCGCCTGATGCCCCTCGGGCCCGAATCCGACCTGGACGAAGGCGTTGCCACCGATGCTGTGGGTGGGCTCCGCTTCCTTGGCCTCCGTGATCCGTCCCTGCCAGCCAAGCAGCGGGGCAAGGCGGTCCAGTACCGTGCGAGGGTCGCGGCGCACCTCTTCGTTCCGGACGACGTAGATCGGGAGTTGGGTGCGGGTCGTGGTGCGCAGAGCATCGATGTAGATGTCACGCCATTCCCGTAGGGACAGCCACAGCGGCTGGCCCGTTGCACCCATGGCCGACATGGCGTACGAGAGCGGCGAACGAGTGGTCAGCAAGACCGCGACCCGGGCTCCGCTCGGATCGCGGCCGTTCAAGGAAGTCTGTAACCACGCGGGCAGCTTTGACCCCTCGACCACGATCTGTGCGCCGGTGCGCTCCCTGACATGGCTGAGTGCTTTCTGGGGAGTGGCCTGCTCGACTTCGCGCACGAACCGCTCGGTCCACACGTCGCAGGTCTGCGCAGCACTTGCGCAACGCAGGCACCCGACCGGGTCCGCAAAGAGCCCGTACGTATCGACGTAGTGAGGGAGCCGGCCGATCTCCCCGGCATAGAAAGAGCCGAAGTTGGCGGCCAGCAGGCCGCCTAGATGTGTCGTTCCCGAATAGGCGGTGCCGACGAGATAGACATCAAGTGGAGCCGCTTCAGCCGAGGCCTGCTCGCGGCGCCCCAGCCACCCCATCGCCAATCCCGTCACCCCGCCGGCTTCGCTGACAGCTGGCCACGGGTGAAGTCCACCCGGGCATCATGCCGGGCAAATCTTAGGGCAACCTGAACGACACTTCACGATCTCCCGAGGGAAACCGGCGCGTCACGAACCGCCGGAAGTCGCGGCCGGCGCCTGCTGCACGGGCTGGGTAACGGTGGTTGGAGCGGTGTATGTCGACGTCGGGGCCGTCGTTGTCGGCGCCTGTGTTGGCGCTGCCGTCGCCGCAGCACCGGGCGCCGGGCTGGTGGCCGGGCTAGTGGCCGCCGCCTTGGGTGAGGCGGTCGCGACGGCTTTGGGTGCCGTCACGGCGGAGGCTGTCGGTGAGGCGGCTGCCACAGCGGCGCTTCGCTTGGTGTCCGTGTCATGGCGGGCGAGGACGGCGACCCCGCCGGCTCCGACGGTGGCGAAGGCGGCGAGCCCAGCGGTGACGGCGGTGACCTGGCGGCGGCCTCGGAGGCGGATCGTCATGGCCTGACCTTCGGAGGGCGGCCTGTCTGCGCGCTGTGCCCGCGGGCAGAGGTGCCTATGGGCGGCGGGAAGGGCGAGGGATACGTTCCGGAAAATGAAGTTGCTGCAGGGCCTCCGGGTGCTCGACGTGACCACGTTTCTGGCCGGTCCGCTCGCGACCCGGACCCTCGCCGATCTCGGCGCCGACGTCCTGAAGGTCGAACCGCCCGCGGGTGACCCGACCCGGGGCGGGTGGAAGGGCGGCCCGGATCCCTCGTTCTACTGGCGGGCGTTGCACGGCGGCCGGCGCTCAGTCGTGATCGACCTGGGCAGTCCCGCGGGCAAGGAGGAGTTCCTGCGGCTGGCGGAAGGCGCCGATGTCGTGCTGGAGAACATGCGGCCGGGAGTGACCGCGGGCTTCGGTGTCGACGGCCCCTCGCTGCGCGCCCGCTTTCCACGGCTCATCACGTGTGCCATCACCGGTTTCGACGCCGGCGATCCGCTGGCCGGGATCTCCGCAACCGACGGACCTGTGCAGGCCTGGACCGGCGCGGTGGAGTTGATGGAGGGCTGGAGCGGGACGGCGCTGCCGATGCCGGTCCAGCTCGGCGACGTGGCCGGCGGTGCCTGTGCCGCTCAGGGGGTGCTCGCGGCGCTGGTGAGCCGCTCGCAGACGGGCGTCGGCGTGCACGTGCAGGTCAGCCTTGCCGGCGCGCTTCGGCAATGGCTGGCCGTGACCGACCGGATGGGCACCCTGCGTTCGCCCGGGACTCTGGTGCTGACCGGCAGCGACGGAGTGCGCTTCCTCGTTCAGACGCCGATGCGCTTCGCGGCCGTGCTGCTGAAGCTGCTCGAGCTGGATCCCGCGATGCCGCGCGATCACATCGCCGAAGCGGCTGCCCGGGCGACGTCCGGCGAGCCCGCCTCGGTCTGGCTCGAGCGGCTGTGGGCCGCAGGGATTCCCGCGGCGCCGGTGCGTGCGCTGGATGACGGCGTGCCGCCGCCGCCCTGGGTGCTCGACGGCGAACCGCTGCTGCCCGCTGGACCGCCGCCGGGGCTGGGCGCCCACAACGGCGAGGGCTGGCGGTGAGCCGGACCATGAAGGGCTGGTCGGTCGTCAGGCACGGTGCTCCGGCCGACGTGCTGGAGTTCGGCGAGCTCGCGATCCCGGAGCCCGAGCCGGGCACGGTGGCGCTGCGGGTCGGGGCGACCGCGCTGAATTTGCCGGACGAGCGGCTGTGTCACGGGACGTATCAGATGAAGCCCGAGCTGCCGTTCACTCCGGGTTTCGAGGCTGCGGGGATCGTCGAAGCGGTGGGCGAGGGGGTGGATCCCGCGCTGGTCGGCCGCCACGTCGTCGGCGTGGCCGGGCCGCCGCGAGGGGCGCTCGCCGAGGTCGCCCAGATCCGCGCCACCGGACTCTACGCCCTACCCGAAGGTCGTGATGCGATCGCCGACGCCGACGCTGCGGCCATGCTGATCGCCTTCACCACCGGCCATCTCGGGCTGTACCGGCGCGGCAGGCTGCGCGCGGGGGAGACGCTGCTGGTGCATGCCGGAGCCGGCGGCGTCGGGTCGGCGGCGATCCAGCTCGGCGTCCTCGCCGGGGCCCGCGTGATCGCGACGGCTGGTGGTCCGGACAAGGTCGCGCTCTGCCGCGAGCTCGGCGCCGACGTCGCCATCGACTACCGGGATCTCGATGTGAAGGGTCTGGTCGCCGCGGTGCAGGACGTGACCGGCGGGCGCGGGGTCGACGTCGTCTATGACTCGGTGGGCGGCGACGTGCTGCACGCCTCCCGGCGGATGCTGGCCCGGGAAGGACGGCTGCTGATCATCGGCTTCGCCAGTGGCGAGCTCGCCGACCTTCCCACCAACCACGCGCTGTACCGCAACTACGACGTCGTGGGCGTCTACTTCGGGGGCTACAGCGGCCCCGAGGACGCGGGCTACCGCCGCGACATGTGGGAAGAGCTGCTGGGATACGCGAGAGACGGCCGGATCCGCCCTGTCATCGATCGCGAGGTGCCGCTTGACGGCGATGTGCCGGGCGCGCTCACTGACCTCGCAGGGCGGCGCACGGTAGGAAAAGTTGTGATCCAGGTCACCAATCCCGTACGGACGCTGTCAGCCAGCCCATAGTCTCTGGCGCATGAGCCTGACGTTGAAGCGCGGCACCTCGTGGTGGGAGACCTACGCCCGGTGCGTCGATGTGGCCCCGGAGGCCTTCGACTCCGACCGGCTGCGCAACCTGGTGCACGGCGAATGGCGCCGGGTGGGCACGCCCGGCGATCACGTCACACCGATCGACGGCACCCCGATTCCCGGGCCGCCGCGTATCGACTTCGACTCGGCGGTGGAGGCAGTAGCCGCAGCCTGCCAGGAGCATCGCGACTGGGCGAAGGTGAGCCTCGACGAGCGCCGGCTGCGGGTCACGGAGGCGGTCGACGCGCTGACCGCTCACCGCGATCTGCTGGCGCTGCTGCTCGTGTGGGAGATCGGCAAGCCGTGGCGCCTTGCCTGCGCTGACGTGGACCGCGCGCTCGACGGCGTGCGCTGGTACGTCGGCGAGATCGAGCGGCAGCTGACCGATCGTGACGGGCATCTGCGCACGCCGCTGCCCGGCCCGGTCTCGAACATCGCCAGCTGGAACTACCCGATGAGCGTGCAGGTGCACGCCGAGCTCGTGCAGCTGCTGGCCGGCAATGCCGTCGTGGCCAAGACCCCGAGCCAGGGCGGCTTCCACTGCCTCACGCTGGCTCACGCCCTCATGCGCCGTTCGGGACTGCCGGTCACGCTGGTGTCGGGTCAGGGCGCGTCGCTCGGCGAGGCGCTCATCCGCAGCGAGGGGCTCGGGGCGCTGGCGTTCGTCGGCGGTCGCTCCAACGGGCGCAAGGCAGCGGTTTCGCTGGCCGACACCGGACGCCGTCACTTCCTGGAGCAGGAGGGCCTGAACACCTGGGGCGTATGGGATTTCAGCGACTGGGATCAGCTGGCGGCACACCTTCGCAAGGGCTTCGAATACGCCAAGCAGCGCTGCACCGCCTACCCGCGATACGTGGTGCAGCGCCGGCTGATGCCGGCCTTCCTGGAGATGTATCTGCCGGTCGTGAACGCGATCAAGTTCGGCCATCCGCTGGCGGTCACAGCAGCGGACGACCCGTACCCGGATCTGGACTACGGCCCGGTCATCCACGCGACCAAGGCCAGCGATCTCGCCGACGCGTACGCCGAAGCCTTGCGCGGCCACGGCATTCCGATCTACAAGGGGCGGCTGCGCGACGGCTCGTTCCTCGACGGGCAGGACACCTCGGCCTACATCGCACCCTCATGCGTCCTGCAGCCGCCGGCGTCGTGGTCGCTGCACCACGCCGAACCCTTCGGGCCGCTGGACTCGATCGTCGTCGTGGACACCGAATCCGAACTGCTCGCCGCCATGAACGCGAGCAACGGCTCGCTCGTGGGCAGCATCGCCACCGACGACCCGGATTTCGGTGCCCGCATCGCCGAGCAGACCATGGCCTTCAAAGTGGGTATCAACAAGCCGCGCAGCCGGGGTGACCGGGAAGAAGTGTTCGGAGGGATGGGCGAGTCGTGGAAGGGTGCCTTCGTCGGCGGGGATCTGCTGGTGCAGGCCGTCAGCATGGGTCCGGAAGGCCAGAAGGAGCGGCTGCACGGCAACTTCCCGGGCTACTCGAGCTACCCCGGCCGCTTCTAGCCCACCCTCAGGGCTCGAGGACCACCTTGATCGCGCCCGAAGAGCGATCTGCCGCCGTAGCAAAGGCTTTCGGGGCCTGATCGAGCGGGAAGCGATGGGTGATCATCGCGCCGGCGACCTCGGGCATCGCGGCGAGCAGCCGGGCGGACTCCTGCATGTCGGTGGTCCCGCTGGCGGGATCGCTGATGCTGGTGCCGGGGCCGTGCATGGTCGCCGTCACCACGACCGCCTCCTTCGAGGCGAAGAACATGGGGAATTGCACCGGCTCCCACTGGCTCGAGACGACGACGAGGGCGCCGCCCGGGCGTAGCAACTCGAACGATTTAGCGATGGATCCGGTCGTGCCGGCGGCGTCGACGACCACGTCGTAGTCGATCCCCTCGATGGGTTCCCCGGCACCGAGGGACGCGGCCGCTGCTCGCTGCCGCTCGTGGCGCGCCGATACGTCGACCCGGCAGCCGAAGAAGCGGGCGACCGAGACCGCCCCTAGGCCGATGCTCCCGGCACCCACGACCGCGACCCGATCCGAGGCCGTCACCCCCGCCCGGCGCAATGCGTGCACGCTGCACGCAATCGGCTCCACCAGGCACGCGTCGCGCTCGGTGAGACCGCCTGGAAGCGGGACGACGTTGCGCGGATCGACCAGGATCCGGTCGGCCAAGCCGCCTTCGGGTCCGACTCCGTAGATACGCGAGTTACCGGTGCGGCACTGCTGCGGCTCGTTCGCCAGGCAGCGGTCGCAGGTACCGCAGGGCACCAGGGGCCAGACGGTGACCGGTGTTCCGTCATCGAGGTGGCCACCGACCTCATGGCCGAGCGTGAAGGGCAGCGCGCCCCACTCCATCATGTGCAGGTCCGACCCGCAGATGCCCGAGGAGACGACGTGGACCACCGCCAGCCCGTCGCGCTCACCCTCGGGAACCTGCTGAACCTCGATGCCGGTCGCGGTGTGCCGCACGGCGCGCATGAGGGACTGGGTCGCCGAAACCGCTGAAACCTCTGTCACATCACGGCTTTCGCGTCACGCAGCGCCGCGATCTGCTCGCCCAGGCCGAACTCGGTGAGGATCTCGTCGGTGTGCTCGCCGAGTCCCGGCGCCGGGCCCCCGAGTGCCGCCGGCGTGGCACTGAAGCGCGCGGGATGGCGGGGCAGACGGACGTGTCCGGCGATGGGATGGTTGGACTCCTCGAACAGTCCGATGGCCACTGCGTGCGGGTCGCGGGTGAGCTCGTCAGCACTGAGAATCATGGAGAACGGCACGCGTTGGGCTTCGAAGTTCGCGGTCGCCTGGACGGTGCTCATGTTCGCGGCCATCGCGTAACACATGTCCATGATCGGTTCCATCACGTCGCGATGCTTGATGCGCTCGGCGATGGTCGCGACGCGTGGATCGTCATAGCCGGGAACCCCGAGGGCGCGGCACATTCCGGCGAAGTCGTGATCCGACGTAGGCGTCGTGATGCCCCACCCGTCGGTGAAGCGCATCGGCCGGAAACCGGCGACAAAGCTGGAGTTCATGGTGTGGTCGGAGTCCAGCAGCACCTCATTCGCCGCGGCATCGGCCCAGAGAAAGGAGACGACGGCGTCGGTCATCGACAGCTCGACGTGTTGACCCCCACCGCCGCGCTCGCGCTTGAGCAGCGCCGCGGCGATCGCCTGGCTCGCGAACAGTGCCGTGATCTTGTCGGCCGCGGTCTGGCGGAGGAAGACGGGCACGCCGTCGTACGGGTCGGCCTGATTGATCGCCAGGCCGCCATAGGCCTGGATGACGGTGTCGTAGGCGCTGCGATTGCGGTAGGGGCCGACGCTTCCAAAGCCCGAGAGCGAGGCGTAAACGACGCCCGGGTTGTCAGCCTTCACGTCCTCGTAGCCGAGGCCGAGTCCGTCCATGACGCCGGGGCGGAAGTTCTGCAGCACCACGTCGGATTCGGCGGCGAGCCGCTTGACGACCGCGACCCCTTCGGGCTTGCTCAGATCGGCGACGATCGACCGCTTGCCCCGATTGCAGACCAGGTAGAGCGAGCTCATCCCGTTGACGGCGACCCCGACCCAGCGCGCGATGTCACCGATGCCCGGGCGCTCGACCTTGATGACATCAGCGCCCTGATCAGCCATGAGCGCCGCCGCGTACGGTCCCGTGAGGGCGATCGACAGATCGAGCACCCGAATTCCGCTCATGGCCCCGCCAGAGGGGTCACTCATTCCACGAACTCCTTCTGCGTGCGCGGCCGGCCGAGGGGGCCGCTGTAGGCGAGACCGTAGCCGGGAGGGGTGCCGAACTCGGGCACAGTCACGCTCGCCCGGGCCTTCAGCCACGATTCGATGAGCGCGTCCTCTGCCGCGTAGTCGAACGGGTCGGTCAGCACCATCTCCTCGGTGCCGCCGAGCGCGGGACGGTTCGCGGCCAGCCAAAGTGCTGTGCGCTTCGTCGCCTCGCGGGCCGGGACGACATCGCGAAAGCCGAGCTGGTGATGCAGCAGCGAGAGGTCCAGGACGCGATGGGTGGGCAGCGGTTGGGCGAGCAGCGGCCAGGCAGGCACGGCGAGTTCGTAGGGCATCGAGATGAGTTCGAGCTGCGCGCCGAGCGCTTCGGCGCACAGCTCGAGCATCTGGCGGACCGTCAGCACTTCCTCGTCGCCGATGTTGAAGATGGTGGCCGCGGAGCGTTCCGGATGCTCGATCGCCAGCAGCACCGCAGCGGCGACGTTCTCGGTGTAGCCCTGGTGGTGCAGCGTCAGGCCCTCATCGGCGATGACCATGCGCTCGCGTCCGTCGAGGATGCGCCGCACGGCGAGCCATTCGCGCGGGACGGGCTGCAGCGGACCGTAGAGGTACGGGTAGCGGAAGTGGGCCGCGTTCGGATGTGCGGCGAAGACGGCCTCCTCGGTGCGCACGATGCGGTAGCCCTTGGAATCGATCTCGGGATCGGCGACGAGTTCGGCGTCCTCGGCCCGCGGCACGGGCAGCCCGGCTGGGGTGTATTGCCACGGATCGGTCCAGCCGCGGTAGGCCGGGACGCCGCCGACGGAGACGAAATGCTCACACCGACCAGCGGTCAGCGCGGCGATCCGCCGCAGCCGCCCGTACATGGCGACCACGACGTCCCAGCTCGTGCCGTCGAGGGCGGCGGACAGAGATTGCTCGTCGTAGGGGTCGGCGTGCAGGTGGGTGACGGCCGTCGGGGTCTCGGGATGTTCGTGCAGCCCGCGATGCAGGATCGTCACCTCGTGGCCGTGTGCCACCAGGCCCTTGATGATCGGCAGCCCGGTGGGTCCGGTGCCGCCGATGACGAGAATCCTCATGGGACCACCGTCACGGGCCAGCGCGTGGCGCGTACCAGATGCAAGGCCAGCGAACCCACGAAGCGGTGGCCGGCCTGGGTAGAGGCGCCGACGATGACGGCATCGGCACGAAGCTCGTCGGCCAGGGCGACCACCTCGTTGAAGGGGTTGCCTTCGCGTTCGTAGAAGGTCGCGTCCAGGCCGAGGCGCTTCGCCTGTTCCTCGATCGTCTCGCGCAGCTCCGCGGCGGTCATCCGGTTCGCTTCGTTCATGGCGGGAATGGCGCCGGGGACGGAGCGGGCGAAACTGCCGACGTTGTGGACGAAGAGGACCGCCAGCTTCGAACCCTGCCGCCGGGCAAGTCCGGCGGCGTACGCGCCCGCGCGCAGCGACGTGTCGGAACCATCCACCGCGGCGATGATCAACGAGGGCCCGTCGGTGCCCAGCTCGAACACCCCCTGAACATACGGTCAACCGATGCAAAGCAGATCAGGCGGTCGCAGACGCGGCGATTCGGCTCCCGACGCGGTCGTGATCGGGGCCGGTCACAACGGCCTGGTTGCGGCCAACCTGCTCGCCGACGCGGGGTGGGAAGTCGTGGTCTGCGAGGCGACGCCGTACGCGGGTGGTGCGGTGCGCTCGGCAGAGGTGACTGCTCCCGGTTACCAGTCCGACTTGTTCAGCGCGTTCTATCCGCTCGCGGCCGCGTCGCCGGTCCTGCAGGGTCTTGAGCTCGGCGCGTACGGCCTGCGCTGGAGTCACGCGCCGGCCGTGCTGGCCCACGTCTTCCCGGACGAGCGCTGCGCGGTCCTGTCCCGCGACCGGCAGCAGACGGCGGGTTCGCTGGCCGCCTTTCACGAGGATGACGCGGCCGCCTGGCTCGCGCTGTGCGAGCAGTGGGATCAGATCGAAGGCCTGGTGCTCGACGCGCTGTTTCACCCGTTCCCCCCGGTGATGGCGGGCCAGCGGCTGCTGCGCCGGCTCGGTCTCGGCCGGGCGCTTCGGCTCGCGCGGGTCGGGGCGATGCCGGTGCGTCGCTTCGGCGAGGAAACGTTCCGCGGCGACGGGGCGCCGATCCTGCTCGCGGGCAACGCGCTGCATGCCGACCTGTCACCCGACGCCGCGGGCAGCGCGATCTACGGCTGGTTGCTGACGATGCTCGGCCAGAAGCACGGCTTCCCGGTGCCGGTGGGCGGTGCGGGACGGCTCGCCGACGCGCTCGTTGCGCGGCTGAAGGGACGTGGCGGACTCGTCCGGTTGGAGAGCCCGGTCCGGCGGGTGCTCGTGACCGATGGTGCGGCGACGGGCGTCGAGCTGGCGTCAGGGGAGATCGTGAACGCCGGCGGCGCGGTGCTCGCCGACGTCCCGGCGCCCCACTTGTACAGCGACCTGGTGGGCGTTGATGTGCTGCCGCCGCGGCTGCGCGCAGACCTCGAGAACTTCCAATGGGATGCGGCGACACTCAAGGTCGACTGGGCGCTGTCGGGGCCGGTGCCCTGGACCGCGGCTGGGGCCCGCGGGGCGGGGACGGTGCACCTCGGCGTCGACCTCGACGGCCTGTCGGACTACGCCAACGATCTGTCGACGCAGCGCGCCCCGCAGCGCCCGTTCATCCTCTTCGGCCAGATGACGACCAGCGATGCGTCCCGTTCCCCGGCCGGCACCGAATCCGTCTGGGCGTACACGCACCTGCCGCGTACCGCCGCCGGCGATGAGGAACGCGTGGCGCGCCACGTCGAACGCGTCATCGCGACGATCGAGCGTCACGCGCCCGGCTTCTCGCGTCTGATCGTCGGCTCGAGCGTCCAGTCGCCCGGAGTACTGGAGCAGCAGAATCCGGCGCTCGTCGGCGGCGCCATCAACGGCGGCACATCGCAATTGCACCAGCAGCTCATCTTCCGGCCGGTACCGGGGCTCGGCGGTGCGGCAACGGTCGTCGACCGGCTCTACCTGGCAGGCTCGTCCGCCCATCCCGGGGGAGGGGTGCACGGCGGCCCGGGCTCCAACGCAGCCCGGGCTGCGCTCGCCCGATCCGGCGCTCTCGGCGGCCTCCGGCGATCGGCGACGGAACAGGTGCTGCGCCGGCTGTACGCGTAGGTGGCAGATTCGGCGGGCGATGCCACAGTGGGCGGATGGACTTCGCTGAGTCGCCCGAGCACGGCATGTTGCGCAGCGCCGTCTCCCAGGTGGTCGCCGGTTTCGGGCACGCGTACTTCCAACGGCAGGTCAAGGCTGACGGCCATACGCATGAGCTCTGGCAGGCGCTCGGTGACGCGGGGTTCATCGGGGTGAACCTTCCCGAGCAGTACGGGGGCGGCGGCCAGGGCATCGCCGAACTCGCCATCGTCACCGAGGAAACGGCGGCGGGTGGGTGCCCGCTGCTCCTGCTGCTGGTCTCGGCGGCGATTTGCGGCGAGATCCTCAAGAAGTACGGCTCGCCCGAGCAGCAGCAGCGCTGGCTGCCCTCGCTCGCCGCCGGCACCGACCGGATGGTCTTCGCGATCACCGAGCCTGACGCCGGCTCCAACACGCACAACATCTCGACCCACGCGCAACGTGACGGGAGCAGCTGGCGGCTATCGGGCAACAAGTACTACATCTCCGGCGTCGATGAGGCGAGCACGATGCTCGTCGTCGCCCGTACGGGTGAGGATGCGAACGGGCGCGCAGAGCTGTCGCTGTTCGTCATCGACACCGACAGCCCCGGCTTGCACCGCACCCACATCCCGGTGGAGGTGGGGATCCCGGAGCGGCAGTTCCAGGTCTATCTCGACGACGTTCACGTCGATGGAGACCGGCTGATCGGCGGGGTCGGCGCGGGTCTGCGGGCGTTGTTCACCGGGCTGAACCCGGAGCGCATCACCGGTGCCGCGATCGCCAATGGCATCGGGCGTTACGCGCTCGCCAAGGCCTCACGCTACGGCCGCGAACGCCAGGTCTGGTCGGTGCCGATCGGCGCGCATCAGGGCGTCGCCCATCCGCTTGCCACAGCCGCCATCGAGCTGGAGCTCGCCCGGCTGATGACGGCCAAGGCGGCCTGGATGCACGACGCCGGCCTGGACGCAGGGGAGTCGTCGAACATGGCGAAGTTTGCGGCGGGTGAGGCCTCGCTGGCCGCTCTCGACTCGGCGATTCAGGCCCACGGCGGCAATGGGATGGCGTCGGAGTACGGCCTCGCGGACATGTGGGGCCTGGTACGCCTGCTGCGCATCGCCCCAGTCAGCCGCGAGATGGTGCTGAACTATGTCGCCCAGCACACGCTGGGCCTGCCGCGCTCGTACTGAGCGCGGTGCCCAGCGACTGGCTCCTGCCTCAGACCCGGCCGAGGAGCAGCGCGCTGCGGCCCGACGCCGACAGCACGTGGTCCACTGTGTCGAGCTGGTTCGCGGCCGTCCCGCGCAACTGTCGGACGCCTTCCAGGATGCTGTTCAGGCCGTGGATGTAGGCCTCGCCGAGCAGGCCGCCGTGGGTGTTGACCGGAAGGATGCCCGACAGGCCGATGTTGCCTTCGGCGATGAAGTCGCGCGCTTCACCGGGCCCGCAGAAGCCGAACGCTTCCAGCTGCATGAAGACGACCGGGCTGAAGTTCTCGTAGAGCATGGCGGCGCTGACGTCACCCGGCTTCAAGCCCGAGTCCCGCCACAGCTGATCGCCGGTCAGGCTGAACTCCGGGCTGCTGGAAACATCGGGGTGGTAGTAGTCGTAAATCATGGCGCTGCCGCCCGCTTCCCCTTGCGCAGCCGCCAGGATCCGGACCCCGCCGTGTGCGGTCTCGCGCGCCCGCTCCGGGCTGGTCACGACGATGGCCACCCCGCCGTCGCTCTCCTGGCAGCAGTCCAGCAGCCGCAGCACGGGCTCGACTATCCACCGCGAGTTCTGGTGGTCCTCGAGCGTGATCGGCTGCTGGTAGAACCAGGCGTCGGGATTGGTGGCGGCATGCCGGCGGGCCACGACGCTGTACTTGCCGAGGTCCTCGTTCGTCACCCCGTATTTGTGCATGTAGTGCTGGAAGGTCAGCGAGTACGCCTGCGCCGGAGTGCGCACCCCGAACGGCGCCGAGTAGTTCTCGGCCTTCGAGCGCAAGCCGGCTGCGGGTACCCCGAAGCGCCGCCCGGAACGCTCGTTGAACGCGCGGTAGACCAGGACGGCTTTGCTCATCCCGCTGGCGACCGCCATCGCCGCGTGCATGACCGTTGCGCAGGCGCCGGCTCCGCCGTTGGTCGTGCGCGAGAAGTAGGTGAGCTCGCGGACCCCGAGACAGTTCATGAGCTCGAGCTCGTCGTTGGTGTCGAGGGTGAACGTGACCATCCCGTCGATGTCGGCAGGGGCCAGGCCCGCGTCGCGGATCGCCGCGAGCGAGGCTTCGGAGGCGAGCTGGAGCTCAGAACGCCCGGAATTCTTGGAGTATTCGGTGTGACCGATGCCGGCGATGGCCACCTTGTCGGCGACGGCGGGGTCCATCACGCCACCTCGCCTGGGGCAACGGAAGCACCTAGCGGACGGCCCTGCGGAAGGATGACCCCGTCGCCCACGTCGTGCATGAAGATCTCGATGCGTGCGTCGTTCACGGATTCCCCGATCGGGAAGTCGCGAAGATTGACGACCAGTCGTGCGCCCTCGGTCGTCTCCACGAGAGCGATCAGCTGCTCGTCGCCCTCGGCCACCGGAGGGTGGCGCGGGATGATCCAGCTGATGACCGTCGCCCGGCAGTCAGAAGGGAAGGCGTCCCATGACAGCGAGTTACACACGCCGCACATCGGCCGCGGTGGATGGCGCATCGTCTGGCATTGCGAGCATCGCTGCAGCAGGAGCTGGCCGGCGGCGATCCCGTCCCAGTAGTGGAGGTCGTCGGTGGTCGGCTGGGGCGCAAGCACGGGCTTCACCGGCGCTAGCATTGCGGCTACTATGCTCGCAGTCAAGCAAGCGCCGGCCCGCGTCAGTCGCCTGAGGAGATCTCGATGACCGCCACCCAGCCAGAGCTCCTGATCTCTGCCGATTCGCACGTGCAGGTCACCCATGAGCAGATCAAGGCCAACCTCGATCCGCGCTTCCACCAGTCCTACGACGAGGCGGTGGCGGCGTTCGCCGAGCGCATGGCGCGCGGAGCTGGAGCGGCGAACGCGGCCGGCGCGAAGATGCGGGCGGCCGGCGCCAATGCGGCCTTCGAGCGTGCGGGCTACGGGGAGCCGGTCGCGCGGCTGGCCGACATGGATGCCGACGGCGTCTACGCCGAGGTCCTGTACTCCGAGGTGAGTGCCTTCCGCTACCTGGCCGACATGAAGGAAGGACAGAGCGAGTCGGTACGCGCGTTCAACGACGTGCTGTCGGCGTTCGCGGCGCCCGATCCGAAGCGGCTGATCGTCTCCTACCAGGTGCCGATCCATGACATCGACATCGCGATGGCCGAGGTGCGCCGGGTCGTCGCCCTCGACGCGAAATCCCTTCAGCTGCCGGTCTTTCCGAGCGAGTTCGGGCTGCCGGAGTACTTCGACGAGCGTTACGACCCGCTCTTCGAGCTGATCCAGGAAACCGGCCTGCCGATCTGCTGCCACATCGGCCTGAACACCAACCTCGACGATCTGATGCGCCGCGACCCGACCCCGAACAAGGGGGTCATGGTGCCGGTCACCGGGCTGCTGACGGCCGAGGCGTTCGGCATGTGGATCATGGGCGGAGTCTTCGAGAAGTTCCCGCGTCTCAAGGTGGTTTTCGTCGAGCCGGGCCTGGCGTGGGTGGCCTGGTGGCTGCACATCGTCGATGACATGATGACCCGCCAGGGCTACTCGTTCCCGGCCATCACCCGGCTGCCGAGCAGCTACTTCAAGAGCAACGTGTACCTGACGTTCATCGAGGAGCGCATTGCGCTCGAACGCCTCCGCGACCTCATCGGCGTCGAAAACATCATGTGGTCCAGCGACTTTCCGCATCCGGTGACCAGCTGGCCCCACTCCCGCCAGATCGTCAACGAGCAGCTCGAGGGCGTTCCGGCCGACGAGCGCGAGCTGATCGTCTCCGGCAACGCCGCTCGCGTCTGGAATCTCTAGCTTGGTCAGGCGGTGCCGAGCAGCGCCACTGCGAGGCTGACGCGTGAACGTTCTCCCGCCGGAGAGCTGGCCGGACCGAGGCACCTTGCGAGGCGTAACCCACCTGGGTGCGCAGCGGGGGATCGCCTGCCGGCCGGCCGAAGATCTCCAGCGACTCGCTGTGGATCCGCGGAACTGCGATGGCTGAGCGCATGAGCCTGACATGATGTGCAGCGTCATGACTGAATCTGAATCCTTGGCCGGATCTACCGGTTCCTTTCGCTGGCACGACGGGATCAGCCCGCAGGAGCGTCGCACGCTGCTGGGCCTAGCGGCGGGTCAGACGGTGTGGCTGACGGGCCTTTCGGGCTCGGGCAAGTCGACGGTGGCCGTCGGGGTCGAGCGCGCGCTGCTCGAGGCCGGGCGGCCCGCCATCATCCTGGACGGCGACAACCTGCGGCACGGCCTCAATCGCGATCTCGGGTTGTCCGCCGAGGATCGCGCCGAGAACGTGCGCCGGGTCGGTGAGGTCGCCAAGCTCTTCGCCGGTGTCGGCTGGGTTGCACTGGTCCCGGTCATCAGCCCCTACATCGCCGACCGCGACAAGGTGCGCGCCAGCCATGAGCAGGGCGGGCTGGGATTCTCCGAGATCTACGTCGACACCCCGCTCGACGTCTGCCAGGCGCGTGATCCCAAGGGTTTGTACGCGAAGGCGGCGGCGGGTGAGCTGAAGGGGATGACCGGGATCGACGCCCCGTACGAGGCGCCGCTGCGTCCCGATCTGCACCTCGACGGCGCGGGTGCGATGGACTCGCTCCTGGGGCAGGTGCTGACGCTGATCGACCAGGGGGGAAAGTGAGCCTGTGACGGTCACCTATCTCCCGGATCAGGCCGAGCTGCCCGACGAGTCGCCCGAAGCCATGTTCGACCTGCTGGACTCCCGCGGGCTCGGCGATGGGTTGCCGGTCATCCCGCCGACAGCCGCGCGCGTCGAAGCGATGCTGCAGTACGCCACCGGCGATCCGGACGAGGTCCTGTTCACGCTGCAGCCGCGCTCGGGCGTCCTCACCCGCCGCATCGCCGCCATCAACGCGGTGCTCGCCGGCTGCCCCCCGGCGACGTTCCCGGTGGTGCTGACGGCGCTACGCGCGCTTGCGTCGCCGGAGATGAACCTGCGCGGGGTCAACGCGACCACGCACCTCGTCGCTCCGCTCATCCTCGTGCATGGCGCGGTGGCCGAGGAGGCCGGATTCACCGGCGGCGTCGGGTGTTTCGGCCCCGGTAATCGGGCCAATGCGACGGTCGGGCGAGCGGTCCGGCTGACAATGTTGCACGTCGCCGGCGCCAAGCCCGGGTTCGGTGACGCGGCCACCCACGGCCAGCCCGCCAAGTACACCTTCTGTGCCGCCGAGAACCTCGCGGAATCACCGTGGGGCAGCTTCGCCCGCAGCCGCGGCGTCACCGCGCCGAGTGCCGTGACGGTTCACTGCGGCGAGGGACCGCACAACGTCCACGACGCCGAGGCCGCCGGCGATCCCCAGCTGATCCTGGACAAGATCGCGTCAGCCATGACGTCGCTCGGGATGAACAACGCGCCGATCAGTCAGGGTGAGTTCTTCATCATCCTGGGGCCCGAGCATGCGGCGAGCATGGCGCAGCGAGCGATGTCCCGCGATGACGTCTCGTCCTATCTCTTCGACCGGGCGCGGATGCCTGCCTCCGTGTTCCGCCGCCACTTCGAGGAGCTCGCCTGGGCGCGGTGGATGCACACCGTCCCGGACGACCATTCGCTGCCGATGACCGGCGAGCCGGGCAACATCAGGGTCGTCGTCGCCGGCGGGCCCGGCAAGCATTCACTCGTCGTCCCCTCCTGGGGAATGACCCGCAGCGTCACCTTGCCTGTGGAGGGCTGAAGTTCAATGAGCACAGCCATGACGACCGTCTACCTGCCGGACTCCGAGCCTCGTCCCGAGGTGTCCAAGCTCGCGCCTTCGCCCGGATCGCTCGCCGGCCTTCGCGTCGGCGTGCTCGACAACGGCAAGCCGAATGCCGGCTTCGTGCTGGCTTACGCAGCGAAGCAGCTCGCTGCCGAGACCGGTGCCGAGGTCACGCTCGTCACCAAGAAGGGCCCCTTCGGGATGTCGGCCAATGCGGCGATTCCCATGGCGCGCGACATCTTCAGCCGCCTGCTGGACGAGACCGACATCGTGCTCACCGGTATGGCCGATTGCGGCAGCTGTACCGCGTATTCGGTGTCGGACGCCATCGAGCTGGAGAAGGCCGGCAAGCCCGCGGTCGTCGTGACGACGACCCGCTTCGAGCCGATCGCGGTGACGCTGTCGGCGAGCTTCGGGCTGGCCGACGTCCGCAAGCTGGTGCTGCCGCATCCCGTCGGCGGGACGGACGAGCCGACCCTGCAGGAGTGGATCGACGAGGCCACCGGGCGCGTCGTCTCGCTGCTCACCACCGGCGCCTGAGCTCCCGCATGAGCATCGCGATCGATCTGTCGGGTCAGGGCGCGCTCGTCACCGGATCCGGCGCCGGCATCGGTCGTGAGATCGCCCGCTGGCTCGCCCGGGCGGGCGCGGCGGTCGTCGTCCACGACATCCGGCGAGAAAAGGCCGATGCCGTCGTCAAAGAGATCGAGTCCGAAGGCGGGGCCGCCCACGCGGTCCTCGCCGACGCGCGCGACGACGACGCGCTTGCGGCCATGGTCGAGGAAGCGGGTCAGCTGCTCGGCCGGCTCGACGTCGCGGTCAACAACGTCGGGAACTACGCGAGTCAGAAACCCGGCGCCTTCGTGACTCTGGATGGGGCGCATTGGCGCGATCTGGTGAACCAGAACCTGATCGTGACCGCACTTTCGGGCGCCGCCGAGGCGCGCGTGATGCTGCGCGGCGGCCGGCCCGGTCTCATCGTGAACATCACGTCGGGTGAGACCACCCGCCCCTCGCCGCGGATGTCCGCCTACGGCGCGTCGAAGGCGGCCATCAATCACCTCACCCAGTCGATGGCGGTCGAGCTCGGGCCGAGCGGGATCCGGGTCGTCGCGCTCGCGCCGGGCACCACGCTGACCGAGACGATCGCGCCGGTCTTCGACGACGAGCACATGGCGGCTCTCGTCGCTGCGACCCCGCTGCAGCGGATGACCGAGCACGACGAACTCGCCCGCCTGGTGGTCTTCATGGCCAGTGACCTCGCCCGCTGCGTCACCGGTCAGGTCATCCTGGCCGACGCCGGCGCCTTCCTGTCCCGGAGCCGGCCGCAGAACAAGATGTGACGCGGCGGTTCGCGCACACGATCAGGTGCACGGGGGCGACTGAACAGATTTCTCGTAGGCAAACGATGCGATGCAGGCGGCGATCCAGGAGAGCGCGCACCGCTTTGTTTGCCTAGCCGGAAAAGCTCACCCGCTCCTGGGGCATCGTTTTGTTTGCCGCCATGCCGCCGGCCTACTTCCAGCTGGCGGCCTCGGCAGTGACGAGGTTGACCAGATCGCCCTGGTCGATGTTGAAGTCCAGCAGGTGCAGCCCCCATGTCGGGCCGAGCGTCTGGGCGAGTGACACGCGTTTGCCCGCGACGCCCGGATGCGGCTCGTCGATCTGGAGCCATGACGCGCCGCCGGTGTCCATGCACGTGCCGGTGACCTGCCCGGGATAGGCGACGAAGCCGGTGGCGTACTTGGGGAGAGAGCCGCGGTCCTGGGCGGCGAGGTTGGTCCCGAGGGTGGCGGTCGGCAGGTAGGGGTGCAGCGGTGCGGTGCCGCCGGCGAGCGCGGCCGGATTCACGCAGAGCACCTGCATGTCCGGCTGCGACGAACCGCCGCCGAGGCGAACGGCCCGCGAGGCGCGTCCGAACAGGCTACCCACCGGTGGGGGCGAGCTGAAGGAGCTGTAAGCGACGACGCAGCCGTGCTGGGTGTCGCTTCGGCAGGCGGGGATGTTCTTCAGGTCGCCGCCGACGTCCTTGCCCTGCGGCACGACCAGGTTGCCGCCAAGCGCGATGGCCGAGACGAGCTTGGCGCGCTCGGAGGGGGTGCGGTCGACCTCGGTCTTCAGCAGCGAGATCACCTGACCGGCGCCCTGCGAATGGCCGAGCAGTACCACGCCGCGGCCGTCGTTGTAGTGGTCGAGGTAGTCGTGCCAAGCGGAGACGACGTCGGCAGTCGACTGCGCGAACAGCGTCGGGGCAACCGCCTTGCCGTTCAGCTCCTGCGCGAGACCGAAGAGGGTGATCTGGCGGTAGGCGGGGACGAAGAGCCGGCAGACCGACTGGAAGCGGGCGACTTGCGCTCGGGCCGTGGCGATCGAGGCGGGCTCGGCGGCCAGCGGGCTCGCCACTGACTTCGCCTGGGAGACCGTCGGGTAGACGTAGAAGCAGTCGATCTTCGGGTCCTTGGCAGGCGTGAACGGCTGCACCGAGGTCGTCCCGTTCGGCTGCACGACGGTGGCATTCAGCCCGCCGATGCAGGGGTTGTCCGCCATGCCCGGCCGGCAGACCCAGACGGTCGGGTGCTCCACCGGTAGCGCGAAGGCGGGGGCCTTGGTGCTGGGCGCCGCCGAGGGCTTCGGGGTCGAAGCGGCAGCCGGCTCGGCCGGTGAACTCGAACAACCCGCCAGCATCAGGCCGGTGACCATTGCAGCAGCGAGCGCGGTCAGGCGGCCGCGGGCTTCCCTACGAACCGGACCCCTCATCGCCTCACTACACCTGACTGCGCTGAACAGGGCAAGCGCCTCAGGTGGAGGCGAGCTCCCCGGGCACGGCGATCACGTCGACGAGCGCGCTGTTGCGCCAGACGGTGATCTCGACCCGCTTGCCGATCGCGTCGCGCGTCGCTCAGATCGTCACCGGCAGCCCCGCCGACGACGCCGGTCTACGCGCAGGCTCGCGACGCTGGGCAGCACCGTCTCGGCAACGTCCACGACGATGCGCGAGTAACGCGTCCAACGGCTCCTCGACTGGCACAGCCAGCACAACCGCCGAGCGGCCGGAAGCGTGCCCGGGTTCGCTCACGGCGGACCGGCTTCCCTGGCCGCAGCC
>DATAVO010000079.1:0-3936 GCA_036267695.1 Frankiaceae bacterium
GCGTCCGGGGCTAATCTCATTTTGTTTTCCCGTCACCGTCGCGGTGACTTCTTTAATTTACCCGGCAAGTTCTTCCCGGTCAAATCGGCGATTCCGATCAAATCGGTTCCGATCCAGCCATTAAGCACTTCCCTGGAGCCAGTAGCTTACCGGCCTCTTGGAGTGGTGCGGCACGCGCACGCAGCCCAGCGAGGCTTTCTTCCGGTGGCTCCCCGGGGTCCGGGCCCGCCTTCCGGCGTTCCCTCCCCCTCGGGGCAAGATGAAGCTTAGCAGTCGTGGTGAAGCTTAGCAGTCGTTCTCGGGCTGGGGATGCACCGCCTGCCTGCGCTAGCGGCGCCAGGGCCGACCGCGGTCCTGGCTGGGACGTACAGCCTGGCGTTTAACAACACGACCTAAGGGGTCGGGTCGGAGGCAGCTTCGAGAACCTCAAGGGGACCACGGCCTGCAACATCACCGGCACTGAGGTGTTGAACCGAGGGTCTCCCTGACGCAGTGGCCGAGCTGAGGCGCGACCCCGATAGCCGACAGGCAGTGGGCGAGTTGGAGCACCAGATCTTCGAGGCATTCGGGGCTGATCCGGCGTGGGCATCGGAGGCAGCCGCCGTCATCGCGGCGTCCTACCGGCAGCGAGCCGATGGGGGCGACGTCGAGGCACTGGTTGAGCTGGGCGATTTCGGCGATACCCGGCATCTGGTGTGGGCGGCCGCAGCGATGGTCGGCCTGGCGAGCGCAATGATGCGCCGGGACGATCCTGAGGGCGCGGAGGGCCCTGTACCGGAAAGCGATCGAAGAGGGCGACCCAGACTGGTCCGCACATGCATCGTGGGGGGCGAGGTTCTTGGTGCACGCTATTGTCGTGACTCCGTTTCTTTTCTCCGGCGCGATTCCCGGGGCTGCAGCCTGGGGCGGGTTATCTGGCCACAATGTCGTCCTCGCCCAGGCGACCATCGACGAGGCGGAACGTCCGGTCGCTGTGCTTAGCAATGGCCTCGTCGTGGGTCACGACGAGGATGGTGGCGTCTTGCGAATGGGCGAGCGTGCGTAGCAGTTCGACGATGGTGGCGGCTGTCTGCGAGTCGAGATTTCCCGCGGGCTCGTCGGCGAGGATCAGCTTGGGCTGGTTCGCGAGCGCTCTCGCGATGGCGACGCGCTGTTGCTCGCCGCCGCTGAGCTTGCCCGGCTTCCGGGTCTGCTTGCTCCCGGTGAGTTCGACCTGGTCCAACAGCTCTCGCGCTCGTTTCCTGCGGTCGCTCTTGCCGACGCCGACGAGTTCCATCGCGAGCATGACGTTCTCCTCGGCGGTGAGGTTTGGTATGAGGTTGTAGCCCTGGAAGACGAAGCCGACTCCATGTGCCCGGTAGTCGTTCAGCTGGCGCTCGGAGAACCGGGTGATCTCCTCGCCGTTGACCTTTATGCTGCCGCTGGTCGGCTGCTCGAGGCCGCCGAGCAGATTCATGAGGGTGCTCTTTCCGCTCCCGCTGCGTCCGACGATCGTGACGAACTCGCCGTCGGCGACAGTCATCGTCACGCCGTTCACGGCCGCCACCGCGCTGCCCCCGGACCCGAACGACTTCGACACTTCCGTTACTTCAAGCATGGTCACTCGCTCCTTAGAGCTTCTGCCGGTTGGATTCTGCTGATGAGGTACGACGCGGCCGCGCTCCCGAACGCGGCGATCGCGGCGATGCCCGCCAGGCCGATGAAGACTTCGGGCGTGGTCGCGGTGACGTGCACCTGGGAGAGATGCTCCAGAGCCGGGTTCTGCGCTGCTGGCGCGCTCCCCGGTGAGCCGGAGTGGCCGCTGCTGCTCACCAGGCCGGAGGTGATCGAGCTTGCGGCGCAAGCCCCGGCGATGAGGCCGGCCGCTCCCCCGGCGACCGCGAGGGTCAGCGCCTCAGTCATGAACTGGAACACGACGCCGACGGTTGAGCTGCCGATCGCCTTCACGGTGCCGACCTCCCGCTTGCGTTCCCTGACGGTCATCACCATGACCAGCAAGATGATCACCGCGGCGGTGACGGCCGCTCCGAACAGGCTGTAGAGGGAGAGGCTCTCGACGCTCTGCAGCGGCGCGAGCGCCTGGCCTGCCTGGGCGATGTCGCTCGTGACGTCCGCTGCGGGACCGAGGTCCATCGCGATCGCCCCGGTCGCGGCGCTCAGGTTCGCGAGGGAGTCCACCGTGACGACCGCGCTTATCACCTCGCCAGGCCGGTCGCTGAGGCGCTGCTCGGTGGCCAGCGGCACGATGACCGTGTCGTTGCCGTTGTCCGTGTCGCTGTCAAAGATCGCTTCCACGGTGAGCGTCGCTCCGTAGGCGCGGAACGTCGAGCCCACCTTCAGGTGGTTCCGCTCCGCCACCGTCGCGGCGACCATGGCGTCGTCGGCGTCGCCTGTCCCATCGATCAGGTGCCCGGCCACGATCGCGAGGGTCGACGCCCCGATGTTGGACGGGGCGGCGGGATCGTTCGTGCCGACGATGCTCAACGGCGCACCGGGGCTGGCCGGCGCCAGCGTCCCGCCCGCGCCGGCCGTCCCTCCCGACGGGAGGCTGTCGGGGAGAGCCTCGTCGAGGCCCACCACGTCTGGCAGCTGCGCCACCTGGCTGAGCTCGGCGGTCGTGAGGTGGGCATTGGCTGTGCTTCCGGTGCCGTAGCCGACCGGAGTGATGTTGACGGTCGTGCCGATCGAGGCGAGCGTGGTGCCGACCTTGTTCTCAACGCTCTGATGGCCGATCAGCATGACGAAGCTCAGCCCGATCGTGAGGCCGAGGATGACGACGATCGCGATCGCCCGGACCGGACTGCGGAAGGCGTTCCTGACGCCCCTGCTCAAGACGCTCACCGGCCGCTCTCCCTGGCCTCGGCACCGGCGGCGGATGGTGCAGGGCCAGACCCGCCTGCCGCCTGGAGGCGGCCGTCCTGGAGCCGGAACACCCTGTCTGCCCGGTCGGCGAGCGACAGGTCGTGGGTGACGGCGACGACCGTCGTTCCCCGCGCATGGGCCAGGCTGCGCAGCAGCTCGATGACCGTCCCGCTCGTCTGCGTGTCGAGGTTGCCGACGGGCTCGTCGGCGAGGATCAGCCTGGGGCTGTTCGCGAGGGCCCTGGCGATGGCGACGCGCTGCTGCTCGCCGCCGCTGAGCTTGCCCGGCCTGCGGTGCTGTTTGCCACCGGTCAGCTCGACCTGATCCAGCAGA
The DNA here is from genome assembly GCA_036267695.1 of Frankiaceae bacterium. Lineage (GTDB taxonomy): Bacteria > Actinomycetota > Actinomycetes > Frankiales > Frankiaceae > DATAZK01. The sequence goes on from DATAVO010000079.1 coordinate 3,196, forward strand.
CTGCGCGCCCGCTGCCGGCGCTCGTCCTTGCCGACGCCCGCGAACTCCATCGGGAGCATGACATTCTCGGTCGAGCTGAGGTTCGGGATCAGGTTGTAGCTCTGGAACACGAACCCGATGCTCCGCCGGCGGTACTGGACGAGCTCGCCCCGGCCGAGCCGCGTGATGTCCTGGCCGTCTACGAAGATCATCCCGCTGGTCGGCCGTTCGAGCGCGCCAAGCAGGTTCATGAGCGTGCTCTTACCGCTCCCGCTGCGGCCCACGATCGCGGCAAACTCGCCGTCGGGGACCGCCATCGTCACATTGTTCACGGCCGTCACGGTGCGGTCCCCGGTGCCGAACGACTTCGTCACCCCTTTGACTTCGAGCATGGTCACACGCTCCGCAGGACTTCGGCGGGCCGGACGCGGCTGATCATCCACGAGGCGGCCGCGCTGGCGAGTACGGCGACCCCCACCGCGGCAGCCAGGCACTCAACGATCACCGGCCACCCGACTTGCGCGTTGATGTTCGTCAGATTGGCGAGAACCGGGCTTCCCGCGCCGAACATGCCCCGCGCACCGGTGTCTGACGACACCCCGCTGTGCGAGACGAGCGAAGAGGTCACCGGGCTCGCCGCGACGATCCCGATGACGGCGCCCACGACCAGGCCGAGCAGCGTGAAGGTCAGCGCCTCGACGGTGAACTGCGCCATGATCTTCCTGTTCGGGGTGCCGATCGCCTTCTGGATGCCGATCTCGC
>DATAVO010000080.1:0-5907 GCA_036267695.1 Frankiaceae bacterium
TGCATGAGGCCGGGCACCCGCGACTCCGGGTCCGCGTCGCGGTAGTACTCGACTCCCTGGACCAGGGACGCGGCGCAGTTGCCCACGCCGACGATGGCGACGCGAACAGATCCCATGGGCGGTGCGCTCCTTGCCTTGCCGAACGCCCGCGGCGTCCGGGTGGTGTCCCAGGCAGCGGTCTTGCTGCCAGGGGTCTCTCGGGGGTGGTGCTGATGGTGCAGATGGTGCGGTACTGCTATGGGTGTTGCTCGTCGGGTGGTGCTATTCGGTAGCGGGAGTGGGCTTGGTGGGGGCGCCGGTCTGGGCGCTCTCGGTGGCCGGTTCGGAACTGGGTGACCGGGGCTCCGGCGGAGCCCCTTCGGCGCTGATCGTCCGCTCGGTCTCGATCAGCTCGGTGAGCCAGCGAACCTCGCGCTCGACCGACTCCAGGCCGTGGCGGTGCATCTCGATCGTGTAGCGATCGACCCGCTCCCGGGCCCGGCCCATCGTCCCGCGGAAGCGCTCGCGCTTCTCCTCGAGCCGGATGCGCCGGCCCTCGAGGATGCGCATCCGCGCCTCGGGGGAGGTCTTGGAGAAGAACGCGAAGTGGACGCCGAAGGCTTCGTCTTCCCACGCCGACGGTCCGGCTTCGCCGAGCAGCTCGGCGAATCGTTCCTTGCCGTCGGCGGTCAGCGAGTAGACGACCTTGCTGCGGCCACCGCGGCCGGCGGAGTCCGCCGTCACCCAGCCTGCAGCCTGCATGCGGCGCAACGTCGGGTACAGCGAGCCGTACGAGAAGGCGCGGAAGGTCCCGAGCAGCGCATTGAGGCGTTTGCGCAGCTCGTAGCCGTGCAGAGGGGACTCGGCGAGCAGTCCCAGCACAGCAAACTCGAGCATCGTCATCCCTTCAGCGCTCACCGGAAGTAACCATTCGGATGCGTGCCGTTTGTGTCCGGTACATCCGTGCTATGTATCGGCGCGATACATCGAACAAGGTACGTCGGGGCGAACGCAATGTGCAAATACCCTGACCCCGGGGTGTCGCGAGAGTGTCGGAACGGTGTCGGCCGAGGTGAGCTGCGGCCCGCGTCAGCAGATTGCTCGCGTGTAGCGGGTGGGATCCAGACAGCGTGACTAGGCTCGCGCGCATGCCCCGTCAGCGGCAGGTCATCGACTACGCGCTTGCGCGTCGGGCGACCCTGGTTGACCTGGCCCGCGGGAGGCTCAGCACCGCCGACGTGTGCGACGCGCATCCCGATCTGATTCGCGCGGCGCGCTACCACGGGGAAGCCACCGAGGTCGGATGCCCGGTCTGCCGCAAAGAGCGGCTCACGCGCGTTACCTATGCCTACGGAGATGAGTTACAGCACGCATCGGGAAGGGCGCGCTCGTCGCGTTCGCTCGACGGCCTGGCCGCGCGGTACGCGCAGCTGCGGATCTATGTGGTGGAGGTGTGTCGGTCCTGCGGATGGAACCACCTCTGCGTCTCCTTCATGATCGGCACCGACGTGACGGCCGATGCGGCCGCGCCCAGCGCAGGATCGCCGGCGACCGTCCCGGACGTGGTTCCCGTCACGCGCCGCGAGGCTCCGCACGGGCAGCGGCGTACCGCCCGTCGATAGCGGGCAAGGGGCTCGTGCCATGACGACCACGCCCGAGACTGACGCGCGCCGCGAAGCGCCCGAGGAAGGCCCGAAAGAGGGCGGCCGGTTCGGTGGCCGCACCCCGTGGGCCTGGTGGAAGCGCCGCTCCCGCGGGTTCAGGATTTTCGTTGTGGTTGGGATGGTCGTGCCGGCGCTGCTGCTGATCGCTGCCGCCGGGATCTTCTATGCGACGACCAAAGTGCCGCTGCCGCAGAGCATCAACACCGCCCAGGTCAGCACCATCACTTATCGCGACGGCAAGACCGAGATCATGAAGATCGGCTCGGTGAACCGCACCAACGTGGCGCTGTCTGCCGTCTCGCTCGATGCGCAGCACGCCGTGCTCGCGGCCGAGGACAAGAATTTCTACTCCGAGTCGGGCATCTCGTGGACCGGCATCGCGCGCGCCCTGTGGGCTGACGTCCGAGGCCATGACGTCCAGGGCGGTTCGACGATCACCCAGCAGTACGTGAAGAACGCCTTCCTGTCCCAGCAGCGCTCGTTCACGCGCAAGCTCAAAGAAATCGCGATCGCGATCAAACTCGCGAAGAAGTACTCCAAGGATCAGATCCTGGAGTTCTACCTGAACACCATCTACTTCGGCCGCGGCGCCTATGGCATACAGGCCGCGTCCGAGAGCTACTTCGCCGAGCCCGCTTCGAAACTGACGGCGGCCCAAGGCGCCGTGCTGGCCGGACTCATCCGCGCCCCGTCGGTGCTCGACCCCCGGATCAACCCCGATGCGGCCCGCACCCGTTTCCGGCAGGTCGTCGATGCGATGGCCGGTAAGAACTGGCTGACCCAGGCACAGGCTGATGCGCTGACGATCCCGCCGACCATCCCGCTGTCGACGACCGGACCGAACGCACCGCAGAACGCGCAGGACGCGTACATCCGCGACGCGGTCATCAGCGAGTTGCGCGCCCACGGGATCAGTGAGGACGAGATCACCCGCGGCGGCCTGCACATCACCACGACGCTGGACCCGGTCGCACAGAAGGCGGCCGTCGATGCTGTCACTGGAACGTTCGCCTTCACTCCGGTCGACGTTCAGCCGGCGCTCGTGGCGATCCAGCCGGGGACCGGGGAGGTGCGGGCCTGGTACGGCGGGCGTTTTTACGGCAAGGCGCCGAACAGTTCCTTCAGCGATTACGTCGACAACGTCACTGACCCGATCCAGCCCGGCTCGTCATTCAAGCCGATCGCCCTTGCGGCCGCGCTGAAAAAGGGGATCAGCCTCAACAGCTACTACAACGGCAACAGCGGTCAGGTGATCACGCCTGGCTACCCGCAGGGTGTCCCCAACTTCGCCGGCGAAAGCGTCGGGCAGATCAACCTGCTGCAGGCCACCGCGCAGTCGATCAACAGCGTCTTCGTCCCGCTCGCCCGCGACGCCGGAACGCAGAACGTCATCGACACCGCCCATGCGCTCGGCATCCCGGCGTCGGAGAAACTCCCCGCCGTGGACGCCTTGCCGCTCGGCGTCGCCGCGACCAGCCCGCTGAACCTGACGGACGTCTACGCGACCTTCGCGGCACAAGGAGTGCATGTCCCGGCGCACCTCGTCGCCGAAGCCACCGACAGCGATGGAACGGTCGTCTACAAGGCCAAGGTCAAGGCCACCCGGGTGCTCAGCCCGTCCGTCGCCGCCGACGAGACGTACGCGCTGCAGCAGGTGTTCGAGTACGGGACCGCGGCCGGACTTTCACCCGGGCGGCCCGTCGCCGGAAAGACCGGAACCACCGACGGCAACGTCTCGACCTGGCTGTGCGGGTACTCGCCGCAGCTGGCGTCGTGCGTCGCCGTGTCACGCGCGAATCACCTGCAATCGCTGAACGGAATCTTCAACAACGCCACTGAGGCGACAGGGGCCTCGACGGCCGGGCACACCTGGCAGACCTTCATGGCCGCAGCGCTGGCCGGCCAGCCGGTACTGCCTTTCCCGGCGCCGGCGTTCGGCGGCACGACCTCGCTCGACCACGCGGCCCCTCCGCCTCCGCCGCCGGCGCCGTCGGCGACGACCTCGCCGCCCGCGTCGCCGAAGCCGACTCAGAAGGTCACTCAGACGCCGTCGCCGCAGCCGACCCAGGCCCCGCCCCCGACGTTGCCGGTGACCCCGACGCCTACCCCCTCATCCGGCGGGCTGCTCGGAGGTCTGCTCGGCGGCGGCGGGGGTGGCAACAATCCGGGCCGTCAGTCAGGGCCGGGCGGCGGCGCGGCTCCGCAATAGGCGGCAATACGCCTGCCGTGAGGCTCCTGCGAGGGCCGGATAGTCCAAACTGCGGTCATGACGGTCGCCCCGGAAGTCACGCCACCGGCGGACGCGGCGCCTGCTTCGAGGAGCCCGCACACCCCGCACACCACATACGTCGCCGGTGAACTGGTCGGCGGGCCGCTCGGCCGCCATGCCCGGCGCGGTGTGCGCTGGTCGCTGCTGTCAGCGCTGGTGCTGACGACGGTCATCACCTGCCTCGTCGGGTACGGGCAGAAGTTCCCCTGCCGCGACGTCAGCAACTGGCAGCACAACTACCAATACACGCGGGTCTGTTACAGCGACATCCTGCCGCTGTACTCGACCGAGAAGCTCAACGAGAACAAGCTCCCGTACGTCGATCAGCCCGTCGAATATCCGGTGCTGATCGGGGCGGCGATGGAGGCGGGGGCGGTCGTCTCGCATGCGGCGCCTAAGGACAACTTCACCGCCCGCAACGCGGTCTTCTTCGACGCCACCGCGATTCTGCTGACGCTCGCCGCGATCATCACGGTGATCTGTACGGCCCTGACCGCGGGTCGGCGCCGACTTGACGTGATGCTGCTGGCGGCCGCGCCGTTGCTGGCGTTTCACGCCTTCACCAACTGGGATCTGCTGGCTGTCGCGTTCGCGGCGGGTGGTCTGCTCGCCTGGTCCAAGAAAGCGCCCGCCGTGGCCGGGATCCTGTTCGGGTTCGGCGCCGCGACGAAGGCGTATCCCTTGCTGATACTGGTGGCACTCGGGTTACTCGCCTACCGGGCGGGCCGGCTGGGCGCGTGGCGGCGCTGCACGCTCTGGGCGGTCGGCACCCTCGTCGTGACGTACGCCGCGGTCTGGCCTTTCGCCGGTAGTTACGTCGATGACGCCGGGCATCGGCACAACAATCTGTATCGCTTCTTCGAGCTCAACAGCAGCCGTACGGCGGACTGGGATTCGCTGCCGTACGTCGCGCAATATCTCGGACGGACCGAGAGCACCGCGACGGTGGCATGGGTGTCCATCATCGTCGGCGTGCTGATCGCTGGGGTGGTCGGCAACTGGCGCCGCAGCAGCAAGGCGGCGGTCATCACGCTTGGCGCGATGGCGATCCTGACCGTCGGGGTCACCCAGACCGTCAGCTACGCACGATCGCGTGGGGCGATTCCACATTCGGTGCTCAACGCGGCAGGTGCCGTGTGGGGCATCTTCCTCGTCGCGGTGATCGGCTACATCGTGCTGACCGCACCGCGCCGGCCCCGCGTCCCACAGATCGCGTTCCTGGTGATTGTGGCCTTCCTGCTGTCGAACAAGGTCGACTCGCCGCAGTACTCGCTCTGGCTGCTGCCCCTGGCCGTGCTGGCGTATCCGCACTGGCGCGTGCTGCTCGGCTGGCAGATCGTGGAGATCTACGAGGTGGTCATGCGCTACCTCTGGTTCGTCTACGACGACAGCACCGCGTTCGGTAAAGCCGGGGTGCCGGAAGGCTGGTTCGTGAGTGCGGTGGTGGCACGTCAAGTCGCGGTTCTCGTCGTCGCGGCACTGATCGTGAGCGACATCTATCAACCGGAGCGCGACGTCGTCCGGCAAGCCGCAAACGTCGATGATCCCGCCGGAGGCATTCTCGACGGGGTGCCCGACCGGCGCGTGTTCGCGTGACGGACGTCGCCGACCGCGAGCAGCAGTCGGCGGCACTCGCGGAACAACAGCCAGGGTTTGCCGAGGGGTTGCGGGCGAGCCTCCCGATCTGGCTCGGAAGCCGGGTCGTCGTCGCGCTCCTCTCGTTCGCCTCATCGCACGTCCTTGGCGCGTCCTCGGGCCGCGATGTTCCGAACTTCATCCGCATCTGGGACCGCTGGGATGTGGGGCTGTTCACGAAGGTGGCGCGCGACGGCTACTTCTCGCCGAAGTACCCCGAACGCACCGAGGTCGACTTCCCCGGGCTTCCCTTGCTGGAGCGCCTGCTGCACGTGCTCATCCCGAATTGGGTAGCGACGGGGCTCGTCGTCTCGCTCGTCGCGGGGGTAGCTTCCAGCGCCGCCATCTGGAGCCTTGCGG
>DATAVO010000081.1:0-17379 GCA_036267695.1 Frankiaceae bacterium
CGACCACCCGCGGCCCGGCCCCCGCCAGTAGATGCGCCGCGCTGTACGCGGTCTTGCTGGACGCCGACGAGAAGACGAGCGCCTCCGCGCCGAAAAACTCTTTGTCCTGCAGCTGATCTGCGAGCATGAACGAGGTGTAGAACAGCGGCCGGAAGAGGACCAGCAGGTCTTCGTGCGCCGCGTCGTAAGCGGGATCGCTTGTCGTCAGCGAGTAGGCGTTGTAGGGCGACGGCAGATTGTGGCGGTGCGGCGTCGCGTCGGCGAAGCCCCGCGAATCGACCCGGCCGGGCTGCACCACGAGGTGGCTCGCGGAAGGCAGGTAGCCGTAGTAACGGCCGCCGATCGGCGTTCCCTCCGAGCGGCTCTCGACCACCTCCGCGAAGCCCCAGAGCGGCACGATCCCGAGCCCGGGGCCCGCCGGGAAAAAGTCCCAGTAGCGGAAAGATTCTCCCAGTACCGCGTACGTCACGTTGTTGGCCGTCATGCCAACACGGCGGACCGCGAGCAGCGCCTGACCCTCGTTGAGCGGGATCTCGGCCTGCGCTGTCAGAACAGTCTCGGAAAGGTTCTCCCGAGACACCATGAGCGCCCAGGGTGTGCCCGGCACGCCGGCCGACGCCTCAGTCATGCCATCAGCTCCGGCCACAATTCGAGCGCGGTTCCACCGAGGAAACGCGCCTGCTCCGACGGGGACAGCCGCGAGCAGGCGCGGCGGCCGTACTCGACGATTTCGGGATACGGCTCGGAGTGGTGCTGGGGGTAGTCGCTGCCCCACATGAGCCGCTCGGCGCCGAACCCTTCGCAGAGCCACTCGACGACATCAGCGGCCGCCATCCCGGCCTGCTCGGCCATGGTGAGGATGGTCGTCGTCACCTTGAGCCGCACGTTGTCGAAAGCGGCCAGATCGGTCAGGGACTGTGCTCCGGCCGAGCGCGTGCCTTCGCCGAGCTCCACAAAACCGCAGTGGTCAATGGCGATCGGCACATCAGGAAGGGCGGCGAGCAGTCGCCCGACGGCGGGAAGGTCAGGGGCGAGAATGCAGACGCTGAGCCGCACGCCAAGCTCGGACGCGAGCCGCAGCAAGCCCGGCAAGGAGGGGTCGCGTAGCCAGTCGGGATCGGCCGCCGGGATGTTGAACACCCGCAGTCCGAGGATGGACCGCTCAACGCACCAATAGCGGAGCACCGGCTCGCGGCCAGCCGCGGCCAGGTCGATGACGGCCGCGTTCACCAGCCGTGGGGGGGCAGCGTCACGAGCCTCGGCGACGTAGGCATTGTCGAAGCCGTACGCGCCTTTGGCTTGGACCAGCACCGCACCGCTCACCCCGCCGGCATCCAACGCTGCCAGCAGTCCGTCGACCGCCACTGGGCTCTCGCTTACCCACACCGCCGGAAAGTCGGGTGTCTCGAGCGGGAAGCGCGATCGGTCCGGTGAGATGACGTGGGTGTGCGTGTCGATGACCGGCGCAACCCCATCGGTCATGACGCGTCTGGCGAGCCGTCAACCCGCGCGCGCAGCCGGGAACGGATCTCGTCGGGCGTGTACGCGTTACGGCGCCGCTGTTCCCTGGCGACCGCTACGCTCCCGGCCGCGACGCCGGCGACACCCGCAAGCCCGAGCCATTTCCAACAGCGCATCCCACTACGCTAGCCGAGTGTCAGACAACGGAATGAGCCTGGCCGAGGCCAGCGCGATCACGCGCACCGGTGACCTCTGGCTCTTCCGCGGCTACAGCGCTGCCGACCGGGCCATCCGGATCACCACCAACTCGCCCGTCAACCACGTAGGTATGACGATCGCGATCGACGACCTGCCGCCGCTGATGTGGCATGCCGAGCTCGGCCGTTCGCTGCCGGATGTCTGGACCGGCGAGCACACCCGCGGCGCGCAGCTGCACGACCTGTCGGCAGCGGTCACGACCTGGTCGGTCAAATACGGGCAGCGCGGTTGGCTGCGCCCGCTCGAACCACCCGTCACGCGCGACATGGAAGACGCCGCGCTGCGCACGATCAGCCGCCTGGACGGCACGCCGTTTCCTTCGATGGCGAGCCTGGCCGGCGGCTGGCTGAAGAGCCGAGCCGGCCGGATCAGGAAACGCACCGGCGCAAGCGAGGAAGCCAGCCTCGAGACGGCCTATTGCGCCGAGATCGTCGCGATGACGTACGTCGCCATGGGTCTACTACCCGCCGACCGCGAGGCGAGCTGGTATGACCCCGGGCGTTTCTGGAGCGGCGACGGCTTGCAGCTATTGCAGGACGCCAAGCTCGGTGCCGAGATCGCCGTCCACGTCGATCAGCCCGCAGAATCTCAGTGAACGTAGGCACTTAAGCAGGTGTGCAGGGCGCTGAGCGCCGCCTTGGCATCGGCGGCCACGAGCGCGGCCTTGTAGCCCGCCGCATTCGTCTGGGACGAAAGGACATGCATCGATTGCGCGCTGCTCAGCAGATGCGGGAGACCGTCGAGACTCAGGGCCGTCACGTGTGCGTCAGCGAGGCGGCGCGCGAGGGCGGGATCGGAACGCAGGCGCAGCCACCCGATGAGCGTCGTATCAGGCTTCAACGCCTCTTGACGCTCGGGCCCCGGCGGCTGCACGCACAGCACGATGTCGCTTCCGGAAAAGACATCATCGCCAGCCGCGATCGCCGCTCCGGCGGCAACATAGGACGCGTCGTCGAACCAGGCGCCATCGCCGGGAGCACGCTCGCGGAGCACGCCCACGGTCGAGGCACCGAAAAATCCCTTGGCCGCCAGCTCATCCGGGTCCTCGGGCGCTAGGACACCAGCTCACTCAGGGGCACGCTGGGATCGGCCATCTTCGCGACGTCGACCCGCTTCCCGGCGGTGATGATGGCGCGCAGGTCGTCGACGACGTCCCAGATGTTGACGTTCATGGCCGCCGTGACGATGCCGCCGCGGTGGTAGAAGGCGATGAACTCGCGTTTGCCGGCGTCGCCGCGGATGACGACCTCGTCGTCGGCGCTCGCGTAACCCACGTATTCCAGGCCAAGGTCGTACTGGTCGGAGAAGAAGTACGGCAGCCGCGTGTAGGGGGTGGGATCGCCGCTCGCGTTCGCGCCTGCAGCCGCGCCCTGGTTCAGCGCGTTCGCCCAGTGCTCGATGCGGATGTGTTGCTGGTAGTGCGGGTGGAAGGCGTTGGCGATGTCGCCGGCGGCGAAGATGCCCGGCGCGTTGGATTGCAGGTTCTGATCGACGACGACGCCGTTGTCGATGGTGAGCCCGGCGGCTTCGGCCAGCTCGATCCGTGGGGTGACCCCGACACCCGCGACGACGACATCCGCCGCCTCGACGCGTCCGTCCTCCAGGACCACTCGCTCGACGGCCGAACCGCCCTCCAACTTCGCGACGCCCACGCCGAGGCGCATCGCGACACCGTGGTCGGTGTGCAGCTGGCTGAACACCGAGCCGACCTCCGTACCGAGTACCCGGTGCAGCGGCGCCGGCAGCGGCTCGATCAGGACGACGTCGGCGCCCAACTGCCGAGCGGAGGCAGCAACCTCCGAGCCGATCCACCCCGCGCCGATGACCGCCACCCGGGACGCCTTCGTGATCGCGTCGTGCAGGGCGACGGAGTCCTCGATCGTGCGCAGGTAGTGGACCCCCGCCAGATCGGCTCCCGGCAGCGTGAGCTTGCGCGGCGCAGCCCCCGTCGCCAGCACCGCGGCGTCGAAGGAGATGGACGTGCCGCTCGCCAGCTGCGCCCGCTTGGCGCCCGCGTCCAGCGACGTGACGGCATCGCCGGTGATCAGCTCGACCGAGTGCTCGGCGTAGTGGCCGCTGTCGTTCACCCGCGAAGAATCCGACGCCTTCTCGGCGCGCAGGATCTCCTTCGACAATGGCGGCCGCTCGTACGGGTCGTGCGACTCCTCGCCGACGATCACGATGCGGCCCTCGAAGCCGGCCTCGCGGGCTCCTGCGGCGGCCTTGGCTCCGGCCAAACCGCCGCCGATGATCAGGAGGGTGCTGTTCGATGCCATGGGCATAGTTCTACAACCAGTCCAGGTTTCAGGGCAGCCCACAGTGACCTCGGCGCCGATCAAGGGCAAGATTGAGCCATGGGACGCATCACGGCGCGGCGCCCCGTCGTGCGGATGTCCAGCCGGATGTCCAGCACAGAGCCGCCGGCTGTCCAACGCGTGGAGACGCTCGCGGTCGAGGAGCCGCTGGGGCTGCGGATCGACGGCCGCCCGCTGGCCGTCACGATGCGCACGCCCGGCTCCGACATGGAGCTCGCCTCCGGCTTCCTGCTGGCGGAAGGCGTTGTCCGGGCAGCCGGCGACATCCGGACGATGCGCTATTGCGCCGGCATCGACGCCGACGGTCGCCAGACCTACAACATGCTGGACATCGTGCTGGCCGAGGGCGTCGCCCCGCCTGATCCGAGCGTCGAGCGCGCCTTCGTCACCACGTCGGCGTGCGGGCTGTGCGGCGCCGCCGGCATCGAGGCGGTACGCCGGCGCAGCGCCTACGACGTGAGCGCCGACCCGCTGCAGGTGACCACCGGGCTGCTGGCCACCTTGCCCGAGGCGCTGCGCCGCGAGCAGGCGACGTTCGAACGCACCGGGGGCTTGCACGCCGCCGGCCTGTTCGACAGCGCCGGAAACCTGCTGTGCGCCCGCGAAGACGTCGGCCGGCACAACGCCGTGGACAAGGTGCTGGGGTGGGCCCTCACCGCCGGTGAGGTGCCGGCACGGGGCCATGTGCTGATGGTCAGCGGTCGCGCCTCGTTCGAGCTGACCCAGAAGGCGTTCATGGCCGGCGTCCCGCTGCTGGCCGCCGTCTCGGCGCCGTCGTCACTCGCCGCCGAACTAGCGGCCGAGGTCGGCATGACCCTCGTGGGATTCCTGCGCGGCGAGACGATGAATGTCTACGCGGGCGCCGAGCGGGTGATCCCGGCAGCCGCCAGCGTTCCGGCGGCGCTGTGACCGACGAGGTAGTCGCCGAAAGCGGAGCATTCTCTGGCCGGACCGCATGGACCCAGAGCAAGGTGACGCCGCTGCGCATCTTCCTCAGCACCGAGTCCGGCAGTGCGGCGATCCTGCTCGCCGGCACCCTCGCGGCACTGGTCTGGGCCAACGCCGATGTGAACTCCTACGACAAGACTTGGGCCACGATCCTCTCGGTCCGGCTCGGGGGCTCAGGCGTCACACAGGATCTGCGGGGCTGGATCAACAGCGGCCTGATGACGTTCTTCTTCTTTGTCGTAGGGCTGGAAGCGCGCCGCGAGTTCGATCTCGGCGAGCTGCGAGAACGGCGCCGCGTCGTGCTGCCCGTGTCGGCCGGGATCGGCGGCATGGTCGTGCCGATCGCCATCTTCCTGGCCATCAACGCCGGCCATGCATCTCGGCACGGCTGGGGAGTCGCGATGTCGACCGACACTGCTTTCGCGCTCGGGCTGCTCGCGATCGTGGGCCGCCAAATCCCTGACCGGGTCAGGCTTTTCCTGCTCACGGTCGCCGTCGTCGACGACCTCGTCGCCTTGGTCGTCATTGCCGTTGCCTACAGCGATCACGTCTCGATGCGCCCGCTGATGTTCGCGCTCCTCTTCTTCGCCGCCATCCTCGTCGTGCGGGCATTGCGCCTGCGCTACGGACTGCTCTACGGGCTGCTCGGGATAGCCACGTGGGTCGCACTCTTCCACTCCGGGATCGACCCGGTCGTCGTCGGTCTCGCGATGGGCCTGCTGACGTACGCGTACGCCCCCAACCGCGATGAGCTCGAACGCGCCACCGGTCTTTTCCGGCTCTTCCGCGAGCAACCCACACCGGAGCTCGCCCGCGAGGCCCGCGCCGGCCTCGAGGCGACGCTCTCGTTCAACGACCGCCTGCAGCAGCTTTACCACCCATGGACGAGCTACCTGATCGTGCCGGTCTTCGCCGTGGCCAACGCGGGAATCAAGATCGACGGCAAGTTCCTGTCGAAGGCGTACACGTCGCCGATCACGCTCGGCATCATCGTCGGCTACGTGCTCGGCAAGCCGATCGGCGTGGTTGGCGTCGCCTGGCTGGTGACCAAGTTGAGCCGCGGACGGATCGCGCTGCCGGTGGGCTGGGCGTCGACCGCCGGCGCCGGCGCCATCGCCGGCATCGGCTTCACCGTCTCGCTGCTGATCGCCTCGCTTGCTTTCCACGGCGACGAGCTGCGCGAAGCAAAGCTCGGCGTCCTGACCGCCGCGCTGGCCGCTGCCATCGTCGCGTGGACGGTCTTCCGTTTGACGGCCATGCTTCCCTCGGACGTGCGCGCCCGGGCGCTGCTGGGAACCGCCGAGACGATCGTCGATCTGGCGACCCCCGTCGATCCCGACCACGACCACGTCCGCGGTCCCCGCGAATCGCTCATCACCATCGTCGAGTACGGCGACTTCCAGTGCCCATACTGCGGGCAGGCCGAGCCGATCGTGCGCGAGTTCCTCGCCGGGCACGCCGATGTGCGTTACGTCTGGCGGCACCTGCCCCTGCACGACGTTCATCCGCAGGCGCAGATCGCCGCCGAGGCCGCAGAGGCAGCTGCCAATCAAGGGAAATTCTGGGAGCTGCACGACTTGCTGCTCACCCGCCAGGACCATCTGAAATCTCCGGACCTGGCGAACTACGCGGCTGAGCTCGGCCTTGACGTCGAGCGCTTCAAGGACGAGTTGAACCGTCATGTGAATGCCTCGCGGGTGGCCGACGACCTCGACTCGGCCAGCCTGTCGTCCGTCTCGGGAACCCCGACATTCTTCATCAACGGGCGGCGGCATTACGGCGCGTACGACATCGACTCGCTCACGGAAGCGGTCAAGACCGCCAAGGCGCGCGCGTTCATCGCTGCCGGCCGCGCAGCGCCTGCCGTCGAGCCTGCCTGACACCTGAGTTACCCCTCAGCAGGCGGCCCGGGTCGGTGCGTGGTTCACCTAAGCCATGCGCTAGCTTGCGCTCTATGAGCGCCGACCGCCCTGAGCTGGACCCCTTCGTCGTCGACGATTTCGTGGCCGAAGGCGAGCGCCGGACGGGCGGCCTTTCCGACTTCGGCGACGGCCCGTTCGTGGAGCCGCTCGGACTGTTCCTGGATTCCCTGGAAAAGGACGCTCAGCTCAACGACACGGGGCGGCTCATCGCCCGCGAGCGCGCCCTGCTGCACACGGTCAACCGGCTCAACTACGTCAACGACCGCAAGCTCTTTCCCGAGATTGCCGGGCAGAAGATCGTACGGCCGGTGTTCATCATCGGCTTTCCCCGCACGGGGACCACGATCCTGCACGACATCCTCGCTCAGGACCCCGACAGCCGCGCACCGCTCACGTGGGAGGTGACGCACCCGTCCCCGCCGCCGGAAGCCGCGACCTTCGACACCGACCCGCGCATCGCACTGACCCAGTCGATGATGCCGTCGCCCGAGACCGAGACCGAGCGCGACCGCCAGTTCAAGGCGATGCATCCGACCGGTGCCGAGCTCTCGCAGGAATGCGTCGTGATGATGGGCGAGGCGATGTGCACGCCCCTGTTCCACAACCAGTTCCGGGTGCCGACCTACCAGGACTGGGTGGACCTCGAGGCCGACTGGTCACACGTCTACGACTTCCATCTCAAGCAGCTGCAGCACCTGCAATGGCGGGCACCGCAGCGCGACCGTTGGGTGCTCAAAACCGGAGCTCATCTGTGGGGGCTGGAGCACCTGCTGCGCACCTACCCTGACGCACGCATCGTCTTCACCCATCGCGATCCGGTGAAGTCGGTGACGTCGTACGCGAGCCTCACCTCGCTGGTGCGCTCGGTCGGGAGCGACCATGTCGACAAGTTCGACGTGGCGCGCGACTGGACCCCGCGGCTCGGCCGCGCCATCGACCACGCGCTCTCGGTGCGCGCCGCAGAGGAGTACCCCGAAGCGATCTTCTACGACATGCATTTCCAGGATTTCGTCGCCGACCAGTTCGCCGTCATCAGCGACATCTACCAGGCGCTCGACCTCACCATGACCGACGAGGGTGCCGCGCGGATGAAGGCCTTCATCGCCGACAACCCCAAAGGCAAGCACGGGATCCACGCCTACACGCCCGAGGAGTACGGCATCGACCCGGCGCAGGTCCGCCGCGACCTCAAGGGCTATATCGAACAGCTCGGCTTAGCTCCTGAATAACGACCGCTCCTGAATGAACCGCCACGATCCGGAAGAGAGACACGAACATGAGCGCAACCATGCGGGCCTGGCGGGTCCACGAGTGGGGCCAGCCGTTGGACGTCTTGCAGCTCGATGAGATCCCGATCCCCGAGCCTGGCCCGGGCGAGGTCAGGGTCAAGGTGGCGGCAATCCCACTGAACCTCAACGATCTCGAGCGCATCACCGGCGGCAACATGATGGTGATCCCGCCGCTGCCGTGCATCCCCGGCATGGAGGTCATGGGAGTCGTCGACGCGGCCGGTGCGGGCGCCGAAGAGTGGCTCGGCAAGCGGGTCGTCTCCACCACGAACGGCGCCACCGGCGGCTATGCCGAGTACACGATCTGCGGCACGATTTCGATGTTCGAGATGCCCGAGGACATCCCGCTGCCTGACGCGGCCGCGATCTACTTCCCCTTCCATCTCGCGTGGCTCGGCCTGTTCGAGCGCGGCAAGCTCAAGGCCGGTGAGAGCGTCCTCATCCACGCGGCCGCGGGCGGCGCCGGATCAGCCGCGGTGCAACTTGCCGCGAACGCCGGGGCACGCGTCTTCGCCACCGCCGGTTCCGCGGAAAAGCTCGAACTCTGCCGCGAACTCGGCGCCCACGTGCTGATCAACTACAAGGAGCAGGACTTCGCCGAGGTGGTCCTCGCCGAGACCGACAACCGCGGGGTCGATGTGGTCTTCGACAACGTCGTCGCCGGCATCTTCGAGCAGACCCTGAAGTGCGTCGCCTACGACGGGCGCCTGGTGATGATGGGCTTCGCCGGCGACAAGACCAAGGCCGACGAGCCGTTCATCATCCCCCGCAAAGTGATGGCCGCGAACATTCAGCTCGGCGGGGTTCTCATGTCCTACGCGGCGCCGGAAACGGCCACGATCGTCAAACAGATGATGGGGTTCAACTTCCTGTCGCGCGACCTCGGCCAGCAGATCAACGACAGCATCATCGAACTCATCCGCAGCAAGAAGGTACGCACGGTCATCGGCCGGCAGAGCCCGTTCGAGGAGCTCCCTGCGGCCATTGCAGCGATGGGTCAGCGCGATACGACCGGCCGCATCATCATCACGTTCTAGGAGCCGCTTCCCGCTGCTGACGGCCGCGCGCCTTGGCCAGGTACATGGCGGCGTCGGCGCGCTTGATGAGCGAACGCGCGTCCTCGCCTGGACGGGAAAGGGCGACGCCGACGCTCGCGCTCGGGATGACGGTCATGCCCGAGAGCGCGACCGGCTCACGTACCAAAGCGCCTACGGCATCGGCGAACGCAACGGCTTCGGACTCGGAGCCCAGGCCCGTGACGACGATGAGGAACTCGTCGCCGCCGAGCCGTCCGGTCATGCCGCGTGAGTCCCCGATTCCCTGCAGCCGCTGGGCAATGTGGACCAGGAGTTCGTCGCCGGCCTCATGGCCGAACTCGTCGTTGATGGGCTTGAAGTTGTCGAGGTCGACGAAGATCGCCGCGGCGCGGGCGCCGGCTGCGAGGTGGTCGCTCAGGTAGGCCATGACCGTCGCCCGGTTGTGGCAGCCGGTGAGCATGTCGAAGCTCGCCTTGGTGCGCAGTTCGTCGCGCAGCCGGGCACTTTCGGTGATGTCGGTGAAGCAGCAGAGCGCGCCGGGCACGCCTTCGCCCTGACCGAGCGAGATGACATTCACCGACAGGATCCGCAACTCCCCGTCGGCGACGGAGTGCAACGTCATCTCGAGCTCACCGTCGAGCCCGCCGTGCAGCGCCGCGTCCAGCGCCGCGTCGAAGTCCGGACGGCTCCCGGCATCGACCGCCGCGACGAGTTCGTCGAGCGTCGGCGGAGCGTCGGAGCCGACGATCCGGGCCAGCCGTTCGTTGACGTACAGCAGGCCGCGATCGGCGTCGATCTGCAGCACACCGAGCGGCAGTGATTCGGCGAGACGGCGAAAGAGCCGCTCCCGGCGACGGAGGTCCTCGTGCGCCTTCATCTCATCGGAGATGTCAGTCAGCTCGGCGAGCACGCTCGGCTTGGAATTCTCGTCCTCGGGCTCGAGGTAAGTGTGCTCGGTCTCGATCCAGAGCCAGGTGCCGTCAGCGCAGCGGTGCCGCGAACGCACCCGCTGCGAACCCTTCTTCGCGAGCAGGTCCAGCCACGCGGCGATCGCGCGTTCGTGGTCATCGGGGTGCAGGAATTCGGTGGAACGCTTGCCAGCCATCTGACCCGTTGTCCAGCCGAGCATGCGGCTCGCCCGGTCGTCGATGTCGAGGATGACGGCGTGCTCGGACTTGCTCATCGTCGCCGTACGCGGCCGCACCGAGCTCGACAGTGCGCCCGCCAGATCGTCGGCGAAACGGGCTGGCGCCACCGTGGTTTCGGCCGGGCTGAGCGTGGTGATCCACACCCCGAAGCGGTGCCGCATGTCGATCATCGTCAGGGTGAGCAGGCGCTCGGGCTCGTGCCGCGCGTGCACCTCGGCAAATGCCATGCCCGCGTCTTCAGCGCTCTCCCAGGCGGTGACGACCTTCATCGCCTCGGCCGGAGCCAGCACATCGATGATGGTCGCCCGGTCCGTCGGCAGCGCGATGACCTGCTGCTCGCTGACGCCGATCTCAGGCGGGAGCGCGATGCGGAAACCGTCGTCCGAGAGCGCGGCAAACAGCGCGTGGCGATTGTCGAGCAGCGCGCGCAGCGCCTCGTCACGTTGCCGGTCGGTGCTTCGGTCGGCGGTCACCGGTGTCGTATCGGAGCCCTTCGCGCACTCCTTGACCTCACCGGAGGGTGAACGCACGTTCACCATCCGGCCACCGAGGTGGGTTTAGGCTGCCCGCGTGAGCACCGGATCGGCTGGACCCGGGACCGGCAAGAGCCCCACCCGCCGAGGCGTGCTGGCCGGCGGGCTGATCGCGCTCGGCGCCGCGGCATGCGGCAGCAGCGGCACGGGGAAGCCGGCTCCCGCCCGCTCCAGCGGTGCCTCGCCCACACCCTCCTTGCGCCCGAGCGCGATCCCCTCGCAGGCGCCGCGCCCGGGCTCGCTGCCCAATCCGATGCTCCCGGCCGGCACCGACACGCTGCCTGAGATCGAGCACATCGTCGTGCTGATGATGGAGAACCACTCCTACGACAACTACCTCGGCATGCTGCGCCGCGGCGACGGCTTCACCCTCGACGCATCGGGCCGGCCGACGGCGGCGAATCGCGACGCGTCGGGGCGTTCGGTGCGCGCGTACCACATGACATCCACCTGCCAGCTGGCGAAGAAGCCGAGCCAGGCCTGGGACGCCAGCCACATCCAGTACGACGACGGGCGCAATGACGGCTTCGTCCGCAGCGATAGCGGGCCGGTCTCGATGGGCTACTGGGAGCAGCAGGATCTGCCGTTCTACTACGGGCTGGCGAACACGTTCCCACTGGCGGACCGCTACTTCTCCTCGGTGCTGGCGCAGACGTATCCCAACCGGCGCTTCCTGCTGGCGGGCACCGCGTACGGGCTCGTGGACAACCGGATCAGCAGCGTCACCGCACCAGGGCCGCCGAACGGCACCATCTTCGAGCGGCTGAACCAGCACTCGATCACGTGGAAGAATTACTTCTCCTCACTCGCCACATGCCTGCTGGTCAACGGGATCCACCAGGCGAACCCGGACAAGCTCGTGCCGATTGCCGAGTTCTTCAAGGACGCCGCGGCCGGCACGCTGCCCTCCTACTCCCTCGTCGATCCGGACTTCGAGAAGAGCTCCGAGGAGAACCCGCAGAACATCCTTGTGGGAGAGGCATTTGCGGCCAGTGTCATCAACGCCGTGATGAACAGCCCGCTGTGGCCCAAGACGCTGCTCGTCTGGTGCTACGACGAGCACGGCGGCTACTACGACCACGTCCCGCCGCCGGCCGCGCTCGCACCGGATTCGATCGCACCGGTCATTGCGCCGCAGAAGCAGCCCGGCGGTTACGACCGGTACGGCTTCCGGGTTCCCGCCGTCATCGTGTCGCCGCGCGCGCGGCGCAATTACGTCTCGCACGTGGTGCACGACCACACCTCGATCCTGAAGCTGATCGAGACGAAGTGGAACCTGCCCGCGCTGACCTATCGCGATTCCGCGGCCAGCAACCTGCTCGACTCGATCGACCTGACGGGCACCCCCGCGTTCCTGGAACCGCCGACGCTGCCGGCACCCAACCAGGACCCGAAGGCGCTGGCGTGCACGGCTCCCCCGGCGCCGCCAGACGCGATCTAGCCAGACCCCTCCCGCTGCCAAGAGCGGGTTCGCCGGGGTGAACAATCGGTTCGACGCATTAGCGATCCAGTACCGATGCGATGAACCGGCGCCCCGAGAGGACCCATTGATGGAGCTCGACCCGCTCGACGAGCATCCGATCCACCAGGTGCCGATGTCGATGGCCTATGTGGCCACCGCCGACCGCAACGCGTACGACCGCTGCATCTATCAGGCGCTGCAGCACTCTGGTGAGACCGAGATGCTGACAGGGCTCGGCGTGTATCCCAACCTCGGCGTCATCGACGCGTTCGCCTCGGTGCGGCGTGGTGACAAGCAGTGGAGCGTGCAGACCTCAGGAATCCGTCCGGCCGACAAGCTCAAGCAGCAAGTGGGCCCCTACCGCCTCGAGGTCGTTGAGCCCTTCCGGGAGCTGCATCTGCGGTGCGACGGCGACGAGCACGGTGTCGGCTTCGACCTGACCTTCCGCTCCGACTACGACCCGATGCGCGAGCCGCAGCACGTGAAGTTCGGCGGCCCGACCGGCAAGGTGACCCTCGAAGGCTGCCGCTACGCGCAGGTCGGCACGTGGGAGGGCGAGATCCGGGTCGACGGCCTGACCCTGCCCGTCGATCCGCAGACCTGGACCGCGACCCGCGACCGCTCGTGGGGCATCCGGCCGGTCGGCGAGGCGGAGCCGGCGGGGCGGCCGTCCGATCGCGAGCCGGGCATCTGGTGGGTGTGGATCCCCATCAAATTCGAGGATTTCGCGGTGCACTTCATGGTCGAGGAGGACGGGGACGGTTTCCGGACCCTGAACTATGCGGTACGCGTATGGCCGAGCGCGACCGGCCGCAAGATGGAGCAGCTCGGCTGGCCCGAGCTCGACATCCGCTACCAGCCCGGCACCCGCATCCCCGCCGGCGCGACCCTGCATTTGAAGACGGTGAACCGCCGTTCCCTCGATCTCGAGATCGAGTGCCTGACCGGAGTGCCGCTGCATTTTGGTTGCGGCTACTCCTCGGGCGACGGCTGGAACCACGGGATGTGGATGGGCGAGTCGTGGACCAACGGCCGGACCTACGACTTCACCGACCCGGAGGTTTTCGCGCGTATCCCCTGGGGCGGCACCGACCATCTGGCCCGGGCCACCCTCGACGGTCAGCAGGGCTACGGCGTCTTCGAGCACGGCACGGTGGGACGCCACCTGCCGTCCGGGATGGCCGACATGGGCGCGGTCGCACCCTGAGCAGCGACACGCAGGGCAAGGAAGCCGCCGAGATCCTCCTCGACGCGGCGAGCCGGGCGGCGCGCTACCTCGCCGGCGATCCGGCGCGCGGGGTCTTCCCGTCGGAGGCGAGCGTCGCGGGGCTGGAGCAATTCAGCACTGATTTGCCGGCGGGACCCCGCCCGCCACGAGAAGTGTTGCAATTGCTGGACGAATTCGGCTCCCCTGCGGCGGTCGACGTCACCCACGGGCGCTACTTCGGCTTCGTGGTGGGCGGGACCGATCCGGCGGCGACGGGTGCGGGGGCACTCGCCGCTGCCTGGGACCAGAACGTCGGCACCCCGGTCATGTCACCCGTCGGCACCCGGCTCGACGCGATCGCTGCCGGCTGGGTGTGCGAGTTGCTCGGGCTGGCGCCGGACGCGACCGCGACGTTCTGCTCCGGCGCCACCGTCGCCAACCTGACGTGCGTGCTGGCGGCCCGCGACGCGCTGCTGGCCCGCGCCGGGTGGGACACCTTGCAGCAGGGGTTCAACGGGGCGCCGGCACTGCGGGTCGTCACGACGGCCGAGGTTCACGTCTCGGCCTTGAAGGCGTTGCACATGGCGGGAATCGGAACCGACGCGATCACTCTCGTGCCCACCGACTCGGCGGGGCGGCTGCGGGCCGAGGAGTTCCCTGAAGTCGACAACCGCACGATCGTGCTGCTGCAAGCCGGCAACGTGAACACCGGTCACAGCGACCCCTTCGCCGAGCTCATCCCGCGCGCCCGCGGCGCCGGCGCCTGGGTGCACATCGACGGCGCGTTCGGCTTGTGGGCGGCCGCGTCGAGCCGCCGGCGCCATCTCCTCGCCGGCGTCGAACTCGCCGACTCCTGGGCCACCGACGCGCACAAGTGGCTGAACGCGCCCTACGACTCGGGCATCGCGATCTGCGCGCGCGAGGAGGATCTGCGCCGCTCGTTCGCCGCCGATGCGGCGTACCTGATGGGCGACGCGGGACGCGTCATCATGCATCTCGGAGTGCAGATGTCGCAGCGTGCCCGCGGCGTCGAGACGTGGGCCATCCTCGCTGCCCGCGGACGCGCGGGAATTGCCGAGATCATCGATGGGACCTGCGATCTCGCGGGGCAGTTCGCCGGTCTGTTGGAGGCCGAAGGCGCGCAGATCCTGGCGCCCGTGGTGCTGAACCAGGCGCTCGTGCACTTCGACGACGACACCACCACCGACGCGGTCATCGCCGCGGTGCAGCGCGACGGCACGTGCTGGGCGGGCGGCACCACGTGGCAAGGGCGGCGGGCGATGCGCCTGTCGGTGTCGGACGTCGCGACGACACCCGAGGACATCGCGGAAAGCGCGCGTGCAATCGTTCGCTGCTGGAATACCACCCGGAAGCTTTGAACACCGACGACCGACGAAAGTGAGCGCAAACGTGGCTGCGGATGACCCCGTCATCATCGAGCGTGAAGGCCCGCTCCTGATCCTGACCCTGAACCGCCCGGCGCGCATGAATGCCTTCACCGGCACGATGCTGCTGCTGATCTCCGACGCGTGCGCCGCGGCCAGCGAGGACGACGAGGTTCGCTGCATCATCCTCACCGGCGCGGGTGGCAACTTCTCCTCGGGCGCCGATCTGCGCGCCATGGCCGGCGATCCGGACGACCCCCAGGCCGCGGCGCTCGCCCAGCGCTTCAAGGACGACCCCGACATCGCCGCCAAGGGCTTCCTGAAGATCGGGCGTCCGAAGAAGCCCATCATCGCGGCGGTCGAGGGCGTGGCCATCGCCGGCGGTACCGAAATTTTGCTCGGCACCGACATCCGGGTCGCCAGTGAGACGGCCCGGTTCGGGGTCTCCGAAGCGCGCTGGTCGCTCTATCCGATGATGGGTTCGGCGGTGCGACTGCCGCGCCAGATCGGCTACACTGCTGCGGCCGAAATCCTGCTCACCGGCAAGCACATTTCGGCGGCGGAGGCCTTGCAGCTGGGCCTCGTGGGACACGTCGTTCCCGAGGGTCAGGCGCTCGCCAAGGCCAAGGAAATTGCCGCCCAGATCTGCGCCAACGGACCGCTCGCCGTCGAGGCGATCCTCGCCACGATCCGAGAGACCGGCGGCATGACCGAGGCCGAAGGCTTCGCCAACGAACACGACCGCGCCGTTGCCGTCTTCGCCACCGAGGACGCCAAGGAAGGTCCCAAGGCCTTCGCCGAGAAGCGCACCCCGCAGTTCAAGCGCCGCTGAAGTAGCCCCATCGAGAGGGAGGACAGGCATGGCCGCCAATGATTCATCGAAGGCACCGGTCATCATCGAGGCCGCGATCAACGGGGCCACTCCCCGCGAACGCAACCCCCATGTCCCCATCTCCGCGGATGAGATCGCGGCCGACGCGCTCGCCTGCATCGAGGCGGGCGCGTCGATCATCCACGCGCACTGCAATCCGGTCGGCGGTCCCGACGTCGAGGTGGCCGAGCGCTATCTCGAAGCGTTCCAGCCGGTGTGGGAGAAGCGTCCCGACGCCTTGATCTACCCGACCGTGAACTTCGGTGCCGGTGCGCTCAGCTTCGGCCACCTGGCGCCCATGGCGGCAAAGGGATTGCGCGTCGGGCTGCTCGATCCGGGCTCGCTGAACTTCGGGCGCCGGGCTGAGGACGGGAGGCTCACCGGCGCCTTCGTGTACTCGAATTCCTTCGACCGCATCGGCGAAATCTTCGAGCTGCACGAGAAGCTCCGCCTCGGTCCGAGCCTGGCGATCTACGAGCCCGGCTTCCTGCGGGCGACGCTGGCCTGGCATGAGGCGGGCCGGCTCCCCGCGGGCACGATGGTGAAGCTGTACCTGTCGACCGACCAGGGTCTGACCGGCGCACCTTTCGGCCTGCCGCCGACCGCGGCGGGCCTCGAGGCATACCTGGAAATGCTCGAGCCCACCGGGCTTCCATGGGCGGTGTCGTGCGTCGGCGGCGACCTCGGTCGCAGCGAGGTCGCCAAGCTCGCCCTGCGCCGCGGTGGCCACCTGCACCTCGGCCTGGAGTTCTACGGCGGCGACCGCCAGCCCGCGAACGTCGATCTGGTGACCGAAGCCGTCGCGCTCTGCAAAGCCGAGGGGCGTCCGGTGGCGACGTGCGAGCAGGCCGCTCAGATCCTCGGCCTCCCCGCCGCCGCCACCACCTGACCCGCCGTTCTTGGCGGCTGCTCAGAGCCAGCCGGTGCGGCCAGTTCGCTGTCGGTGCTGACCGGCGCGCGGGCGAGTTCTCCGGCGCGGATCCGGTCGAGGAGGCGAGCGGATCGGCCGACAGCCCACGTTCAAACGTCCGGCGGTCGGGCTCCCACCCGCGCATCTGCGGGTAATGGTGGGTGCGGTCGAAGCGGCCAACCAGCGCGGCTAAAGCCACGACATGGTCGGTATGGGCCACTTTTGCCGACCAAAGCCTGGCTTTAGCCGCAACTGAGCGGCTGGGCGGAAGGGGCGGGTTCAGGTGGCGGTCCCGAGTAGCCGATAGGTCAGGGGTGACGGCCTGGACCTCTGACGCCCCTGAGCCCTTCGCGGGCAACGCCGATTTCTGGCGTTCGGTGGGGGCGAGCGTCGATGCACTGGTGACGTTCGTCCTGGCGGCGGTCGTGACGCTGCTGGCCGGACCGCTGGGCGCGATCGCTTTTGCCGTCCCGCTCGGGCTGCTGCTGTGGGCGGCGGTCACGGGCCGGCGAAGCGAAGGCCAGACCCAGCTGACGTTCGCCGACCGCGATGCGTGGCGGCTGGCGGAGCGCCAGGCTGTCGGATCGGTGATGTTCAGGGCGTTCGTACGCAAGCGGTGGCCGCTCGCCCGCT
>DATAVO010000082.1:0-5012 GCA_036267695.1 Frankiaceae bacterium
GCGTTCCTCGCGGGCTCGCCGCGCCCGCCGCGCCAGCCGCCAGACCAATGGGATCGTCAGCGCGACGAAGATGAGCAGCCCGCCGATCGTGATCGGCAGGAACTGTCCGAGGATCTGGTCGCTGCGGTGGGAGAGGTCGGAGTAGCGGAAGTAGGCCTCGAAGAGCAGCGGCTGGCCTTCGGGTGAGCGGGTCACCGTGTACGCCTCGTAGAGCTTGCCGAAGGAATGCTCGAACTGGTTCTCCGGCTCGGTGAGGTCAGAAAGCCGGCCGACCACGCGGCCCGGCGTTCCGGTGCGCAACACGGCAAGCGCGTCGGGCTCGAGCGTGAATTGCTTACCGATGAGGCGCGGCTCGTCGGAGTAGACGATCCGGCTCGAGGCGTCCCAGATCTTGACGCGCACCAGCCAGCCGCCGAGCACCTGCCGGTGCACCACCTGATCGAACGCCGCCACTGCCGCGGGCTGCGAGGTGGCGAGTCCGCGAGGCATCTCCGGCTGGACGACCGCGCGCTCGAGCATCTGGCTGCGGCTGCGCGCGTCGCTGACCGCCTCCTGGCTGGCGGCGCGCCCGGCGAGCCAGGAGGTCGCGAGCGCCAGGGCGATCAGGACCAGCGTTCCCAGTGTGATGAACTGCACCACCGGCCGGCCGCGCCAGAAGCCCCGGCCGTCTTTCGGCCGACGCGTGCCGGCCCGCCAGCTCGGACCCGGCGATGCCGGGGTCCGTTTCCCGGTGCGGGGCAGCAGGTCAGTCAGGGTCAGCTCCGGGTCCGGGCACGTCAGTCGACGAACGATTGTGTGTCAAGGATGAACTGCTCAGGCCCGGCGCGCCATGCTCTTGGGGTCGTACGACCATGGGCGAATGGTGGATCATGCTCGGTACGGGGACCGTTGATCTCGACGAGCCAACTCGTTGCACAGGTTCTTTTGCTTGGCTCATGACATCCGCCTGACTGCACCCGCCCACTCGGAGGTCGTTTTGTCCGACAGCTCAGCAGCCACCCCCTCGACCTTCAGCTGCCCGCGGCGGCAGCTCCTGCTCGGCGCCGGGGCCGGTGGAGTCGCTCTGCTCGCGGCCTGCGGCAGCTCCAGCGGTTCGAAGACGAGCACCGGATCCAGCGATACGTCGACGGCGCAGGGCTCGACGGCACCGAGCTCGACGGCTCCGGACAGCGGAGGGTCCAGTTCCGCGGCGGTCAAGGGAATCATCGCGCTTTCCGCTGTGCCCTCGGACTCGTCGGTGTCGGTGAAGGACTCGACCGGACGGACTCTGCTGATCACCCAGAGCGGCGGCACGCTCACCGCGCTCGATGCGACATGCACCCATATGCAGTGCACCGTCGCCCCCGACGGTCCGAAGCTGCAATGCCCGTGTCACGGCTCGCAGTACACGCTCACCGGTGCCGTCACCCAGGGTCCGGCGCCGGCCGCGCTTCACGACGTCAGCGTCAAGGTCGTAGGTGGACAGGTGGTGCTGGCCTGATGGCGACCGTGGGAGCGCTCCCGTTCTTCATCCCGAAGACCGTGAACGGCGTGCCCTCGCACCCGCTGATCGTGCATGCCGTCGTGGTGCTCATCCCACTCGCCGTGATCGGCACGATCGGCATCGCATTGTGGCCCGCCATGCGGCGCTACTTCGCTCTCACCGTGCTCGCCGTGGGGGTCGTCGGAGGCTTGGCCGTACCGGCGGCGGTGCTCAGTGGCGAGAACTTCCGCGACCGGCTCGGAGCGGCCCAAATCGTTCGTGTTCATACGGCTTTCGCGCACAAGCTCCTGTGGTGGACGCTCGCCTTCGTCATCGTGCTCATCGTCATGGTCGTGCTCGACCTGGCGCGCCGGCTCGGGCCTCTGACGGCGACCGTCGCCCCTGACGCGCCGGGTGACGGCTTCAACTCCGCTTCGGGGGGCGGCGGCGTGGCTACGGTTACCCGGGTGCAGGCGCCGGCCCTCGTGGCGATGACCACCCGCTTCGAGCGCAGTGTCGGTCGGTTGATTCCCAGCGCGCTACGCGAGCAGGTGCAATTCTTGAAGCGCGCGCAGCCGATCCTTTCCGTCGTGTCGGTCGTACTGGCCGTCATCGTCGGTTACTACTGCTTCAAGACTGGCGACTCCGGCGCGAAGGCGGTCTGGGAAGGGCGCTGACACCCGGCGTACCCCGGCGCACAATAAGCCTGAGGTGGGCCGCAGGATGGCTCCATGAGCGAACAGGTCCGGCCCTTCACCGTTGACATCTCCTCCGACGCCATCGCCGATTTACGCGAGCGGCTCGGGCGTACCCGGTGGCCCAATCCCGAGCCGGTCGGCGATTGGTCGCAGGGGATTCCGCTCGCGTACACCGCGGAACTCTGCCGCTACTGGCAGACCGATTACGATTTCGCCGCAGCGCAGGCACGGCTGAATGCGTTCCCGCAATTCATGACCGAGATCGATGGTCTCGACGTGCATTTCCTGCACGCCCGTTCCCCGGAGCCCCACGCCCTGCCGCTCGTGCTGACGCATGGCTGGCCCGGCTCGATCGTCGAATTCCTCCATGTTCTCGGGCCTTTGACGGACCCGGCGGCGCACGGCGGCGACCCGGCTGATGCGTTTCATGTTGTCTGCCCGTCGCTGCCGGGATACGGCTGGAGCGCCAAACCATCCACTGTGGGCTGGGGTATCGACCACATCGGCGAGGCCTGGATCGCGCTCATGGCCCGGCTGGGTTACGACCGCTACGGCGCCCAAGGCGGCGACTGGGGATCGATGGTCACCGCGAGCGTCGGCCGGCAGGATCCCGAGCACGTCGTGGGTATCCATCTGAACATGCCCGTTGCCGCGCCGGATCCGGAGACGTTCGGCGATCTGACGCCTGTCGAGCAGAAGGCGCTCGATGACCTCGCCCGCCACCAGAAGGACGGCACCGGCTACTCCAAGGAGCAGTCGACCAAGCCGCAGACGCTGGGCTACGGCCTGGCGGATTCGCCGGCCGGACAATGCGCGTGGGTCGTGGAGAAGTTCTACGAGTGGACCGACAACGACGGCCATCCCGAGAGCGCGGTGGCGCGCGATGCCCTGCTGGACAACGTGCTCGTCTACTGGCTGACCAACTCGGGGGCCAGCTCCGCCCGGCTCTACTGGGAGAGCTACGCCCGCAGCAACATGGATCCCATCGGGGTGGCCATGGGCGCGTCGATCTTCCCGAAGGAGATCATCAAGATGTCGCAGCGCTGGGCAGCCAAGCGGTTCACCGATATCCGCTACTGGAATGAACTCGAACGTGGGGGACACTTCGCCGCCCTCGAGCAGCCCGAGATCTTTGTGAACGAGGTCCGCTCCTTCTTCCGGCTGGTGCGCTGATCCGGACTGGTCCTGCGCTGATCGATGGCCGGCCGCCATTGCCAACTTGTCGAACGTGCGTTATAAAAGTGGTGATCGTTCGCAATCGGAGGTGGCGTGCCTCGGCGTACCCAGGCAGATCGGCGGGCTGACACCCGCCAGCGCCTGCTGCGTGCTGCCGCCGAGCTGTTCGCGAGCCAGGGCTACGACGCGGTTTCCGTCGATGAGGTCGCCGCGGCCGCTGACCGCAGCTCCGGCGCTGTCTATGCCCATTTCGGCAGCAAGCAGGGGCTGCTGCGGGCGCTGCTGGACTCCTGGAAGGAAACCACCTCCACGGTCGTGCAGGCCGAATTCGCGGTCGCGCCCGACCCGGCGTCACGCATGGCGGCGATCTGGCGCAATGTCTCGCATCCACCGGACGATCAGGGCGACCAGTGGCTCTTGCTCGAGCACGAGCTCTGGCTGCGGGCGGTGCGCGACCCCGAAGTCGGCCTCGGACTGCGCAATCGCTACGCCGAGGTGCGCGCGTCGATGGCGGCGGGCTTCGGGGAGCGCGGCGTCCCGAAAAGGCTCGGGGCGGAGCTGGCGGCGCAGGTCTTCGCGCTGCTCATCGGGCTGGATATGCAACGCCGTCTCGACCCTGACGCGGTCAGCGATGACACCGCTCTTGCCGGGCTCAATGCCCTCTACGACGCCGCGCTCGAGCGCGCCGACGCGACCTGAACCAATCCCGACAACCACCCATCCGACGACACAGAAGGACCTTCATGCGCACGAAGCTGTGTGACCAACTGGGGATCGAGTTCCCCATCTTCGCCTTCACGCATTGCCGTGACGTGGTGGCTGCCGTCAGCCGGGCCGGCGGCTTCGGGGTGCTGGGCGCCGTCGGTTTCAGCGCCGAGCAGCTCGCCATCGAGCTGGACTGGATCGACGACCACGTCGGCGACCATCCGTATGGAGTCGACATCGTCATTCCCGGCAAGTACGAGGGCATCGGTGAGCTCGACGCCGGCAAGCTCGCGGCGTCGCTGCGCGAGATGGTGCCGCAGGGCCACATCGACTTTGCGAAGAAACTCCTTGCAGATCATGGGGTTCCGGAGCTTCCCGAGGGTGAGACGGCGACCGGTCAGCTGCTCGGCTGGACCGCCGCCACGGCGGCTCCGCAGGTCGAGTGCGCGCTCAAGCACGACAAGGTGCGCCTCATCGCTAACGCGCTCGGGACACCTCCGGAAGATGTCGTGCAGCAGGTGCACGACAGCGGCCGGCTCGTCGCTGCGTTGTGTGGCTCCGCCCGCCAGGCGCGCAAGCACGCCGACGCCGGCATCGACATCATCATCGCCCAGGGCAGCGAGGCCGGCGGCCACACCGGCGAGATCGGAAGCGTCGTGCTGTGGCCAGAGGTCATCGACGCCGTCGCGCCGATCCCGGTGCTCGCGGCCGGCGGCATCGGAAGTGGTCGACAGCTCGCGTCAGCACTCGCGATGGGCGCCGAGGGCGTCTGGACCGGCTCCATCTGGCTGACCGTCGCCGAGGCCAGCTCGTCGCCGGCGCAGAAGGACCAGCTGCTGGCCGCCAAGAGCAGCGATACGGTCCGTTCACGGTCCTTCACCGGCAAGCCGGCGCGCATGCTCAAGAGCGCGTGGACCGAGGCCTGGGAAGCACCGGACAATCCGAAGCCGCTCGGAATGCCCCTGCAATAC
>DATAVO010000083.1:0-14780 GCA_036267695.1 Frankiaceae bacterium
CGTCCGATCCAGCTCGTCATCGCCGGCAAGGCGCATCCTGCCGACGACGGCGGCAAGGAGCTCGTGCAGCAGATCGTCCGGTTCGCCGACGGTGAGGGCATCCGTCATCGCATGGTCTTCCTGCCCGACTACGACATCGGCATGGCGCGCTTCCTTTATGGAGGCTGCGACGTGTGGCTGAACAACCCGCTGCGTCCACTGGAAGCCTGCGGCACGAGCGGCATGAAGTCGGCCCTGAACGGCGGGCTGAACCTCTCGATCCGCGACGGCTGGTGGGATGAGATGTTCGACGGCCAGAACGGCTGGGCGATCCCCACGGCCGACGGCGTCACCGAGCCGGTGCGCCGCGACAACCTCGAAGCCGCAGCGCTTTATGACCTCATCGAGCACAACGTGGCGCCGAAGTTCTACGAGCGGCCCTCGCCTGTCCGCTGGGTGTCGATGGTCCGCCACACGCTGGCAACGCTCGGCCCCAAGGTGCTCGCCAGCCGGATGCTGCGTGACTACGTCAACGACCTCTACGCTCCCGCCGGCCGTTCGGCGCGAGCGGTGTCGGCCGACAACGACGCCGGCGCCAAGGAACTTGCGGTCTGGCGTCAGCGGGTCTCCGAAGCGTGGCCGAGCGTCGATGTCACCCACGTCGACGCGTCCGGTGTCGGGGACACGCCCTCGCTGGGCGGCACGATGCACGTGCGGGCGGTCGTCGCGCTCGGCGCGCTCAATCCGTCCGACGTCGAGGTGCAGGCCCTGTACGGACGCGTCGACGATTCCGACGAAATCACCGGTGGCGCCAGCATCTTGCTGCGGCCGGTCGATGGTGCGGATGCCGATCTGGACGGCGGCGCTACGGCGTTCGAAGGCGATGTGCCGCTCGCCAAGACCGGTGCGTTCGGCTACGCCGTGCGGGTGCTGCCGTATCACCCGTTGCTCGCCTCGCCGGTGGAGCTGGGGCTGATGGCCGTCCCGGGAAGCCGTCCGGAAGGTGGCGCGCCGCCGAGCTGGTAGCCGGCTGAGCGAGGGTGGCCGAGTCGCTCAGCCGACCACGCGTAGCAGGCGTAGCGATTGACCCGCGACCGGCAGCCGCTCGCCGCCGCGCACCATCGGCGGGGGGAGCGCCTCGGTCAGGTGCGGGAAGCCGCCGAGATCCTCGGCCGCGGTGTCGAGCAGCGGCGCATAGAGCCGCCCCCAGGGTGGGCCCGGAAGCACGACGTTGGTGTCCGCCGATCCGGTGTGCAGCACGATGACGTAGCTGTCGTCGACGATGCGCTGCCCTTGCGTGCGGCGCGACCGTAACGCCTGCCCCGAAAGGTGCAGGGTGACGGTGTCGCCGTTCCAGTCGCCGTCCTCCATCGTCTGGCCGTCCGGCCGGAACCAGCTGATGTCCGGCACCGGGCTGACACTGTCGCCGGGGGAGAGCCGTCCGCCGAGAAAGAAGGTGGTGCGGCGCAGCACCGGTGAGCGCCGCCGCAGCCGAAGGAGCCCGGAAACAAGGGGAATCAGCAGCGGATCGGGGCCGGCCGGATCGCGCCGATCATAGGGCCAGGCGAGCCAGGAGATCTCGTTGTCCTGGCAGTAGGCATTGTTGTTGCCGAGCTGGGTCCGGCCGATCTCGTCGCCGGCGAGCAGCATCGGAACACCGGCCGAAAGCAGCAAGGTGGCGAGTTGGGCCCGGCGCAGCTTGTGCCGGGCCGTCTGGATGCGCCGGTCGTTCGTCGGGCCCTCGACACCGCCGTTGTGCGAAGCGTTGCTATCGGTCCCGTCGCGGTTGTGCTCACCGTTGTCGAGGTTGTGCTTGCGCTCGTAGCTCACCAGATCGGCGAGCGTGTAGCCGTCGTGGGCCGTCACGAAATTGATCGACGCGGTGGGTGAGCGCCGCGCGAAGATGTCGGCTGAGCCGGACAGACGCGTCGCGAGCTCGGCTAGCGACGGGGTCAGCCGATGCCAGGTCCCGCGCAGGCAGTCGCGGTACCGGTCGTTCCATTCCGCCCACGGCGACGGGAAGCGGCCGAGGTCGTAGCCACGCATGTCCCAGGGCTCGGCGATGAGCTTCACCTCGCGCAGCAGCGGATCCTGCCCGACGGCTTCGACGAAAGCGCTGTCGCGCATCAGCGAGCTCGCCAGATCGAAGCGGAACCCGTCGACGTGCATCTCCGACACCCAGTAGCGCAGCGAATCCAGCACCAGCGCCAGCACCGGGGCAGCCGACAGCTGAAGCGTGTTTCCGCAGCCGCTCGGATCGGCATATCGCCTGCGGTCATGGGGATCGAGGCGGTAGTACGAGGTGTTGTCCAAGCCCCGGAACGAGAGTGTGGGACCGAGCTCACTGCCCTCTGCGGTGTGGTTGTAGACGACGTCGAGGATCACTTCGAGCCCGGCCTGATGCAGGGTGCGCACCATGGCCCGGAACTCGCTGACCGGATCGTCGCCCGCCGCGTAGCCGGGATGCGGCGCGAAGAACCCTGCCGTGTTGTAGCCCCAGTAGTTGGTCTTGCCGCGGGCCAGCACATCCGGCTCGCTGACGTGAGCCTGAATCGGCAGCAGCTCCACGGCGGTCACGCCGAGCGAGACGAGATGGTCCACCACGGCCGGGTAGGCAAGCCCCGCATAGGTGCCGCGAAGGAGCGGCGGGACGGCCGGGTGCAGCTTCGTGAAGCCCTTTACGTGCAGCTCGTAGATCGCCGTTTCGGAGGCGGGGATCCGTGGCCGTTGGTCGTTGTCCCAGGGGAAGGCGCCGGCGGTCACGACGCTGTGGGGAACGAACGGTGCCGAGTCGCGCTGTTCAGGCCGATTGCCGAGCGGATCGCCCGAGTACCCGAAGATCGCCGGATGCAGCGTGAGCTCGCCCTCGATCTGCCGGGCGTACGGGTCGAGCAGGAGCTTGTTCGGGTTGTGGCGCCGCCCGCTCGCCGGGTCGTACGCGCCGTGCACGCGCAATCCGTACCGCTGCCCGGGGCCCGCTCCCGGGACGTAGCCGTGCCAGACCGAGCCGCTGCGTTCCACGAGGGCGACCCGGCGCTCGGTCGACGGGTCGTACTTGCCTTCGGAGGTCACGTCGAACAGGCAGAGCTCGACCGCTTCGGCGCTCTCGCTGTGGACCGCGACGTTGATCCCAGCCCCGTCCCAGCTGGCTCCCAGCGGCGCCGCGCGACCCGGCCAGGCGGCGTCGGGAGGGGACGGGTTCACCCTCTTAGCATCGGCGTCGGCGGCACGACCTGCAGCGTAACGGCGCCTTTCTGGACGCGAGGCTTCGAGCGGCTGCACCCGTACGCCAGCAGCCCAGCCGCGATCGCGACCAGGATCAGAGCCAGCAGGGCGCGCCGGACCTTGCGCCGGGCAGCCGCGACCACCTCGGGTGTGAGCCGCCCCGATTCATCACGCTCGGGCGGCTGAGCCCATCCTCGCTGCCGCGAGCGTGCCCATCCTCGCTGCCTCGCCATAGCGGGAATCATGCCCGGTGCGCGCTCTCGCTAGGCTCGCAGCGTGGGTGATGAGAGCGTGCAACTGCAGGCCGAGTTCGTCCGGATCGAGCTGGACGGCGGCGTCGCGACGATCCGGCTCGAGCGTCCGAAGATGAATGCTTTGAGCGTTCAACTGCAGGCTGAGCTCGGTGCGGCGGCGGCAGCGGTATCGAGCCGGGCCGACATCCGGGCGGTGGTGATCTACGGCGGCCCGCGCATCTTCGCGGCCGGCGCGGACATCAAGGAAATGGCGGACATGAGCGCCGGGCAGATGGCGGCTCAGGCGGTGCGCCTGCAGGACGCGTTCAGCGCGCTCGCCCGCATCCCGAAGCCGACCATCGCCGCTGTCACCGGTTACGCGCTCGGCGGCGGTCTCGAACTCGCCCTCACCGCCGACTTCCGGGTCCTCGGCGACACCGCTCGCGTCGGGCAGCCGGAGATCCTGCTCGGCGTCATACCTGGGGCGGGTGGTACCCAGCGCCTCGCCCGGCTCATCGGTCCGGCCAAGGCCAAGGAGCTGATCTTCTCCGGCCGCCACGCGCGAGCTGACGAGGCGCTTGCGCTGGGCATTGCCGACCGGGTCGTCCCCGCCGATGACGTCTACGAAGCGGCGATGACCTGGGCGCGCGAGTATGCCGAGGGTCCGGCCGTGGCGCTGGCGGCGGCCAAGGCGGCGATCGACGACGGCCTGGCGATGGGACTTGCCGAGGGTCTGCGGCTGGAAACGGCCCTGTTCGCGGGCCTGTTCGGCACCGACGACCGCACTGCCGGGATGCGCAGCTTCCTGGAGAGCGGTCCGGGCCACGCCACGTTCACCGGCAACTGATCGGTCACCGAGCCGATGGCGTCAGCAATCCCGGAGTACCGCACCACCGGCTCGCGCGAGGTCTACCGAAGCCGCTGGATGACCCTGCGCGAGGACGACATCGTCCGCGCCGACGGCACCCCAGGTCATTACGGGGTGCTCTCGAAGCCTGACTTTGCGCTCATCATCCCGCGGCACGACGACGGCAGCTTCACGCTGGTCGAGCAGTTCCGCTACCCCGTCGGCGAGCGTTGCCTGGAATTCCCACAGGGCGCCGACGAGAAGAACCCGGACATCGACCCGCTCGCGCTGGCCCAGAAGGAGCTCGCCGAGGAGACCGGACTGCGGGCACGTGCTGTCACCTTGCTCGGCCATCTGCATCACGCATACGGCTACAGCGATCAGGGGATGTCGGTCGTGCTCGCGACCGAGCTCACGCCCGGCCCCACCGCCCGCGAAACGGAAGAGCAAGGGATGACTTTGGTCCGTGTCTCGGAGCCCGAATTGGAAGCGATGATGGGAGACGGCCGGATCCGCGATTGTGCGAGCGTCGCTGGGTACGGCATGCTGCTTCTGCACGCTCGCCGCACTCGCTAGCGCAGGTCGTCGCGTACATGAGAGGCTGCTCACGCGATCAAAATCGGCGGGCGGGGTTGCTGACCGGTAACTTCGGCAAGAATTGACGTGTCGATTCCCATCGACCACGCAGCTGTGGGCTGAGTTTTTCAGTGTCTTCAACGGAGGTCCGGTTGGTGAACATCGTTGTCACCGTGAAGCAGGTGCCTGACACCTATGCAGAAAAGAAGCTCGATCCCTCAGACATGACGACCGACCGCAAGAGCGGCGACAACGTCATGAACGAGATGGACGAGTACGGCGTCGAGGAAGCGCTGCGCATCAAGGAAGCGCACGGCGGCGAAGTCACCATCCTGACCATGGGCCCCGAGAAGGCCGTCGAAGCCATTCGCAAGGCGCTCTCGATGGGCGCCGACAAGGCCGTGCACCTTTCCGACGATTCCTTCCACGGCTCCGACGCGATCCAGACCTCGGCCGCTCTCGCGGCGGCGATCAAGACGCTCGAGGCGGACATCGTCGTGGTGTCCACCGAGGCATCTGATGCTCGGGGCGGCGTCATGGGAGCCCTGCTGTCGGAGCAGCTTGGCCTGCCCCAGCTCACCCTGGCGCGCAAGGTCACGGTCGACCCGGGGTCGAAGACCGTCACCATCGAGCGCCAGACCGATGACGGTTACGTCACCGTCGAGGCCCCGATGCCGGCGGTCGTGGGTGTCGTCGAGAAGATCAACGAGCCACGCTACCCGTCGTTCAAGGGGATCATGGCGGCCAAGAAGAAGCCGCTGACCATCCTCTCGGCGGCCGATGCCGGCGTGACGAGCGCTGGGCTGGACTCGGCGACGACCGCGGTCGACGGCGCTGAGCCGCGGCCGCCGAAGTCTGCCGGCCAGATCGTCAAGGACGAGGGCGACGGCGGCAGCAAGGTTGCCGACTTCCTTGCCTCGCAGAAGCTGATCTGAGGAGCTTTCCGGTAATGGCAGAGATTCTTGTTCTGGTTGAGCATGAAAACGGCACTCCCAAGAAGGTCACGGCTGAGCTGCTGACCCTCGCTCGCACCCTCGGGGAGCCGAGCGCGGTCTTCCTCGGCGGCGAGGGCACGTATGAGAAGGCGAAGAGCTTCCTCGCCGAATACGGCGCCGAGAAGGTCTATGTCGGCGAATCGGCTGACCTGCAGGACTTTGTCGTCGCCCCCAAAGCCGAAGCGCTGGCGGCGCTGGCGAGTGCGAAGTCGCCGGCGGCGGTGCTGATGGCGTCGGCTCCCGAGTCGCGCGAGGTGGCGGCGCGGGCGGCGCTCAAGGCCGGCGGCGGGCTGCTGTGGGACGCGGTCGACATCACTCCCGATCTGAAGGCTACGCAGGTCGTCTTCGGTGGCGGAACGATCGTCACCAGCCACGTGAAGACCGGCATCCCGTTCATCGCGGTGCGGCCCAACTCCACCAGCCCGGAAGCCGCCACCGGTACGGCCGCCGAGGAGAAGCTCGACCTGGCGTTCAGCGACGGCGCCAAGACCGCGAAGGTGCTCGACCGGGTGGTCGAGGCCAAGAGCGGCCGTCCGGAGCTCACCGAGGCGGCGGTCGTCGTCTCCGGTGGCCGTGGTCTCGGTGCTGCCGAGGGCTTCGAGGTCGTCGAGAAGCTGGCTGACGCGCTGGGCGCGGCAGTCGGTGCTTCCCGGGCCGCGACCGACGCCGGCTGGTACCCCCACCAGAACCAGGTGGGCCAGACCGGAAAAACCGTCTCGCCTCAGCTGTACATCGCGCTCGGCATCTCCGGCGCGATCCAGCACCGGGCCGGTATGCAGACCTCCAAGACGATCGTCGCGGTCAACAAGGACCCCGAGGCTCCGATCTTCGAGCTGGTCGACTTCGGCGTCGTAGGCGACCTTTTCGCCGTTGCGCCGCAGCTGACCGAAGAGGTCACCAAGCGCAAGGGCTGAGCTACGTTAGTACCGGATCAGGCCGCGCAGATTCTTGCCGTCGCGCATGTCCGCATATCCCTGGTTGATCTCCTCGAGCTTGTACTCGTGGGTGATCAGGCCATCGAGGTCGATCTTGCCCTTCATGTACTGCGAGAGCACGCGAGGGATCTCGAAGCGCGGGTTTGACGAGCCGAAAAGGCTGCCGCGCAGCTTCTTTTCGTACAGCGTCAGGTCCAGCAGCGAGACCGTCGCGGAGAAGTCCATGGCCGAGGCGAGCCCGGTGACCACACAGATCCCGGACTTGCCGGTCAGCGCCAGCGCCGGTGCGATGTGCTCGCCCTTCACGACGCCGATGGTGAGGATCACCGAACGGGCCATCGCGCCGCGGGTGATCTCCGCGAGCAGCGGCAGCGCGTCTTCCATCGAGGCGGCGGTGTGGGTCGCCCCGAAACGCTCGGCCTGCGCGCGCTTCCACTCCAGCGGGTCGACGGCGAGGATCTGCTCCGCGCCGGCGAGCTTCGCCCCCTGCACCGCGTTGATCCCGATGCCGCCGATGCCGACGACGACCACGGTGTCGCCCGGCTGCACGTCCGCGGCGTAGATCGCGGAACCGAGCCCGGTCGTCACCCCGCACCCGACGAGCGCCGCCTTGTCCAGCGGGATGTCACCGTCGATCTTGATGCAGCTGAACTGGTGGACGACCGTGTACGGCTCGAACGTCCCGAGCACGCACATCAGCCGGGCGTCCTGGCCGCGGACACGATGGCGTGCGGTGCCGTCGCTGAGCTGCTTGCCCTCCAAGATCAGTGCGCCGTAGTCGCAGAGGTTCTGATGGCCGCTGGCACAGGAGGGGCACTTGCCGCACGACGGGATGAAGCCGAGCACGACATGGTCTCCCGGCGCGAGATCGGTGACCCCGGGGCCGACCTCGACCACTTCGCCCGCGCCCTCATGACCGCCGATGTAGGGAAATCCGGGCACCGGCAGATCGCCGGTGAGCAGGTGCTCGTCGGAGTGGCACAGCCCGCTTGCCGCGAGGCGCACCAGCACTTCGCCCTCGCCCGGACCGTCGAGCTCGACCTCCTCGACCGACCAATCTTCGCCCACACCCCACAGCACCGCCGCCGAATTCTTCATGCGGCGACGCTATGCCGCTGGCCTGGGCAGCGCCACCAGATCAACCCGGCGTCAGCTGAGGGAAGAAGCCGGCTCAGCCGGTGAAGCCGCCGTCCACCGGGACGACCGCACCGGTCATGGCTGACGCCGCCTCCGAGCAGAGGAAAGCGACAACGGCAGCGACCTCTGCGGCGCCCAGCAGGCGTCCGAGATGGGAGTGCTGGGAGAACTCCTTCGCGTTGGCCAGGCCGTAGATCTTGGCCGTTGCCTCGAGGATTGCCGTGTCGGTGGAGCCGGGAGCGACGACGTTTGCCGTGACCGTCGTGCCCGCCAGGTCGGCGGCTAGCGTGCGCACCAGACCGACGACCCCGTGCTTGGCCGCGACGTAGCCGGCGAGTTGGCGCAGCGGTTCGGTGCCGGCGGCCGAGGAGACGGCGACGAACCGGCCGGCCTGGCTGTTGAGCAGGAACGGCACGGCGGCGCGCGCCAGGTGGAAGACGCCGGTGAGGTTCACGTCGAGCATCGCTTCCCACTGGGCGTCGCGCATCTCCCAGACCGGTGGGCCGCCGGCGATCGTCCCCGCGACCGCGACCGCGGCATCGATGCCTCCCAAGCGCGACGCCGTCTGCGCGCAGGCGGCCTCGAGTGCAGCGGTGTCACGGACGTCGGCCACGACAGCCGTTCCGCCGGTGCGCCGGGCCACCTCTTGCAGCTGCTCGGGCCCGGCGAGGGCGTAGCCGAGGGCCGGGTCATCGCGGCAGCTGTCGATCAGTGTCAGCTGCCATCCGAGCTCGGCCAGGCAGTCGGCGACGGCCGCCCCGATCCCGCGCGCGGCCCCGGTGATCACCGCGACGGGCATGACGTCTCCTGCGGACCAGACGCATCCCAACAACCGGTGAAAGACACATGACGATCCAATCACCGCAGCCGGTCCAGTTCGTGAGGTAGGCGTGATCTGCGCGGGCTGGATCGGTCAGGACTTAGGCTTGGGGGCATGGCGTACCTCGATCACGCGGCGACGACGCCGGTGCACCCGGCCGCAATCGCGGCGGTGGTGGACACGCTCAGTGCCGTCGGTAACGCCTCCTCCCTGCACGCCAGCGGCCGCAACGCCCGGCGCACGGTCGAGGAATCACGCGAGAGCGTGGCGGCTGCACTCGACGCCAGGCCGTCGGAAGTGATCTTCACCAGCGGTGGTACCGAGAGCGACAACATGGCCATCAAGGGCCTGTTCTGGGCTCAGCGGGCGGCTGATCCGCGCCGCCGCAGGCTCCTGATCAGCGGGATCGAGCACCACGCGGTCCTTGACTCCGCGGAGTGGCTGGCGGCCGAGCAGGGCGCCGAGATCGTCTGGCTGCCGGTCGACCGAACCGGTCGGGTCGAGCCCGCCGGGCTGTATGAGGCGCTCAGCGCCGAGCCCGACGCCGCTGCTGTCGTCAGCGTGATGTGGGCCAACAACGAGGTCGGCACGGTGCAGCCGATCGCCGAGCTGACCGAGATCGCGCACGAATTCGGTGCCGTGATGCACAGCGATGCGGTGCAGGCCGTCGGCGCGCTGCCGGTCTCGTTCGCGCAGAGCGGACTCGACGCGATGACCGTCACCGGCCACAAATTCGGCGGTCCGTACGGCACCGGGGGCCTTCTCCTCAAGCGCGGGATCACGCTCACGCCGTTGACGCACGGGGGCGGTCAGGAGCGCGAGGTGCGTTCGGGGACGCTCGACGTGCCCGGGGTCGCCGGGTTCGCCGCGGCCTGCCGGGTGGCGGTGGACGAGCAGCCCGAGCGCGCGGCCCGCGTCGCCCTGCTGCGCGACGCATTGGTGGCAGGCGTGCGGGCGCGGGTACCCGACGTCGTCGTGAACGGTGCTCCGATCGGCGACTCCGGTCGACGCCTGCCGGGCCGGCTGCCTGGGAATGCCCACCTGTCCTTCCCCGGCTGCGAGGGCGATTCGCTGCTGATGCTGCTCGACGCCCGTGGGGTCGAGTGCTCGACCGGCTCGGCGTGCTCGGCCGGCATCGCCCGGCCCTCGCACGTGCTGCTCGCGATGCAGGCCGATGCCGAGCACGCGCGAAGCTCGCTGCGCTTCTCGCTGGGTCACACCTCGACCCACAGTGACGTGACCGAACTGCTGGACGTGATCGGCCCGTGCGCCGAGCGTTCCCGCCGCGCCGGTGCCCTCTCGGGGGCGCTCACCGGTGCGCTCAACCGACGGCCGTAGCTCATGCGCGTACTGGCCGCTATGAGCGGCGGGGTCGATTCGGCCGTGGCTGCGGCGCGCGCCCGTGATGGCGGCCACGAGGTCGTCGGCGTTCATCTGGCGCTGGCTCGCCAGCCCGCGACCGCGCGCGAGGGAGCTCGCGGCTGCTGCACGCTGGACGACGCGCGCGATGCCCGCCGGGCCGCCGACGTGCTCGAAATCCCTTTCTACGTATGGGATTTGGCCGAGCGCTTCGCCGACGATGTGATCGCCGACTTCGCCGAGTCCTACGCCCGCGGCGAGACCCCCAACCCGTGCCTGCGCTGCAATGAGCGCATCAAGTTCTCCGCCGTGCTGGAGCGCGCACTGGCTCTCGATTTCGACGCAGTGGTCACCGGCCATCACGCGCGCCTGGAACAGACGGCGAGCGGCCCGGTGCTGCGGCGCAGCGTCGACCTCGCCAAGGACCAGTCGTACGTGCTCGGAACGCTGCGATCCGAGCAGCTGGCGTCGGCCATCTTCCCGCTCGGCGATTCGACCAAGGCGCAGGTGCGCGCAGAGGCGGCTGAGCGCGGGCTTGCCGTCGCCGACAAACCCGACAGCACCGATATCTGCTTCGTTCCTTCCGGTGACACCGCTGGGTGGCTACGCGAGCGGCTGGGTTCGCAGCCGGGCCCGGTCGTCGATGCTGAGAGCGGGGCGGTTGTCGGCAGCCACGACGGCGCCTATGCGTTCACCGTCG
The DNA here is from genome assembly GCA_036267695.1 of Frankiaceae bacterium. GTDB lineage: Bacteria > Actinomycetota > Actinomycetes > Frankiales > Frankiaceae > DATAZK01. The sequence continues at coordinate 10,807 of DATAVO010000083.1, forward strand.
GGCAGCGCCGCGGGCTGGCGCTCAGCCGCCCGGCGAGCGACGGACGTCCCCGCTACGTCCTGGGGATCGACCCGGTGACCTCGACCGTCAGTGTCGGGCCGGTCGGCAGCCTCGGGGTCAGCTGGTTGGAAGCGACGTCGAGCACGTACGACGGCCCGCCGGTGCGCTGCCTGGCGCAGGTGCGGGCCCATGGCACTCCGGTCGCCGCCGCGGTCCGGCGAGACGGCGACCTCCTGCGCGTGGAGTTCGACGAGCCGCTGCGCGCGGTGGCGCGTGGACAGGCGGTCGTGCTGTACGAGGCCGGTATCGGGGGAGATCGAGTCTCAGATCGCGTGCTCGGCGGCGCCTGGATCTGTCAGACCGGCACCGGCTGATTCCTCGCGGGGCCGCCACTCCCGTACCGTCATCCCGTGGCCGACCGCGTGTACCCGCCCGTTATCGGGATCGCCAAGACCTGGTTTCGCGCGCTCGACCTGAAGCTGACGGTTGAGGGCGGCGAGAACATCCCGCGGACCGGTGGATGTGTGCTGGTCAGCACCCACGTCAGCTACCTGGATTTCATCTTCGTCGGGCTCGGGGCACAGCCGTCGACGCGGCTCGTGCGGTTCATGGCGAAGAAGGCCGTCTTCGATCACAAGGTCAGCGGCCCACTGATGCGCGGGATGCACCACATTCCGGTCGATCGCAAGGCCGGTGCGGGGGCGTACGACGAGGCGCTGGCGGCCCTGCGGGGAGGCGAGGTGGTCGGCGTCTTCCCGGAGGCGACCATCAGCCAGTCGTTCGAAGTCAAGCAGTTGAAGACGGGCGCGGCGCGGATGGCGCTCGAAACCGGCGTGCCCATCGTGCCCGTCTCGGTGTGGGGCACGCAGCGGCTGTGGACCAAGGGTCATCCGAAGAACCTGACGCGGCGCCACACGCCGATCACCGTGGCAGTCGGTCCAGCGATCGACGCGGGTCCTGACGACAAGCCCGTCATGGTGACCCGGCGCATCGGTGAGGCGCTGGAATCGCTGCTGCACAAGGCGCAGGAGAGCTACGTCGACCAGCCGTCCGGAGCCGATGACACCTGGTGGCTGCCGGTACGTCTTGGTGGTAGCGCACCCACTCCGGAAGAAGCCCGCGAGCTGGACGCCAAGCAGGGACATCTCGGCTGAGCGTTCAAGGACAAGGCTCTGCAGCCGGCCCGCTCTGGTCGCCCGGGGCGGCGACGGGCGTCGGCTCGCTGCCCCCGGAGCTCACCGCAGCCCTCGTCGGCAGCTCGCAGGAGATCAGCTACGCGTGCAATCTGGTGCTCGAAGAACTGCCAGATCTGCCGTATCTGCCGGAGCTTCCGCATCGCGGGCCCGGAGCGGATCTCATCGGCCGCAGCGCGCTCTTCCTCACCGACCTGCACGTCGACCTGCAGCCCGCCGGATGGCGGCTGGTGAGCCGGCCGGGTCACGATGAGCGGCGCGGGCGTGACCTGCTGGAGCGTGATCTCGACTCTTTCGAGGAGGCCGCGCACGACTATGTCGGCCCGGTGAAGGTCCAGGTCGCCGGGCCCTGGACGCTGGCCGCATCCCTCGAATTGACCCGGGGAGACAAGGCTCTTGCCGACGAGGGCGCCGTCCGCGACCTCTCCGAGTCGCTCGCCGACGGGGTGGCCGGTCACGTCGCCGACATGCGTAAGCGGCTGCCGAACGCCAGCATCATCGTCGCCTTCGACGAGCCTTCGCTCCCTGCGGTCGTCGCTGGTCACATCCCGACCGCCAGCGGGTTCAGCACGCTCCCGCGTCCCGAAGGCTGGTTTGCCGAGCAACGCCTTTCCACTGTCCTGACGGGGATTTCGGCGCCGGCGGGCGTGCACTGCTGCGCCGAGAATCCGCCGATCACCCTTGTCCGCAAGGCCGGTGCCGCGTTCGTCAGCCTGGACTTCACACTGCCGTTCAGCGTCGCCACCATGGACGAGTTCGGGGAGGCCGTCGAAGCCGGCGTCGGTGTCATCGCGGGGCTGGTGGGAACGGGAGGATCAGGCGCGGGGAGGCAGAGCGGCATTTTGTCGGACGTCGGTCGTACGGTCGAGCCGATCCTTTCGCTGTGGCGCCGTCTTGGCCTCGCAGCGGAGCAGCTTCGGGAGGTGGCGGTGAGTCCGACGTGCGGCCTGGCCGGCGCAAGTCCGCAGGCGGCGATTGCGGCCATGCGGATGTGCCGGGAAGCGGGGAACCGGCTCGCCGAGGGCGATCTGTGAGCAAGGCGCCGGCGGCTGTCCCTGAGGCGGCCGCCGAGCCGTCCAGCGCCGAGCGCGCGCGGCACGCCGAGCTGTCCTCGCAGCTCGATGATTTCTCCTACCGCTATTACGTGCTCGATCAGCCGACCGCGAGCGATGCCGAGTACGACACGCTCATGCACGAGCTGCAGGCCCTCGAGGAGCGCTTCCCCGAGCTCGCCACCCCCGATTCGCCGACGCAGAAGGTGGCCGGCGGGTTCAGCACCCTGTTCGAGCCGGTGGCCCATATCGAGCGATTGCTCAGCCTGGACAACGTTTTTTCGGCCGAGGAGCTCGCCGAGTGGGCGGCCCGCGCGCAGCGTGAGGCGCCGGTCTCGGCCTGGCTGTGCGAGCTGAAAATCGATGGCTTGGCGGTGGATCTCGTCTACGAAAACGGGCGGCTGGTGCGGGCGGCCACCCGGGGCGATGGGCGTACCGGCGAAGACATCACCAACAATCTGCGCACGTTGAAGACGGTGCCCACCCAGCTGTCGGCCGAGGCGGGCGTGCCGATCCCCGAGCTGCTCGAGGTGCGCGGTGAGGTCTTCTTGCCGGTAGCGGCGTTCGAGCAGCTCAATGCCGGGCTCATCGAGGCGGAGAAGGCGCCGTTCGCCAATCCCCGCAATGCGGCGGCGGGTTCGCTGCGGCAGAAGGATCCCCGCGTGACGGCCTCACGTCCGCTGGCGCTCACCCTGCACGGTGTCGGCGCCTCTCGCGGCTTCGAGCCGGGCACCCAGTCCGAGGCGTACGCGCAGCTCGGCCTCCTCGGCCTGCCGGTCAGCGCCTATACCGCGGTCGTCGCCTCGCTGGAGGAGGTGCAGGCGTTCGTCGAGCGGTGGGGCGAGCACCGCCACGATGCGCCGCACGAGATCGACGGGGTCGTCGTCAAGGTCGATGACTTCGGGTTGCAGCGCCGGCTCGGGTCCACGTCGAAATCGCCGCGGTGGGCGATCGCCTACAAGTATCCGCCGGAGGAGGTCAACACCAAGCTGAACAACATCGTCGTGAGCATCGGCCGGACCGGCCGGGCTACCCCGTTTGCGGTGCTGGAGCCGGTGCGGGTCGGCGGCGTGACGGTCGGGCAGGCGACCCTGCACAACGAGTACGAGGTGGTGCGCCGCGGCGTCATGATCGGTGACACGGTCGTGGTGCGCCGCGCGGGAGATGTCATCCCGGAAGTCGTCGGACCTGTCGTGGCGCTGCGCGATGGGAGCGAGCGCGCGTTCGTCATGCCGACGCATTGCCCGGCGTGCAATACCGAGCTGGTGCGCGAGGGCGATCAGGTGGATCTGCGCTGCCCCAACCACGTGGGCTGCCCGGCCCAGCGGGTCTGGTCGATCTTCCACTTCGCCGGGCGCAGCGCGCTCGACATCGACGGGCTCGGGTTCGAGACGGCGCGGCTGCTGTCGGGCAACGACATCGTCCAGGATGTCGGCGACATCATGAGGCTGACCCCCGAGTCGTTCGAGGGGCTGCCCGGATTCGGCGCCAAGAAGATCGAGCAGATCATGAAAGGGCTGGAGCACGCGAAGGCCCAGCCCCTCTGGAGGCTGCTCGTCGGGCTCTCGATCCGTGTTGTGGGTGCGCCGACCGCGCAGACCCTTGCTCGCGAGTTCCGCACCCTCGATGCGCTCGAGGTCGCAGACGTCGAGCGCATCCAGGAGGTCGAAGGCATCGGGCCGAAGACGGCCGCCGTGATCGCCGGCTGGTTCGCCGATCCGGTGCACCA
>DATAVO010000084.1:0-17334 GCA_036267695.1 Frankiaceae bacterium
AGCGCGAGCGTAATCGGCTTGATGATCTCTTCGAGGATGTTGATCGGCAGCAGCGCGACGTAGGGCTCTTTAAGGTGGCCGAGGTAATTGCGCAGCCCGCGCCGCTTGATTCCGGCGCCGATGGCCCAGATCACCACAACCAGGCCCAGCGCCAGCGGCAGGTTGATGTCAGACGTCGGTGGCGGCAGATACTCGGGTTTATGACCCGAGGGGATCACCGAGATCCAGTTGGCCGTGAGGATGAAGATGAAGATGGTGACGGCCAGCGGCACGACGTTAGGGGCGCGGCGGCGAAGGTCACCCCCAACCTGCTCCTCGACCTGCAGCACGATGGTCTCGAAGAACAGCTGAAGCTTGCCCGGCACCAGGTGGGTGGCGCTGCGGCGCATCCACAGGCCGAGGAAAATGATCACCACGAGCGCAAGCGCCGTACTGGTGATGGTGTCGATGTTGAACTTGATGCCGAGGAACTTGCGCGTGATGTGGTCGCCGACCTCAATGTTGACGGCCATCAGGGTCCTGCCTGTCACGCACGCACCTGCCGGTACATCACGACTGCTGATGCGCCAAGAAGCAGGATCTGATACACCGCAAGGCCGACGACGACCCCGATGCCCAGCGGGCGCTCGATCAATGCAAGAACGACCGCGACGCAGGTGATGCCACCGAGCCGGACCAAGCCGCTGGCCAGGAAGGCGCCGCCCTTGACGGCCTGCCCGCTGGCGGACTGGAAGCGCCGGAGCACCGACAGCTGCAGCAGCCGGGCATTCACCATGCCGAGCGCGAGCCCGATGCAGACACCGAGCCCGGCGAAGGGCTGCTTGAGCAAGGCGAGCCCGACGAGGACGAGGCCGCCAAGAATGCAGCACGGCCACACGATGCGCTTGGACTGAGCCGCGATCTCCGCGTATCCGAACGCCGCAGCCTGAGCCACCCCCTCGGGGTTGGGCTCCTGGTCCGGGGACGCGGGCGCGCCGGACAGAACCGGTGCCTGCGGCGGATCTTCGACGTTCACGAGCTCAGATACCTTCGCACTTCCTTGTACGTGGATAACGCCCCCGTAACACTACCAATGACGAGACCCACGAGGATGAAGACGGGCAGCGTTCCGAAGTGGCGATCACACAACCAGCCAACGAAAATACCGGCTAGCCAACACGTTGCGTTCACAGTACCGATGGTCACCAGTCCGAGCGCGCCGTGACCGCCCGACGGCGAGTCTGATGATGCCGTTTCCGAGTGCCGTTCGGGGCCAGATTCCGGTGATTGACCGCGGGTCACCGCCCCGCTCTTCCGGGCATTCGCACCACGACGAGCGAGAGGCCCGCCAGTCCGGTCACGATCAGCACGATGGTCAGCGGCGCACTCGAGAACTGGGCGAGCACCCCGCCGAACCCGAGCAGCGCCGCCCAGAACCAAAGCAGCAGCACCGCACGTACATGGGAGTGGCCGATCTCCAACAGGCGGTGATGCAGATGCATCTTGTCCGGGCTGAACGGGGATCGCCGGGCGCGCGTTCGGCGCACGACAGCCAGCAACAGATCGACGAATGGCACCGCCAGCACGAGCAGCGGGACAAACAGCGGGATCAGCGACGGCAGCCGATCGGCCCCCGCGATGCCGCCGTAGGACACCTCGCCGGTTACTGAGGTCACGGTGGCCGCCAGCAGCAACCCGATCAACATCGACCCCGAATCGCCCATGAACTGGCGGGCCGGACTGAAGTTGTGCGGCAGGAACCCGACGCAGACGCCCGCGGTGGCGACCGCGAGCAACGTGGCCGGCGTCGCGCGGTACAGGCCGTTGGTGACCGAGATGTGGTAGCTGTACAAGAACTCGGCGCCGGCCGCGATCGCGGCCACGCCTGCCGCCAGGCCGTCGAGCCCGTCGACGAAGTTCATCGCGTTCACCAGCACGACCGTCAGCAGGACAGTGAGCGGTACCGCGGTCTCCGAGCCCAGGCTGGCGGTATTGCCGTTGGGCAGGATGGCGAACGAGAGCTGGATGCCGAGCAGCACCATAACGCTGGCCGCAGCTACCTGACCGGCCAGCTTGGTGACCGCGTCAATAGGCCACTTGTCGTCGATGGCGCCGAGCAGGCAGATGATCGCGCCGGCGATCAGTACCGCGCGAGGTTCGCCGTACGCCCTCGAGACGGAGGACAGGAACGGAAGCTGGCCGGCGACGAGCAACCCCGCGGCCAGTCCCGCGTACATCGCGAGACCGCCGAGGCGCGGGGTCGGGATGACGTGGACGTCACGGTCGCGCGGTGACGCCATCGCCCCGGTGCGCACAGCGAGGCGGCGGGTCAGCGGGGTGACGAGGAAGGTGACCGTCGCCGAGACCAGGAAGACCAGGATGTACTCGCGCACCCTGCCTCGTCTCCCGCGGCGCTCGCCAGCCGCGTGTACCCGCCCAAACCCTGCCTAGCCCAGTGTGACGCGCAGCGGGCTCAGCCCGGGTAGATCGGGAAGCGCGCCACGAGGTTGCTCACCGCGGCGGCGACCTCCGCGGTCGCTTGCGGATCGCGGACGGCGCGCCCGATGAGGCTCGCGACCTCCTTCATCTCGCCCTCGCCCATGCCCTGCGTAGTGATCGACGGCGTACCGACCCGGATGCCGGACGCGATGGCCGGCGGCTGCGGGTCGTAGGGGATCGCGTTCTTGTTCAAGGTGATGCGCGCGGCGTCAGCCCGGGTTTCGGCCTCAGTACCGCTGACGCCGAGGTCACGCAAATCCAGCAGGGCGAGATGGGTATCGGTCCCGCCCGCGACCGGGCGCAGGCCCTCGGCGGCCAGCCCGTCAGCCAGCGCCTGCGCGTTCACGATGACCTTGCGCGCGTAGTCCTGATAGGCGGGAGTGGACGCTTCCGCCAGCGCGACCGCCTTCGCCGCGACCGCATGCATGAGCGGGCCGCCCTGACTGAACGGGAAGACAGCCTTGTCGATCTTCTTGGCCAGCTCCTCGGTGGAAAGGATCATCCCGCCGCGTGGCCCGCGAAGCACCTTGTGCGTGGTGAACGTGACGACATCGGCGTAAGGCACCGGGCTCGGGATGGCCTTGCCGGCGACGAGCCCGATGAAGTGCGCGGCATCGACCATCAGCCAGGCGCCGACCTCGTCGGCAATGGAGCGGAAGGCGGCGAAGTCGATCAGCCGCGGGTACGCCGTAGCGCCGCAGATGATCATTTTCGGGTGGAACTCTTTGGCGAGCGCACGCACCTGGTCGTAGTCGATGACCTCGGTGTCCTCGCGGACGCCGTACGCGACGATGTTGAACCAGGCGCCGCTGAAGTTGACCTTGCTGCCGTGCGTCAGGTGACCCCCGTGCGGCAAGGACATCGCCAGCACGGTGTCGCCGGGGGTGAGCAGAGCGGCGTACGCGGCGAGGTTGGCGCTCGCGCCGCTGTGCGGCTGCAGGTTGGCGTGCTGGGCGCCGAAAAGGTCCTTGGCCCGCGCGATTCCGAGCTCCTCCGCCCGGTCGACCACCGCGCACCCGCCGTAGTAGCGGCGACCCGGATAGCCCTCCGCGTACTTGTTCGACAGGGTCGATCCGAGCGCCGCAAGCACCGACGGCGACGTGAAATTCTCGCTCGCGATCAGCTGCAGACCACCGCGGGCGCGGTCGACCTCATCGAGCAGGATCTCGGCAATCTGCGGGTCGGAATCGGCCAGCGCCGCGAAATCAGGACCCCAGAAAGGTGCCGGTCCGCGTGCCGTGACGGCTGCCTTGGCAGCCTCATCAGAATCGGACACGGGGACCTCCTCGCCGAGCGGGTGGGCGGCACCATCGTACGGTCGGCCCGGGCTAGGACTGGATATCCGCGACCTCAGCACGAAGATCGGTGAGCGACACCGCGCCGGCTCGCAAAAGGCGCGGCGGCTCGACGGTGCAGTCGACGATGGTCGACGGGAGCGGGTCCGGCGAGAGCCCGCCGTCCAGATAGACAGCAACGTCATCGCCGAGCTGCGTCAACGCATCGCGCGCATCGGCGGCGGGAGCCCGGCCGGAGACGTTGGCGCTGGACACGGCCAGGGGCCCGGTGCGCTGGAGCAGCTCGATGGCCACCGGGTGCAGAGGCATCCGGACGGCGACCGTGCCGTCGGCGTCGCCGAGATCCCAGGCGAGAGCCAGCGCGTGACGTACCACGAGCGTCAGGCCGCCGGGCCAGAACGCCTTGCGCAGCGCGTCGGCTGCCGGCGAGACGTGATCGACCAGGCCGTCGAGGGTCGACCAGGAGCCGATCAGCACCGGGACGGGCATGTCGCGACCACGCCGCTTGGCGGCCAGCAACCGGGCGACGGCGTTCGGAGAGAACGCGTCAGCGGCAATGCCGTAGACCGTGTCCGTCGGCAGCACGACCAACTCGCCGGAGGCGATGGCACGCTCGGCCGACGTCAGGCCGGCAGCGCGCCGCGCAGGGTCGGAGCAGTCGTAGATCAGCTCGCCGGCGGGATCCATGGAGCCCAGGGATCCCGCTGATTCGGAGACGCTCACGGATGCACCGCCGTCAGGTATCGGGGCCGTCGGGCCAGGTCGAGATGGTCGCGAACGTCGTGCCAGCCGGCGAAGCAGGCGGGAGCGCTCTCGCCTTGATCATCGGCATGCTCGACCACAACGAGGCCGCCAGGACGCAGCAGCCGCCGGGCCGAGGACTCCACGGTACGGATCGCGGCGAGTGGATCGGTCCCGGCGAACAGCGCGCCGGCGGGGTCATGATCGCGGACCTCGGGCTCGAGCACGGGAAGCAGATCCAGCGAAAGGTAAGGCGGGTTGGAGACGACGACATCGACCGTGCCGTCCAGCTCGGGCAGGGCGTCCGCCATATCACCGGCAACCAACTCGACCGCCGGGCCCGTCACTTCGACGTTGCGGGAGGCCCAGGCGAGAGCGGCCGGGTCGCGTTCGACCGCCCACACCGCGGCGGCGGTCTCATCCGCGATCGCGAGGGCCAGCGCGGCCGTACCGGTCCCGAGATCGACGACGCGAGCCGCTGGCAGATCCTCCGCGCGCAACCACGCGACGACGGCATCGACGAGCAGCTCGCTTTCAGGCCGCGGGATGAGAACCCCCGGACCGACGGCGAGCTCGAGCCGGCGAAACGGGGCCGAGCCCACCACATGTTGCAGCGGCTCGCGGGCGGCCCGGCGAGCAACAGCCGCCGCGTAGGTCGCCCGAGCAGATTCGAAGACCGCCGGGTCGACGAGCGCGAGCCGGCCGCGGGGCACCCCGAGGACATAGGCGGCCAGCGCCTCGGCGTCATGGCGCGGGCTGGCCACCCCGGCTGCCGCCAGCTGGTCGGCCGCTTCGCTGATCAGCGTGCGGCTCACCGCGCGGCCGGCTCCGCCATCTCGGCGAGCAGCCGTTCCATGTCGGCGCGGTGCAGGATGTCGAGCACCGGCTCGAGCTCGCCGTCGAGCACCCGGTCGAGGTTGTAGGCGGTGTAGCCGACGCGGTGGTCAGAGATCCGGTTTTCCTTGAAGTTGTAGGTGCGGACGCGCTCGCTGCGGTCGACGGTGCGGACCTGGGCGGCGCGACTCGCACCCGCTGCAGCGGCGGCCACTTCGCGGGCTTGAGCCAGCAGCCGGGCGCGCAGGATGCGCAGCGCCGACTCCTTGTTCTGCAGCTGGCTCTTCTCGTTCTGGCACGAGACGACGGTGCCGGTGGGGAGGTGGGTGATCCGCACCGCGGAGTCAGTGGTGTTGACGCTCTGGCCACCCGGACCGGAGGAGCGGAACACGTCGATGCGCAGGTCGTTCGGGTCGACCTCGACGTCGACATCTTCGGCCTCGGGAAGGACGAGCACGCCCACCGCACTCGTGTGCAGCCGGCCCTGCGATTCGGTCACGGGCACGCGCTGGACGCGATGCACGCCGCCCTCGTACTTCAGCCTCCCGTACACGCCGGTAGGGCTGGACGCCTTGGCCCGTAGCGCCAGGCTGACATCCTTGTAGCCGCCGAGATCGCTCTCGGTCGCGTCGAGGATCTCCGCCTTCCAGCCCGAACGCTCGGCGAAGCGCAGGTACATGCGCAGGAGATCGCCGGCGAAAAGGGCCGACTCCTCGCCGCCCTCGCCTGCCTTGATCTCAAGGATCGCGTCCTTCGACTCGTCGGGGTCGCGCGGGAGCAGCAGCTCCTGGAGCCGCTCGGCGAGCTCGCGCTCGCGCACCGCCAGCGCCTCGGCCTCGGTCGCGAAGCCGGCGTCATCGGCGGCAAGCTCCTGCGCCGCGCCCCAATCGTCACGCGTAGCAGCGAGATCGCGGGCAACGTCGGCGATCTGGTTCAGCTCGGCGTAACGCCGCCCGAGCACTCGAGCCCGGGCCTGATCGGCGTGTACGGCCGGGTCGGCCAACTCGCGCTCGATCTCGGCGTGCTCGGCCAGCATCGCGGCAAGAGCGGGCGAGCCGGAACTCTGGTCAGCAAGCTGTGCCACGAGCCCTCCTTACACCCAGCCACGGAAAAGGCGACAACAATGAAATTGGCGCCTTCCTCCAAAGGGAGAAAGGCGCCAAGATCAAAAACTACTTGCCGCCGGCGCTCTGCCCGGCCTGGCGCTTGCCGAAGCGGCGCTCGAACTTCTCGACCCGGCCGCCGACGTCAAGAATCTTCTGCTTGCCGGTGTAGAAGGGATGGCACTGCGAGCACACGTCAGCGTGGATGTTTCCGTTGGCCGCGGTGCTACGCGTGGTGAATGTGGACCCGCACGAGCAGACCACGGTGGTCTCCACGTAATTCGGGTGGATGTCAGCCTTCATGGGTTCCTCTCTCGTCGGCCGCCGGGTCCCCGCTGCTGCGAGGTGAACCGGAACCGTCCAGCCAGCCTAACGTTTTCGGGCGCCTGCCTATGCCGCGCGCCCGATGGCCCGCCTGAGCTGGGAATCAGCGGGTCATTCTCCGGGGGTGGTCTTCGCGATCTGCATCAGGAACTCGTAGTTCGTCCGCGTCTGCTTGAGGCGGTCGAGCAGGAGCTCGATACCCTGCTGCGAATCGAGCGCGTGCAGCACCCGGCGCAGCTTGTAGGTGATCCCGAGCTCTTCCGGGCTCAGCAGCAGCTCTTCCTTTCGCGTACCGGACGCATCGACATCGACCGCCGGGAAGATCCGCTTGTCAGCGATCCGCCGGTCGAGCTTCAACTCGGCGTTACCGGTGCCCTTGAACTCCTCGAAGATGACCGTGTCCATCGTGCTGCCCGTCTCGACGAGCGCGGTGGCAAGGATGGTCAGGGAGCCGCCGTGCTCGATATTGCGAGCCGCACCGAGGAAACGCTTCGGCGGGTAGAGCGCTGTGGAGTCGACACCACCGGACAGGATCCGGCCCGAGGTGGGTGCGGCCAGGTTGTAGGCGCGGCCCAGGCGGGTGATCGAGTCGAGCAGGACGACGACGTCATGACCCATCTCGACGAGCCGCTTCGCCCGTTCGATGGACAGCTCCGCGACGCTCGTGTGGTCTGTCGGCGGCCGGTCGAAGGTGCTGGCGATGACCTCGCCCTTCACCGACCGCTGCATGTCGGTGACCTCTTCAGGCCGCTCGTCGACCAGGACGACCATCAGGTGGCACTCGGGATTGTTGGTGGTGATCGCATTGGCGATCGCCTGCAGCACCATCGTCTTACCGGCCTTCGGCGGGCTGACGATCAACGCGCGCTGGCCCTTGCCGAGCGGCATGACCAGATCGATGACGCGGGTGGTGAGCACATTGGGCTCGGTCTCCAGGCGCAGCCGCTCATTGGGGTAGAGCGGGGTGAGCTTGGTGAACTCGGGACGCTTGCGCGCCTCCTCCGGGTCCAGCCCGTTGATGGTGTCGAGGCGCACCATCGCGTTGTACTTGTCCTTCTTCTCGCCCTCCTGGGGCTGGCGCACGGCGCCGGTGATGGCGTCACCGCGGCGAAGGCCGTAGCGGCGGACCTGAGCGAGACTGACGTACACGTCGTTGGGACCGGTCAGGTAACCCGAGGTGCGTACGAATGCGTAACTGTCGAGGATGTCGAGGATTCCCGCGATCGGCACCAGGACGTCGTCGTCACGGATGATCGGCTCCGCCTCGTTGTAACCGCCCTGACCGGCGGGGCGCCCATTGCGCGGACGGCGCTCACGGAAACGACCGCGCCGGCGGCTGCCGCCGTACTCGTCGTAATCGTTGTTCTGGCCGCCCTGGTTCTGGCCGCCCTGATTCTGGTTCGGGTTGCGCTCGCCCTGCTGGCGCTCGCCCTGCTGCTGGTTGCGCTCGCCCGGCTGGCGCTCGCCCTGCTGCTGGTTGCGCTCGCGCTGACCCTGCTGATTACGGTCGCGCTGGCCGCCCTGCTGACCGCGCTCGCCCTGCTGACGGTCCTGACGGTCTTGGCCACCGCCCTGACGCTCCTGACGCGAATCAGTGCGGGTGTCAGAGGCGGCGGCGACGGCGCCCTCGACCGGGACGGAGCCATTGCTGCTGGCGGGTGCCTGCTCATCGGAGTCGGACTCGCTGCCCGAATCCTGCGGGCTACCGGTAGGGCGGCTGCTTCCGCGGCGCCGGCGGCGGGAAACCTCAGTGCCGGTCGGCGTACCGCTCTCGGACTCGCCCGCGGCTGGCTCGGCGGCGACGTCAGAAGCGGCAGCGGCGCCATGGCCGTTGCTTTCGATCGCCGCCTCGCGGCTGCTCCGCTGAGATTCGCGGCGAGCGGCAGCGCCATTGGCCTGCGGCTGCGGCTGCGGCTCGAGGGTCGGCTCGGCTGAGGCCTCAGAGGCGGAAGCTGACTTCGGAGCGCTCGATCCGCCGGCCCCCTGGGCCAGCTGGATGGCGGCGATCAGCTCGCCCTTGCGCATACGAGCGGTGCCGGGGATGTGCAGTGAGGCGGCCAGCGACTGCAACTCGGGCAGCAGCATCCCGGCAAGACCGGTGGCGCGGCGGCGGCCTCGTGAAGAGGGTGTGCCTGCGGCGGCTTCCGGCTCGGGAGCGGCCCCGGCGAGCAGTTCGGTGGGTTCGCTCAAGGTGACTACCTTTCAGACCGACCTCAGCCGGTCACTGTGACGGAGCGGTACAGCTGTGAAGAAGGGGTTCGCACTGGACAGGCCAGCAGCCGAAGAGATCGCGCACCTGGCGGCGGCTTGTGGTCTCAAAGCCGCGCCGAACGACGAGCGAAACCTGGGGGGTGCTCCCTGGCGTAGATCGGAAGAATCCCGCTCCGGATGAATCAGATGGGAGAAGCAAACTCGGCCGGAGCCGGTTGCTGATGCCCAGCATACCGCCTACCACGACACTTGCACCAACATTGTGGAAGAGCCTCGATATTCCCTGCCTATCCCGGCGCGCCTAACCTTCTGCCGCAGCGCACGTAGTTCCTTCCAGGTCAATGCTCAGCTCGCACGGTTCGAATCCTCCCGTGCTCAATCCGTGAGCAACGGCCGACTCTGCGCTATCGCGACAGAGGGCCAGGACGGTCGGACCGGAACCGGATAGCACGGCCGGCACCCCGGCGGCGCGAAGCCGCGCGATGAGTGCTGCCCCTTCGGCGAGCGCCGGCAGCCGGTAGGGCTGGTGAAGACGATCCTCCGTCGCCGCCATCAGCTGGCGGGGCGAGGTGGTCAGGGCGGCCACGAGAAGTGCGGCCCGGCCGGCGTTTCGGGCGGCGTCGGCGTGAGTCACCGAGGCCGGCAGGGTCCCGCGGGATTGGGACGTCGAGGTGCGCCGCTCCGGGATAAAGGCCACCGGCACCAGACCAGGCGTGGGTTCGAGGCGGACGGCCGCTGCCTGGCCGTCACCGTCGATCCACGCGATGGTCAGGCCGCCGTAGAGCGCAGCGGCCACGTTGTCGGGATGCCCTTCGATCGCATTGGCGATGCGCAGGGCCAGCGCCCGGTCACGCACCCCCGCAAGGGCGAGCGCACCCGTCACTCCCGAACAGATCGCGGCGGCCGATGACCCGAGCCCTCGCGAGTGCGGGATCCGCCCGGTGTAGGCGAGCTCCAGGCCCACGGGTTGTCCGCCGGCAGCATCAAAGGCTGCGCGGGCGCCCTGGACGACGAGATTGGTCTCGTCGGTCGGGGCGTCGCCGTACGCCTCGATGCGCAAGCCGGGCTCGCTGCTGATCCGCAGGACCAGCTCGTCGTACATGCCAAGGGCGAGACCGAGTGCGTCAAAGCCGGGACCAAGATTTGCACTCGTCGCCGGAACCTGCACCCGGACCTGCGCGGGCGCCAGAAGAGCTGGCGCCACGGGCTAGGCCAGACCCAGCTTGGCGGCGGCGACCTGCGCGTCCGGCGGGACCTTCGTGGGCTTGGCGGCACCGCTGATCGCCCAGTCAGGGTCTTTTAACCCGTGTCCCGTCACCGTGCAGACCACCCGCTCGCCGGGCGCGACCAATCCGTCGCGATGGGCGTTGAGGAAGCCCGCGACGCTCGCCGCGCTGGACGGTTCGACGAAGACGCCTTCGCGGGCGGCGAGCAGCCGGTAGGCGGCGAGGATCTCGCGGTCGCTGACGGCCGCGATGGTGCCGCCGGATTCGTCGCGCGCGTCGATCGCCTGCTGCCATGACGCCGGGTTGCCGATGCGGATGGCGGTCGCGATGGTCGACGGGGCCGCCACCGGCGCACCGTTGACGATCGGCGCGGCGCCCGCTGCCTGGAAGCCGAGCATGCGCGGGCGCGGCCCCATCGGGGTCTGCTCGGCGGCGAGTTCGCTGTAGCCGCGCCAGTAGGCGGTGATGTTGCCGGCGTTGCCGACCGGCAGGCAGTGCACGTCAGGTGCGCCGCCCAGAGCGTCGCAGACCTCGAACGCCGCCGTCTTCTGGCCCTCGATGCGATCGGGGTTCACGCTGTTCACAAGCGTCACCGGGTAGTGCTCGGAAAGGTCACGCGCCAGCGTCAGGCAGTCGTCGAAATTGCCCTCGACTTCCAGCAACTTCGCGCCGTGCACGAGCGCCTGGGCGAGCTTGCCGAGAGCGATCTTCCCGGTGGGGACGAGCACGGCGCAGGTGAGTCCGGCCCGCGCGGCATACGCGGCAGCCGAGGCTGAGGTGTTACCGGTACTTGCGCATATGACGGCCTGGCTGCCCGCCTCGACGGCCTTGCTGATGGCCATCGTCATCCCGCGGTCCTTGAACGAACCGGTGGGGTTGGCGCCTTCGACCTTCAGGTGCACCTCGCAGCCGGTGCGCTCGGACAGGTGCCCGGCATGCACGAGCGGGGTGCCGCCTTCGCGCAGCGTGATCACCGGGGTCGACGCGCTGACCGGCAGGCGATCGCGGTACTCCTCGATGACGCCTCGCCAGGCCCGCGACCCGGTGAGCGGTCCCGCCGTGGGTCCGCTGGGAGCAGCGGGTCGGGTGGTGTGTGCGGCGGTGACGGTCATGTCTCGCCCTCCACTCTCATGACGCTGGCTACGGCGCGGACGACGTCAAGCTCGCGCAATTGATCGACGGTGGCCGCGAGGGCGGCATCGGTGGCCGTGTGGGTGACGAGCACGAGCGAGGCATCGTCGCCGCGTCCTTCCTGGCGCACACTGGAGATGCTCACATCCTGGGATGCGAAGGCATTGGCCACGACAGCAAGCACACCTGCTTTGTCGGCCACGTCGAGCGAGACGTGATAGCGGGTGACCGTTCGTCCCATCGGGAGGGCGGCCAGGTTGGCGTAGGCGGACTCACGCGGACCGCGCCTGCCGCCGAGCCGGTTGCGCGCGACGGTGACCAGATCACCGAGCACCGCAGAGGCCGTCGGCGTACCGCCGGCGCCCCGGCCGTAGAACATCATCGAACCGGCAGCTTCGGCCTCGACGAACACGGCGTTGTAGGCCTCGCGCACGCTCGCCAGGGGATGCGTGAGCGGGATCATCGCCGGATGTACGCGAACGCTGATGCCGCTCTCGGTCGGCGCTCGCTCGGCGATGGCGAGCAACTTCACCGTGGCGCCCATCGCCTTCGCGCTCGCCATGTCCGACGTGGTGACGGCGCCGATGCCCTCGCGATAGACGTCCGAAGAGCGCACCCGGGTGTGGAACGCGAGAGAGGCGATGATCGCCGCCTTGCTCGCCGCGTCGAAACCGTCGATGTCAGCGGTCGGATCGGCCTCCGCGTAACCGAGAGCGGTCGCTTCTTCGAGCGCCTCGGAAAAGCTCGCTCCGGTCTCTTCCATCCGGGTGAGGATGTAGTTGGTCGTGCCGTTCACGATGCCGAGGACGCGCACGACGCTGTCGCCGACGAGGCTCTCGCGCAGCGGCCGCAGCAAGGGAATCGCGCCGGCGACGCTCGCCTCGTAGTAAAGGTCGACCCCCGCCGCGCCGGCCGCCTCGTACAGGGTCGTGCCGTCGGCGGCGAGAAGCGCCTTGTTGGCCGTGATGACGCTCTTGCCGCGCTCCATCGCCGAGAGCATCCAGCTACGCGCGGGCTCGATACCGCCAACGACCTCGATGACGATGTCGACATCGTCGCGGGTGACGAGTCCGGCAGCGTCGGCAGTGAAAAGTGCTGGATCTACAGGCAGATTGCGGGTGCGCTGCGGGCGCCGCACGGCGATGCCGGCGATCTCCAGGGGAGCGCCGACGCGCGCGGCCAGCTCCACCTTGCGCTGATCGAGCTGGCGCACGACCTCGCTGCCGACCACCCCGCAGCCGAGCAGGGCCACCCGCAGCGGTTTGCCTGTCTGCTCGCTCATCCGAGGTCCAGACCGAGCAGATCGGCTTCGGTCTCGCGGCGGATCAGCACCCGGGATTCACCGTCGCGCACGGCGACCACGGGTGGCCGCGGCACGTGGTTGTAATTGCTGGCCATCGAACGGTGGTAGGCACCGCTCGAGGCGACCGCTAGCAGATCGCCGGGCCGCACGTCAGCGGGCATCGCCACGTTGGGGGCGACCAGATCGCCGCTCTCACAATGCTTTCCGACCACCGTCACGACGTGTGAGGCCGCTTCGCTGCGCCGCGACGCCAGCGCCACGGAGTAGTGCGCGCCGTACAGCGCCGGCCGGATGTTGTCGCTCATGCCGCCGTCCACGCTGACGTACGTGCGAAGGCCCGGCAAGTCCTTGACGGTGCCCACCTCGTAGATCGTGACGGTGCCGGGACCGGCGATCGCCCGGCCGGGCTCGATGGCCAGATGGGGAACGCGAAGTCCGGCGTCAGCACAGGCCTTTTCGACCAGTGCCTTCATGCGCTCGGCCATCTCGGCGATGTCGAGCGGCGCGTCCTCACTCGTGTAGGCGATACCGAAGCCGCCGCCGAGGTCGAGCTCGGGGAGTTCGATGCCGTGGGTGTCGCGGATCTCGCCGAGCATCCCGACGAGCCTTTGCGCGGCGAGCCGGAAGCCGGCCGTATCAAAGATCTGCGAACCGATGTGCGCGTGCAGCCCGACCAGCTCGAGCTCGGGGTGGGTGAGCACCTGCGCGACTGCGGCCTCAGCGGCGCCCGAGGAGAGCGAGAAGCCGAACTTCTGATCCTCCTGGCCGGTCGCGACGTACTCGTGGGTGTGGGCCTCGACTCCTGGCGTCACCCGGATGTAGACCCGTTGCCGGACACCGGCCAAGCCCGCGACGAGCGCCAGCCGCTCGATCTCCTCGTGGGAGTCGACCGCGACCCTCCCCACCCCGTACGCCACCGCACGCCGAAGCTCGGCGACCGATTTGTTGTTGCCGTGGAAGGTGATCCGCTCGGCAGGGAAGGCCACCGCTTCGGCAACGGCGAGCTCGCCTCCCGTGCACACGTCGAGCGACAGCCCCTCCTCTTGCACCCAGCCCGCAATTGCCTTGCTGAGAAAGGCTTTTCCGGCATAGCAGACGGTGGCGCCTGATCCGAAAGCCGTACCGAAGTCCGCGCAGCGGGAACGGAAATCCGCCTCGTCGAGAACGAGCAACGGGGTGCCGTATTCGGCGGCAAGGACGTCGACCCGAAGCCCGCCAAGCCGCAGCACGCCGTCGGGATCGAGCACGGCCGAGCGCGGCCAGACGGCCGGGTCGAGATGGGCTGGGGACGCTGGGGACACCGCTCTACATCCGCTCTGGTGCGCTGACGCCGAGCAGGCCGAGCCCGTTGGCGATGACGATCCGGGTGGCTTCGACGAGCACCAGACGGGCGGCGTTCAGCGGCCCGGGCTCCTCATCGCCCTGAGGCAGCACCCGGCACCCGTCGTAGAACCGGTGGTAGGTGCCGGCCAGCTCCTCGAGGTAGCGCGCGACGCGATGCGGCGCCCGTGCCGCGGCAGCCGCGGCGACGATCCGCGGGAACTCGCCCAGCGCCCGCAGCAGATCACCCTCGCGCTCATGGCTGAGCAACGTCACGTCGGCGTCGGGGTCGAGCGCGATGCCGAGCTCGGCCGCACCACGGAGCAGGCTCGCCTGCCGGGCATGGGCGTACTGGACGTAATAGACGGGATTGGCGTTCGTCCGGCTCGCCAGCACATCGATGTCGATGTCGAGCGCCGAGTCGACCGACGAGCGGGCCAGCGAGTAGCGCGCCGCGTCGACCCCGACCAGTTCGACGAGATCGTCGAGGCTGATGAAATTGCCGGCCCGCTTGCTCATCCGGACCGGCTCGCCGCCGCGCAGGACGTTGACCAGCTGGCCGATCATGATCTCGAGCGTCTGGTGAGGATCGTCGCCGAAGCACCCGACCATGGCCCGCAGCCGGCCGATGTAGCCGTGATGGTCAGCGCCGAGGATGTAGATGCACCGGTCGTAGCCGCGCTCGCGCTTGTCGAGGTAGTAGGCGGCGTCGGAGGTGAAGTAGGAGGTGTCGCCGTCGGACTTGACGAGCACCCGGTCCTTGTCGTCGCCGAAGTCGGTGGTGCGCAGCCAGAGCGCGCCGTCGGCCTCATACGTGTGGCCCTCGGCCTTGAGCCGGTCGAGAGCGTGCTCGACGGCGCCTGAGGTGGCCAGCGAACGCTCGGAGAACCAGACGTCGAAGTGCACGCCGAAGCTGTCGAGCGCCTGCCCGATGTCGGCGAGCATGAACTCCACGCCGGCGCTCGCGAAGGTCTCCAGCGCGGTCTCGAGCGGCTCGTTCGGCAGGCCAGGATTGGCCCAGAGCACGCGCGCCGCGACCTCGGCGACATACGCGCCCGCGTAACCGTTCTCCGGGGTCGGCTCTCCCCGCGCAGCGGCCAACTGGGAGGCGGCGAAGCGGCTGATCTGCGCGCCGGCGTCGTTGACGTAGTACTCGCGGGTGACCTCGGCGCCGCTCGCGGTCAGCAGCCGGGCGATCGCGTCACCCACGGCAGCCCAGCGCGTACCGCCGACGTGGATCGGCCCGGTGGGATTGGCGCTGACGAACTCGAGGTTGATCCGCTGCTTGGCGGTCTCGTCGTTGTTTCCGTAGCGCGAGCCCGCCGCCAGGATGGTCGTGACGACCCCGCCGAGGGTGTCGAGTGTGATGTTCAGGAAGCCGGGCCCGGCGACCTCGACCGACGCGATCCCGGCGACCTCGGTCAGCCGCGCGGCGACGATCTCGGCGATCTGCCGCGGCGGACGGCCCGCCTGCTTGGCGAGCACAAGAGCGATGTTGCTCGCGTAATCACCATGGGCCTTGCTGCGCGGCCGCTCGACGTGCACCGACTCGGGAATCGGGGCGTCGAACTCGCCGCCGGCTACGGCTTCGGCCACCACCGTGTGGATCGCGACGGAGAGTTCGGCCGGAGTCATGGTTCGAGGGTATCGACGCGCGCGCCGACGTTGATCTAATTACCGCCGGGCTTGTCGGCGGGCACCGGCGGTGACCCCTGCCCCGAGGGTGGACCCTGGGCGAACAACTGCTGCGCCTGCGCGACGTTGACACCCTGGCAAGGAGCGCCCTTTTCGCCGCCCTGCCCGCCGCCGTGGTACTTCTCCACGAACCCTTTCAGTCGCGGATCCGTCGTCGAATCGACTTTGAGCTGCAGCCCCCAGGCGGTCGCGATGACCTTGGACGATTGACCAGGGTAAGGCGAGATCAGCACGTAATTCGGGTCGATCGCGTCGAGCTTCAGCAGCGGCGCCGGATCGACGCCGGGCTGATAGGTGAGCCAGACCCCGCCGTGCTCGAGGGAGTGCACGGCGTTCTCGTTGGGGACCGCCGTCGTATAGACAGCGCAGTTCAAAGGCGCTGGGCTATGGTCGCCGCCGAGCGGGGGTGAGTGGGTGTAGGTGAGATGGACGCCCTGGTAGTGCGTGTGCGGAAGGCCATCCACGACGGTGACGCCGGCGATACCCGAACCGGACCCACCGGAGGCACCGGAGGCACCGCCCGACGGCGCCTTCTTCTTTGACGAGCTGCAGCCGGTCAGGACGAGGGCTGCGGCCGCAACGAAAATCACAGTGCGGCTCGCGATCCGCATCATGCCGGGATCCCCGCGAGCCGGCGGACCACCTCGACGAGATCGTCAGGGTCGAAGGGCTTGGTCAGGTACGCGTCGACCCCGAGCCTGGTGCCGCGCCGGACGTCGGCCTCCTGCGCCCGGGCCGACAGCAGCACGACCTTGACGTGTGCGGTGAGCGGATCGCTGCGCAGCCTGGCGGCAGCGTCCCAGCCGTCCATGTTGGGCATCATGATGTCCAGGGTGATCACGCTCGGGTGCACCTCCGCTGCCTTGCGCAGGGCATCGGCGCCGTCAACCGCCTCGTGGACCTCGAAGCCCTCGAGTTCGAGATTCAGCGTGATCAGCTGCCGGATGACCTCGTCGTCGTCCACCACGAGCACCCGCACGGGGGCGAGGTCGGAGTCCTCGCCGCCGTCTCGCTCCCGCTCCCCCGGCTGACCAGTCATCGCCGTCACCCTATTGGAGCAGCACCTCCGGCCGCGAGAGCCTGTCGGCTGCTTTACCCGCGGCACCTGGCCGCTGATACGGTGACTTCGCAGTTCAGGCCCCCGTAGCTCAGGGGATAGAGCACCGCCCTCCGGAGGCGGTGGCGCAGGTTCGAATCCTGCCGGGGGCACAAAACGGGGCAAATAGAGCGGATCCTGCAGAAAGGGTCGAGAAGTGCTGGTGCCTTTCCGGCATCGGAACAGTGCCTGGTGCAGATCCATCATCAGGATCAAACGAAACAGCGGCGGCCCGGGCGTCAGTCGTGCCTACTGGCGACGCACCCGCTGCGCCTGCGGGCTGTTTCGCTACCGGGGCGGTTAGTCAACAGATGAAGAACGTGGTGACGGCGATCGGCGAGCTCTAGCGACCGGCGATGCAGACGCGCGCACGGCGGCGAGCTTCGCCGCAGACCAGACTCCGCGATCCCACATCTTGGCGAGCTGGGCGATTGGCACGTCACCCTGACGGGCCAACTCCACCGCACGACGGCGGAACCAAGCAGGTCGTGGTGCAGGCACCCGAACTCCTCTCAGACGACTATCGTCGCCTCAGAACAGATGTCCGGAAAAATCGGGGGCACTTCAGCTGACCTTG
>DATAVO010000085.1:0-6414 GCA_036267695.1 Frankiaceae bacterium
GTGGTCGGGGAGATGCGCGGGACGCTTGCCCTCCGTCCCGGCGCTGCGGGCGGCACCGAGGCGGCGGTGGCGATTCCGGAAGTGCAGGGAACGGTGGGCTGACCTGAGCCAGAGCTCAGGTCTGCCTCCCGAACGCTGCCAACACTTACCGGGCTCAGGCGGTTCGTAACCGAGCGAGGCTCTCCCGGCGTATCAGCCGGCGCTCCTCCTCGGACTTGCCGCCCCAGATCCCGGCATCCTGGCCGGTGTCGAGCGCCCAGGACAAACAGTCATCCGTGACCGCACATCGGCGGCAGATGGATTTTGCATCATTCACTTGCCGAAGCGATGGCCCAACCGCCCCGATGGGGAAGAAAAGCTCTGGGTCCTCGTCCTGGCAAAGCGCGCTGTGGCGCCAGTCCATCCGGCTACTCCTCGTCGCGTCGTCGCGTCGCCCCACGCCTGCGAGACGATCGCAGGAGCGAAGGCCGGTATGCCTCGAACCGCGCGTTTCCGTCCACTGGGGAGTCAGCCATCTGGGGCGGAGTGCGTGGATCTCGAACCTCTCACTACTTTCGGACGCTTGGCAATCCCCTGGCAGGCGAGTTTCTGACGACCCGTCATAAGCGTGATCCATGTCACGTCCTGTTCTTGCAGCGTTCGGCCGCGTTCGGCCAAGCTGATAGATATGCACGTGCTAGGTCACCGCGGGTCGCGCATCCCCGGGCCGGAAAACACCCCCGCAGCTGTGCGCGCCGCGCACGCCGCCGGGGCGCTGGGTTCGGAGATCGACGTCCGCCTCAGTGCCGACGGCGATCTGGTGTGCGTGCACGATCCGGTGGCGGGCCCTGACGGTCGCCCGGTCATCGAGCAGAGCACCGCCGCGCTGGCGGCCGTAGGGATCGCGATGCTCGCGGAGGTCGTCGAGGCGGCCGGCAGCGGCCGTCTCGTCGTCGAGGTGAAGAACCTTCCCGGCGAGCCCGACTGGACCCGTGACGCGCTGGCGGCTCAGGTGCTCGTGGCCGCGCTCGGCCGCCTGGATGCCGCGGCCGACATCCTGATCTCCTCCTTCGACGCGGCGGCGGCGGATGTCGCCCGCGCCGCGGGCTGGCCGACGGGCCTGCTCACCATCCCCGGCGTCACGACGGCAGAGGGACTCGCGTACGTCGTGGAGCGCGGATACACCGAGCTGCACGCCCACGTGAGCACGATCAGGGAAGGCTCGGCGCAGGTCGTGCACGACGCCGGACTGACTCTCGTGGGGTGGACCGTGACGACGCTCGGCGAGATCGGGCCGCTGCGCGATCTCGGGGTCGACGCGGTGATCTGTGACGATCCCGCGGGAGCGGTGGGCCTGCTCGCCCGGCGCTGACGGCGGGGCGCGCCGTCAGCTGATGACGCGCAGCGCAGCGGGCACCGAGGTGAGCACCAGCTTCTCGCGGTCACCCAGCGCGTCGCCATCGACCTGGAACGGCAGCGGCCCTTCCGTCGCCTCGAGCACGAGCTCCGCCTGGTCGTGCAGCAACAGGGCGTTCTTCGAGTGCGGGTGCGGGTCTTTGGCGAAGAAGCGGCCCGCTGAGCGCAATGTCGAGGCGGTTGACATCCGGGAGAGCGCGAAGATGTCGAGGCCGAGGTCGAAGCTCGCGTCAGGACAGGGGCGCACCGGGCGGTCGCCGAAGAACGTCCACGGATCGGTGTTGCAGACCAGCGCGAGGTAGACGTCGCGGCTGTCGAGCAGGCTCGGTGCGCGCAGCCGCATCGGTGGCGTGCGCCGCGAGCTTCCGAGGTAGAAGCGGTTGACCGCGCTGCGCACATACAGGCTGTGGGTCGAGCGCTTGCCCTTCGCCCGCTTGTCTTCGACCCGGGCGACCGCGGCGGCGTCGATGCCGAGGCCGGCGCAGAAGGTGAACCAGCGGTCATTCGCCTTGCCCAAGCCGATCCGGCGGCTGCGACCCTCGCGCAACGCTTCGAGGATCTGCCCCGTCGCCTCGACAGCGCTCGCCGGCATACCGAGGGCCCGGGCGAAGACGTTCGTGCTGCCGCCGGGGACCACTGCCAGATCGGGGAGCCCGGGACGGACGCCCTCACTCAGGATCCCGTTGACGACCTCGTTGACCGTGCCATCGCCGCCGAGCGCCACCACCAGGTCGGCGCCGGTCTCGACGGCTTGGGTAGCGAGCTCGATCGCGTGACCCCGACCCTTGGTCTCATGGGAGTCGACGCGCAGGTCAGAGCTGAGTGCAGCGGCTAGCACGTCACGCGTGCGAAGCGTCGTCGCGGTGGCTCTCGGATTGACGACAAGCACCGCTCTCATGAACGAATGCTATCGAGAGCGCGCGCCTTAAGCTCAGGTGACATGCCGCACGTAAATGACACCGGAGCCGACCCGGGAACCCGCACCGGATATGCCACGACGGCTGCGGCTCTGGTCGGGCTGCAGGGGATCGGCCTCATCGGTGCCGGCGTCTTCCTGATCGTCCGGGCCATCGACCCGAACGCCGCCCATCGCGGGTCGACCGAAGTGCTCGGCGCGCTCTCGGTCGTGGTCGGTCTGGTGATCGTCGCGACCGCGCGGTCGGTGCGAGCGCGCAACCATCGGGTGCGCTCGCCGCTGCTCGTGCTGGAGATCATCTGCGTGCCGATCGCGATCACCACCATCCAGGGCGGACGCTGGTACGTCGGGGTACCGCTCGCCGTCATCGCGATAGCCGTGATCGTGCTGATGGGCCTGGCCGGACTCCTGGTGCCGGCCGACGACTGAGCTTCAGACGCCGGAGAACGAGCCGGCCTGAGTCAGACCGAGCCGGCCTGAACCGGCGGGCTACTCGTCGGCGAGCAACCCCGCGCGCAGCTGGGTGAGCGTGCGGGCGAGCAGGCGCGAGACGTGCATCTGCGAGATGCCGAGGTCGGCCGCAATCTGCGACTGCGTCATGTTGCCGAAGAAGCGCAGCAGCAGGATCCGCTTCTCTCGCGGCGGAAGCTGATCGAGCAGCGGCTTCAGCGACTCGCGGTACTCCACGCCCTCGAGCGACTCGTCCTCGACGCCGAGGGTGTCGGCGACGGCGGGGGAGTCGTCGTCGCCGCCGTCGGGCGCATCGAGGGAGACGGCCGAGTACGCGTTGGCCGATTCCAGGCCTTCGAGCACCTCTTCCTCGCTCATCCCGAGATGCCCGGCGAGCTCGGCAACTGTCGGGGAGCGGCCCAGACGCTGTGAGAGCTCGCTGGTCGCCTTCGTCAGCGAGAGCTTCAGCTCCTGCAGCCGGCGCGGGACGCGGATCGCCCAGCCCTTGTCACGGAAGTGACGCTTGATCTCGCCGACGATGGTGGGGGTGGCGTACGTGGAGAACTCGACGCCGCGCTCGAGATCGAAGCGGTCGACGGACTTGATCAGCCCGATCGTCGCCACCTGCACGAGGTCGTCCAGAGGCTCGCCGCGATTGCGGAAGCGGCGCGCCAGGTACTCCACGAGCGGCAGATGCATCTCGACCAGCTGGTCGCGGATGCGGCCGCGGTCAGGGGTGTCGGGCTCGCAGGCCGCCAGTTCGGCGAACAGGCCGCGGGCCCGTACCCGGTCGCCGGAGGTCGAGCGGGTGGGAGTGGGGGCCGGCGTCTCACTGGAGGTCGCCGCCGGCTCGGCGGGTGCCTCGCTGGCGGGCTGGGCATCGGCTTGCTGCGGATTCGGCACTTCGGCTGGGGCCTGGTGGGAGGGACCGACAGGCTCATCAAACATTGCGCCGCCGGTGACCGTCATGTGCTGACTACCGCAGCGCGATGCTTGACGAGGGTGATGCTGACGCGCGAATCGGCGTCCACCGAGCTGTCGACCTCGCCCGCGAGCGCGGACAGCACTGTCCAGGCGAACGAGTCACGCGCCGGCTCGGCGCCGTCCAGGGTCAGCGCGCTGACGGTGATGCGCAGCTCACCCGCGGCCAGCTCGAAGACGCAGTCGAGATCGGCACCCGGGACCGAGGACGGAAGCAGGAGTGCGCAGGCCTCGTCGACCGCAATACGCAGGTCCTCGATCTCCTCGAGCGTGAAATCGAGGCGCGCCGCGAGGCCGGCGGTCGCCGTGCGCAGCACGGAGAGGTAGGCGCCGATGGCTGGCAGCCGTAGCCGCACCACATCACGATCGCCGGACGAATCGGGCACTTCGCTCCTTCTAGAAACTCTCGTACGCAATTGGTGCGCTACGCGTTCCCGCGCGGCGCTGCTGCACGCGGGTGGTTTCGAGCTTCAGACAATCTACCGAGAAGGTCGGCGCTGCGCGCCTTTCGTCAAGCCCTTTGACGCCAAAGTGTCTAACGACTGCCCAACGCGTCGAGTCCGGCGCCGGTAAGCCTCCACACGGTCCACTCATCTTGGGGCGCCGCGCCGAGGCGTCGGTAGAAACCGTGGGCCGGTTCGTTCCAGTTCAGCACCGACCATTCGACCCGGCCGTAGCCGCGCTCGACCGCGATCGCCGCGAGCGCGGTGAGCAGGGCCCGGCCGTGACCGCCGCCACGTGCCTCCGGCAGGACGAAAAGATCTTCGAGGTAGATCGACGCGGTGCCGTTCCAGGTCGAGAACGTGCGGAACCAGAGCGCGAAACCCACGATCGCCTGATCGCCCTCGGCCAGCAGGCACGACGCGACTGCGTCCGGTCCGAAGAGGGCGTCATTCAGCTGCTGCTCGGTGGCCCGCACCTCGTCCGGAGCCCGCTCGTAGGTCGCGAGTGCGTGGATCAGCGTCAAGATGACCGGAACGTCCGTGGCGCGGGCGGGACGGATCATGAGGGCCTTTCGCCTGGTTTGTCGGCTGACGATCTTGCCGCTGCCGGGTTGCTCACCGGCCGTGAAAGACTACGGGCGATGACCGCTTCAGTTCCTGACACCGCATCTGACACCGCCTCAGGTTCTGCCGGGTCCAGCGCGCACAGCGCCGGCGCCGGCCAGGGCTCTGCCGGCGAGACCGTCAGCCCCCATCCGTCGCACCTCGCGTCGCATCATGAGTTGCACGAGCACGAGCACCACGTGCCCGTAGAGGTCGCTTCGTCGATCCTCGACACCGACCCTGCTTTCGCGATGCACCGCGGCGGCAAGATCGAGCTCGGGATCACCGCGCCGCTGCGCAACCGCGATGACCTCTCGCTCGCGTACACGCCCGGGGTTGCGCGGGTGTGCATGGCGATCGCCGGAGACCCCGAGCTTGCTGACGTCTACACGTGGCGGGCCAATACGGTCGCGGTCGTCACCGACGGCACCGCGGTGCTCGGGCTCGGCGACATCGGCCCGGCTGCGGCGATGCCCGTGATGGAGGGCAAAGCGCTGCTGTTCAAGCATTTTGCCGGGGTCGACGCAGTGCCGATCTGCCTCGACTGCACCGATAGCGACGAGCTGTTCGAGACCGTCGTGCGGCTCGCCCCGAGCTTCGGCGGCATCAACCTCGAAGACATCTCCGCGCCGCGCTGCTTCGAGCTGGAGCGCAGGCTCCAGGATGCGCTCGACATCCCCGTCTTCCATGACGATCAGCACGGCACGGCGATCGTGGTCCTGGCCGCGATGCGCAATGCCGCCAAGCTCACCGGGCGCGGCCTCGGTGAGCTTCGCGTCGTGGTCTCCGGCGCCGGTGCCGCTGGTATCGCCGTCGCCAAGATCCTGCTCGCCGCCGGTATCGGCGATATCGGCGTCGCCGACTCCAAGGGCATGCTGCACACCTCGCGCAGCGGGCTCACCGACGCCAAGGCGGAGCTCGCCGCACAGTCCAACAAGGCAGGGTTCACGGGCACTCTCGAGGATGCGCTGGCGGGCGCGGACGTCTTCCTCGGCCTTTCTGCCGGGAAGATCCACGAGGAAGCGATCGCCACGATGGCGCCCAACGCGCTCATTTTCGCGATGGCCAATCCCGACCCCGAGGTCGATCCGGTGATCGCCGCGAAGTACGCCGCCGTGGTGGCGACGGGCCGGTCGGATTTTCCCAATCAGATCAACAATGTGCTGGCCTTCCCTGGTGTTTTCCGGGGCGCGTTCGAGGCGCGGGCACGGAGCATCAGCGAGGGCATGAAGCTGGCCGCCGCCGATGCGCTTGCTGCCGTCGTCGGCGACGATCTGGCGCCCGAATGCGTCATCCCGAGTGTGTTCGACGAACGCGTGGCGCCAGCCGTCTCGGCCGCCGTCGCCAAGGCCGCGCGCGCCGAAGGCCTCTCCCGCGCCTAGCAAGATCAACGCTGCCATGATCATGGAAAAACCATGATCATCAGGTTCAGAACAAGATCATGGCAGCGTTGATCTTGATGCGGAGGGCTCGCGCCAGGCTGAGGTGATGGGCAGGCGGCGATCGCGGCCGAACGCCTTGCCGGTCACCTTCGGGCCGGGCGGGTACTGCCGGCGCTTGTACTCGGCGAGGTCGACGAGCCGGATGACGCGCTCGACGAGGGCGGCTTCGAACCCGGCCGCGATG
>DATAVO010000086.1:0-26089 GCA_036267695.1 Frankiaceae bacterium
GGTCTGTGTGACCAGGCCCGGGGCCGGCCGCGTACGACCATGAGGCGTACCTCATCGCGCGCGAGCCCTCGCCTCTCCGGCGGTTCGGTCGCCGCCGCGTTCTCCGGGAGCACGAAGCGGGTCGCGGGCCTTGGGCGGTGAGCCGTGATCGGGTCCGTCAGCGTGCTCATGCCGGAACCCCGGCATGCGCTGCCCAGTCGGCGGCCTGGTAGCGCCCGCTGGCCGGCCGCTCGCGTAACAGATCGAGCATGACCGGTACGACCGTCTGTGGCTCGGGCCGGTCGCTGATGTCCTCACCGGGGAACGCCCTCTGGTGCATAGCCGTTCGCATGTCGCCCGGGTCGAAGGCGTACACCGCAAGCTCCGGCTCTTCCGCCGCGAGGACTGCCATCAAGTGATCGAGCGCGGCCTTCGAGGAGCCGTAGCCACCCCAGCCCGCATACGCCTCCACCGCCGCATCGGAGCTCAGCGCTACCACGGTCGGCTCCGGCGCGGTGCGCAGCAAGGGCAGTGCCATCCGGGTCAGGGCGAGCGGCGCGATGACGTTGACGTCGAAGATCCGCGTCAGCTCCTGCGCGGCGAGGTTCGCGACGGCGGGAAGCGGGCTCGGGCCGAGCGTGCTGGCGTTGTGGACCAGCAGATCCAGGCCACCGGCGTGTTCTGCCGCTGCTATCAGCGCCCGCTGGTGTGCCGGATCGCGGACGTCACCGCGAATCGTGACGACCCGTGTGGGGTCGAGACGTTCGGCCGTTTCGAGGGCTTCGGTGTCGCGTCCGGTAGCGATCACGGTCCATCCATCGCGTGCTAGGGCTGCGGTCAACGCGTGCCCGAATCCCCGGGATCCCCCGGTGATGATTGCTGTGCTCATGTCATCCTCCAAGCGCCGACTGCCGGCGTGGGGGATATGGTTCTACTTGAAGTCAACTTTAAGTCAAGCGATCTTTCCTGACCGGTTTCGAGCGAGGTGTCAGCGATGGATACCCACGATCTGCTGACGATTGGTGAAGTGGCCGAGCGCAGCGGTTTTGCGGCGTCGGCCTTGCGCTACTACGAGCATGCGGGGCTCATTCATGCCACCCGCACGGGCGGCCAGCAGCGGCGCTATGAGCGTTCGGCGCTGCGCCGGCTGGCTTTCATCCGAGCTGCCCGCAATATCGGTCTCGGCCTGGAGGAGGTCCGCGAGGCGCTCGACCAGCTTCCGGCGAGCCGCACCCCGAACCGAGCTGACTGGACCAAGATGTCGCGGGCCTGGAGGTCGCGGCTCGATGAGCAGATCGATGCGCTGGTCTCGCTGCGCGACGGGTTGGATTCGTGTATCGGCTGCGGCTGCCTGTCGTTGCAGCGCTGCCGGTTGAGCAATCCGGGAGACATCGCGGCAGGCGGCGGCCCGGGTGCGGCCTACCTGCCCCGGCCGTTGCGCACGCCCACCCCGGAACCGCCGTCCAAAACCCAGTGATCGTCGGCAAATCTCGGTTTTGGCGCCGATCACCCAGTAATCGCGCACCGGCAAAGGGCGCGGGCAGGGTCGGCGTCGCACGTACCCCATGGGGAACGGCGGCTTCCCGCCGTTAGAACATGAGGCATGCCCACACCACGCGTCGCGATTCTCGATGACTACCAGGGCGTCGCGCTGTCCTGCGCCGACTGGGCGCTTGATGACCGGGTGGACATCACGGTCTTCGACAACCACGTCCGTGAGGCGGGGGCGCTCGTCGCGCGGCTCGAACCGTTCGAGGTCATCGTCGCGATGCGCGAGCGGACGGCCTTCCCGGAGTCGGTGCTCGCGAAGCTGCCGAACCTGAAGCTGCTCATCACGACCGGACCGTTCAATGCGGTCATCGACGTCGCGGCGGCGCAGCGGCTCGGCATCGTCGTCTCGGGTACGGGGGGAGCCGGCGCTGCCACTCCGGAACTCGCCTGGGCGCTCATCCTCGGAGTGACGCGGGGGATCGCGGCCGAAGACGCCGGGTTGCGCGCCGGACGGTGGCAGCTCGGCATCGGCCCGGAGCTCATGGGCTCGACGCTCGGCATCGTCGGCCTCGGCCGGACCGGGCCGCGCATCGCGCACTACGCCCACGCGTTCGACATGAACGTGATCGCCTGGAGCCAGAACATGACGGCGGAGCAGGCCGCCGCGTCCGGGGCGGAACTCGTCAGCAAGCAGGAGCTTTTCGAGCGCAGCGACATCGTGACGATCCATCTCAAGCTCAGCGAGCGCACCACCGGGATCGTCGGCGCTGCCGAGCTGGCCGCTCTCGGCCCGCGCGGCTATCTGGTGAACACGTCACGCGGCCCGATCGTCGACGAGGCCGCACTGGTGGCCGCCCTGCACGCCGGGACCATCGCGGGCGCGGCGCTGGACGTCTACGACGTCGAGCCGCTGCCCGCCGATCATCCGCTGCTGACCGCTCCGAATACGTTGCTCACCCCGCACATCGGCTACGTCTCAAAGGTCGCGTACGCCGCGTTCTACCGCGACGTCGTGGAGGACATCGCCGCCTGGCTCGACGGCGCCCCGATCCGCCTCGTTCCGGCCTGACCCCTCCACCCACTTTCCCGCCGATTGATCGCGTGGGCGCGCTGGAACGTGCAGAGGGGATTAATCGGCGCGAATTTGGGTGTGCGGCGGGGGGTGGGGTGGCCTTGCGCTCAGGCGAGCCCGGCCACCAGGAAATCCGTGAGGAATGCACGTACTTGCGCCGGGTCGTCGATGTCCACAGCGTCGCCGGGAGTCGTGACGAGCGAGATGACGATGCGCAGGATCCACTCGGCGGCGCGGGCGATATCCAGGCCCGCGCGCACCTCGCCGCGGACGCGGGCCGCCTCCAGGTACGGGTGCCAGAAGCTCGACATGCCGGGCAGGATCTGCCGCAACCCGCTGCCGACCACGGCGGCGAACGCCTCGGGCTCGTCCTCTTTCAACCGCAGGACGAGCGCCCGCGGCTGGTGCGCATGGCTGAATGCGACGGCCGCGGCCACCTGTCCGGCGAGCCCGTCGGCGGCCTCGACCTGGGCACGCGCTTCGGACCAGAATTCCTCGTCTCCGCGCAGCAGCGCCGCACCGATCAGCGAGATCTTGTCGGGGAAGAGCCGGTACAGCCAGGCCCGCGAGACGCCCGCATCCTCGGCGATCTGCCCGACGGTGGTGCGCCGGATTCCGGTGGTGCGCAGGCAGCGCTCGGCCGCGTCCAGGAGTCGGTCGCGCGTGCTTGACGCGATCACGGCTTCGCCCACAAGATGCCACGGTAGACACTCTTTGGAATCTGTCTACTGGCTCGCTTGAAATGCACGTCAAACGCACGCGAGAGATCAGGTGGTCATGACCAGTCCCCATGCCGGCGTCCCGTTCACCGACGACGACGCGACCATAGCGGCCGCGCTGGAAGACGTGAGCATCCCGACGCTGATGCTGTCGCTGGTCCACATGTCCGGCAACCTGGAGTTGATCCGCGGCCGGCTCAAGCCGCAGGGGATCTTCCTCAACGAGTACCAGGGCTACATGTCCGAGGAGGACAAGGCCGAGGTTCGCAAGATCGCGCTTGACGTCATCCGTGACTACCGCGATCGGGGATGCACGCTGCCGCCCCCGCCGAGCCGCGAGCTGATTCACGAGATGATGAGCTGGCTCGTGTGTGAAGAAGTCCCGGAGAACTACCTCCCGCTGCTGCTGGAAGAGCTCGAACTCGACGACGTCGACTCCCGCAAGATCGAGCTGAGCGCGACGGCAGATGTGCGGGCCGAGTTCCCGGTCGTCGTCATCGGCTGCGGCGAGTCCGGCCTGCTCGCCGGGATCCGGCTGCGCGAAGCAGGCATTCCGTTCACGATCGTCGAGAAAAACGCCGGCCCCGGCGGCACGTGGTGGGAGAACAGCTATCCCGGCGCGCGGGTCGACGTCGGAAACCACTTCTACTGCTACTCGTTCGAGCCCAGCGACCACTGGACCGAGTTCTTCGCCCAGCAGCCCGAGCTCGCTGCCTACTTCCGCGACGTGATGAACCGCCACGGCATCGAGCCGGACATCCGGTGGGGTACCGAGGTCATCGGCGCCGACTGGTCGGATGAGACCGGGCTCTGGCAGGTACGGGTGCGTGACGGCGAGGGCAACGAGGCCACGCTCCCGGCGCGGGCGATCATCTCGGCGGTCGGCCAGCTGAACCGCGCACACACCCCTGACCTCAAGGGGATGCACGACTTCAAAGGCCCGTGGTTTCACTCCTCGGACTGGGACCACTCCGTCGACCACCGCGGCAAGAAGGTCGCGATGATCGGTGCCGGCGCGAGCGGATTCCAGATCGCGCCGACGATCGCTCCGGAAGTTGCTCAGCTGACCGTCTTCCAGCGCACGGCGCAGTGGATGTTCCCGAATCCGAACTACCACGCCAAGGTCGGAGACGGCTTCCGCTGGGCGCTACGCCACCTGCCGTACTACGGCCGCTGGTTTCGCTTCCTCATCTTCTGGCCGGCCAGCGGCCGCAGCCTCGAGGGTTCGCGGGTCGACCCGAATTGGCCCGATCAGCAGCACGCGATCAGCGCCACCAACGACATGACCCGCCAGATGTTCACCCAGTGGATCGAGAGCCAGGTGGGCGACGATCCGGAGCTGCTGGCCAAGGTGATCCCCGACTACCCGGCCACCGGCAAGCGCACGCTGCAGGACAACGGCAGCTGGCTCACGGCGCTCAAGCGCGACAACGTCGACCTGATCCGTGACGAGATCGACCACATCGACGAGACCGGGATCGTCACTGTCGACGGCGAGCACTACGACGCTGACATCATCGTGTACGCGACCGGCTTCTACGCCAACCGCGCGCTCTGGCCCATGCAGATCACCAGCCGCGGCAAGAACCTCGGTCAGGAGTGGGGGGAGAGCCCGTCGGCGTATCTCGGCATCACGATCCCGGGCTTTCCCAACCTGTTCTGCATGTACGGCCCGGGCACCAACCTCGCTCACGGCGGAAGCCTGATCTTTCATTCCGAGTGCCAGATGCGTTACATCACCGGCTGTTTGGACGTTCTGCTCAGCGGTGAGGTCCGCGCGATCGAGCCGCGTCAGGACGTGCACGACGCGTACTACCAGCGCGTGCAGAAGGAGCTCAGCACCCTCGTCTGGGCGCAGCCGTCGATTAAGCACTCGCACTTCAAGAACCCGGATGGCAAGATCCACTCGCTGAGCCCCTGGCCGCTCGTCGACTACTGGACCTGGACCCGCCGACCGAATCTCGATGACTACGTGTTGAGTCAAGGACCCGGGTCCAGCACCGCGAATAGAGGCCGCTTGTGAGCACACCTTCCAACGCCGAACTGATCAGCCGGGCGCGCTTTGCCGACGGTGACTTCTACGCCTACGACCCCTTCCCGGTCTACGAGGCGCTGCGCAGTGACGCGCCAGTGCACCGCGATCCGGAGAGCGGCTTGTGGGGGCTGGCCAGCTACGAGACCGTCGAGTACGCGAGCACCCACCCGGCAATCTTCAGCAGTGCCAATGGTTCCCGGCCGTTCAACGGCGCCAACAACCACATGATCGATATGGACAACCCGGCACACATCAAGCGCCGCGGGCTCGTCAGCAAAGGCTTCACGCCGCGGCGGATCTCCGAGCACGAGCCGCGCCTGCGTCAGCTGTGCGACGACATCATCGACACCGTCTGCGAGCGCGGCTCGTGCGAGCTCGTCCACGACATTGCTGCGCAGCTGCCGATGATCGTCATCGGCGACATGCTCGGGGTGCTCCCCGAGGATCGCCGCGATGTCCTGCAGTGGAGCGAGGATTTGCTCGGCACCCTGGGCGTCGGCGATGAGGATCTCGTCGCCAAGCAGATCGTCGCTGCCACGAGCTATCACGAGTACGCGACGAAAGTCATCGCCGAACGCAAGGCGACGCCGGCCGATGACCTCATCAGCATCCTGCTGAACGCGGAGATCGACGGCCAGCGCCTGACCGACGAGGACGTCGTCGGGGAGACGCTGCTGATCCTGATCGGCGGCGACGAGACGACCCGTCACGTCATCGCCGGCGGTATGGAAGCGCTGATGCGAAATCCTCAGCATTGGCAGTCGATGTTGGCCGATCGCAGCCGGATCCCGCAGACCGTCGAGGAGATGCTGCGCTGGGTCTCGCCCATCAAGAACATGTGCCGAACGCTCACCCGCGATTACGAGATCGGCGGCGCCAAGCTCTCGGAAGGCGATCAGGCGCTGCTGCTGTATGAGTCGGCCAACTACGACGAGGGTCACTTCGAGGAGCCGACGACCTTCAACCCCGACCGTGAGCCCAACGACCACATGGCGTTCGGGGTCGGTGCGCACTTCTGCCTCGGGTCCAATCTGGCGAAGCTGGAACTGCGCGTGCTCTTGGACCGGATGCTCGACCGGCTGCCCGACATTGCGCTCGCCTCGGACGAGCCGCTCACCCGCCGGCGTAACAACTTCATCAGCGGCATCGAGCGCATGCCGGTCACTTTCACCGCAACGGCGCCGCTCGGGGACGGGCAGCTGGTGCTCGCTTGAGCAGCCGGGCCGCGTGCCGTTCAGGAAGCGTCGCGGAAGCTGGAGAACACCTCGATAGCGCCGGCGGCGTTGAACTGGAACGACAGTGCGACGGTGCCGCCGGGGCTGAGGCGGCCGTCCTGATCGACGACGATTTCGCTTGCGCCACCGAGAGAAACGGTGCCGCCGGCCGGGATCTGGACCGGCGTGGTCAGGGTGAGCGTCGGACCGACATTGCTGCCGACCGCGGTGAGCGCGTCGGCGTTGGTCTCGTCGCTGTGGATCTGCGCGGTGATGGCGAGCTTCGTGCCGGTACGGACGATGCTGGTGGCGGTGATGCTGATGCCGCCGGCGCTGCCCTGGCCGAGTTTCGGGACCGCGCCGGGAACCACCGTCGCGCTGCCAGCGGTGTTCGGGGCCGACGTCCCGTCGCCGGCGCTGCTACAGCCGGCGACGAGGCCGAGCCCGCCGAGCATCGCGGTCAGCGCCATGAGCTTCAAACAAGCATGTACAGGAGTTGGGGCGGCAGCTGGCATCTCGCCAGTCTCTCGCATTTAGGGTGTGGTCAGCCTCACGCCGTTCGGCGTCGGGCGAATCTGTGGAGGTCCTGAGCATGACCCAGTCGGCCGTCTTCGCCGCAAATTCCGATCTGGCGACGCCGGATGCGGCCGTCGTGGAGGCGGCGCGCAAGCTCGCGCCGTTCATCGAGGCGGAGGCGGTGACCTGCGAGCGGCAGGGCACGATGCCGCAATCGGTCGTCTCCGCGCTGCGCGAAAGCGGACTGTTCTCCATCATGGTTCCGCGCGAGCTCGGCGGCAGTGAGGTCAGTGCCGTGACGGCCTTGGCGGTGTTCGAGGAGCTGACCGCGGCGGACGCGTCGATCGGCTGGTCGCAGATGGCCAACGCGTCGTCGTCGGCCTTCAGCGCGTACCTCGGTGACGAGGCTGTCGAGAAAATGTTCGCCGACGAGCCGGCCATCATCGCCGGCCAGTTCGGCCCGCGGGGCATGGCGGTAGCGGTCGACGGTGGATACCAGGTGCAGGGCCGCTATGCGTTCGGCTCCGGCAGCGGCCATGCCGACTGGATCGGCGGCGGCGCGATCGAGATGGACGGAGCGGCGCCGCGGATGGTCGACGGGCGGCCCATCCTGCGGGCCTTCTTCGTGCCGCGCAGCCAAGTCGAATTTCTCGGCGGCTGGGACGTGATGGGCCTGATCGGCACCGGCTCGTTCGACTACGCGATCTCCGAGCAGGTCGTCCCGGAGAGCTTCACCTTCGAGATCACCAACGCCCACCAGTACCGCGGCGGATCGCTCTACGGGCTCGGCGTGCTGGGCATGACCTCGGTCGGGCATGCCGGCTTCGCGCTCGGGGTGAGCCGCCGGGCGGTCGATGAGATCCTCGTCCTGGCCGGGCGCAAGAAGCGCATGGGCCACACCACGACGGTCGCCGAAGTCGAGCGTTTCCAGTACGAATTGGGCCGGGTGACGGCGATGCTCAAGGCCGCGCGCGCCCTGCTGTACGAGACGTTCGCGATCGCGCAGCAGCAGGTCAAAGCCAACGGGACGCTCGAGGAAGACCTGCGCCTGGGAATCCGGCAAGCGACCACCCATGCCGCTCACGTCAGCGCCGCGGTCGTCGACGTCGCCTACCACTGGTCGGGCGCCGACGGCATCCGGCCCGGTGTCATCCAGCGGCTCTACCGCGACACCAACGCGAGCACCCAGCACATCTTCGTGGACGACGGCACCTTCACCGAGTACGGCCGTCACCTGCTCATGACGGCCGGCTCACTGCCAGGCCTGGCCCCCGGTCGGGTGGGCTCCATCGGTCGGGTCGATAGCCCTGCTGGAGCCAGCTGAGCCGGCGCCCTCGCCTGCACAGGTGACGTGCAAATCTCTTGGTCAAATGGCGACGAAGCCGGATCTTCCGGGCCAGATGAACAAATGCCAAACGCGATGTGGAGATTTGTGACGGGCCTTCCGCGGAGCGTAGTTATCCCTAGTCTGAGCATGTGAACAGTGACGTTTTGCTGGTGCTCGTCGTCGTGACGGCGCTGGCCTTCGACTTCACCAACGGCTTCCACGACACCGGCAACGCGATGGCGACCTCCATCGCGACCGGAGCCCTCCCGCCCAAGATCGCCGTCGCCATCTCAGGCGCGCTGAACCTGCTCGGGGCCTTCTTGTCCTTCACGGTCGCGGCAACCATCGCCAGCGGGTTGGTTTCCACCGGTGCGGTGACGCTGACGGTGGTCTTCGCCGGCCTCGTCGGCGGGATCACCTGGAACATCGCCACGTGGTATCTCGGCATCCCCTCGAGCTCATCTCACGCGCTGATCGGCGGGGTCGTCGGCTCGACCATCGCCGCCGCCGGCTTCGGCGCGGTGAAGTGGCACGGGATAGTCAGCAAGGTGTTGCTGCCGGCCGTGCTCTCGCCGATCATCGCGATCTTCATTGCCGCCATCGGCACCATGACGCTCTTTCGGATCAGCCGCTCGATCCGCGAGCGCAACCGCACCACCGGTTTCCGGATCGGCCAGATCGGGTCGGCCTCGATGGTGTCGCTTGCCCACGGCACCAATGACGCGCAGAAGACCATGGGCGTCATCACCCTGGCACTCATTGCCCACGGCACGCTCGCACCGGGCGCCAAGGCTCCGACGTGGGTCATCGTGGCGTGCGCCCTGGCGATCAGCATGGGCACGTACATCGGCGGCTGGCGGGTGATCCGCACGCTCGGCAAGGGACTCGTCGAGATCGACTCCCGGCAGGGGATGGCAGCCGAAAGCTCTTCCGCAGCAGTGATCCTGCTGTCCTCGCACTTCGGCTACTCGCTGTCGACCACGCACGTGGCCACCGGCTCGATCCTCGGGTCCGGGGTCGGGCGCAAGGGTGCCGAGGTGCGCTGGAGCGTGGCCGGACGGATGGCCATCGCCTGGGTCGTGACCTTGCCGTCCGCCGCTCTTGTCGGCGCGGGGTCGGAAGCACTCGCTCGCGGCGCCGGGACGTTCGGCACGATCCTGGTGGCACTCGTGATGATCGTGGTCTGCGGTGGCTTGTTCCTCGCTTCTCGCAAGACCGCGGTGAAGTCCAGCAACGTCAATGACGAGTGGGACGACAAGCGCGGCGGGGTGCCGGCGCAGGCACCGGCCCCGAGCCGGGAGGCGGTGGCGGTATGAGCACCTGGATCAACGGGGCCGCGCTCGGCAAGATCCTCGGGGTCGGATTGCTGGCCGGAGCAGGTCTGCCCGCGTTGTTCGCCTTCGGGCTCAAGGTCATCAGCCCCCGCGGCGAGGACGAGATCGTGCTCTCCGGCGGGGCGGTCACAAGGGCCGTCCAGAGCAAGGCGAATCCCGCCGCGCTCGGGGTAGGAGTCCTGTGTTTCGCGGTCGTACTCGCCGCGATCGGGTACGGCATCTACATCATCGTGAATGGGTGACGGCGAATGTCCCTACTCAGCTCCGTCGTGGATTTCCTGCGGGCCGGCTATCCGGAAGGGGTGCCGCGCCAGGACTACATCCCGCTGCTGGCATTGCTGCGCCGTCAGCTCACTGACGAAGAGGTTCGCGAGGTCGTCGTCACGGTGCTCGGGGAGGCCAACCCCGACAGCGAGACGGTTGACCGGGCCATCCGTGAGGTCACGAACCAGCCGCCGTTGAAGGATGACCTGGCTCGCGTCGGGGCCCGGCTGGCGTCGGTTGGCTGGCCGCTCGGGGCCCTGGAGAACGAGCCGGTCAGCGAGAGCCGCTAGCGGCTCTCGC
Source organism: Frankiaceae bacterium (assembly GCA_036267695.1). Classification (GTDB taxonomy): domain Bacteria; phylum Actinomycetota; class Actinomycetes; order Frankiales; family Frankiaceae; genus DATAZK01. The sequence goes on from DATAVO010000086.1 coordinate 10,252, forward strand.
TGACCGGTACTCGCCGCCAGGCGATGGCTAGGCAGCGTCGGTCAGTTCGAACGCGTTTCCCTCGGTGTCGCAGCAGAACGCCGTCGTCACCGTGATGCCGAAACGCTCGCTCGTCGAGGGCTCGCTGGTGACCTTGCCCCCGGCGCGTACGACCGCTTCGCTGAGCGGCGCGATCTGATCGGTCGGCACCTGCAGCGCGAAGTGGGCGACCGGGTCGCGCGGTTCCGGCATCTTCGGCAGCTGGACGAGGTGGATCATCCCGGTCTCGGTGGCGAGCCATGCTCCGGGAATGCCGAAGTCGGGCCGGGGGAGCTCCTTCAGGCCGAGCACGTCCACGTAGAAGCGGGTCGCCCGCGCATTGTCCGTGACGGTGATCGCGACGTGATTGAGCTGAACGCTTGGAGAAATTGCGCTGGTGGATGACATGCTTGCTCCTCGGTCGCCAGGTGACTCACTGGCGGCACGAACGTAACACCTGGCAGCGAAGCCGCCGATGCCGTTGTGCTAGATCACCAGGTGTTCACGCAGGGCCGACGGCACGGGTGCCGGCCGCCCGTCGGCGTCGATGGTGACGAGCGTCAGATCGCCCGTCGCGACCGGCGGGCCACCCTCGAGGCTGAAGTCGACGCGCATCCGGAACGAGGTGCGCCCGACGGCTTCGGCAGACAGTTCCGCGACGACGACGTCGAAGGGCCGCGCGGGCGCGGTGAATTCGCACCCGGTGTGGCGCGTGACGAGTTCGACGCCGTGCCGGTGCTGCATCTGGTCGATCCGCTCGCCGGCGGCGAGCCACCACGTGGTGTGGGTGTGCTCCATCCAGCGGAAGTAGTTGGCGTAGTAGACGATTCCGGCCGGGTCGCAGTCGCCGTAGGTCAGACGGAATGAGCAGGTGTGCAGCGGGCCAGCCATAACTGGACCGTATCCGCCACCCACCGACACTTCCGCGCGATGCGTGTTAGACCATGGATATGGGGCCGTTCGCGGGCCGACGAGCAGCGTGAGCACCTTTCGCCCCGGGAAGGACTTGACCCATGAGCATCTCTACACACGCCCCGGCGGCAGCTTCTGCGACGGCTGCGGCAGTTTCGGGTGTGCCAGCCGTCGATCAGCCCCGGGCCGGGGGTACCGCCGTCTGGGCTCCCAAGATCACGCCGCCGATCGGCCACGACCTCACGCCCGAGCAAGAGCTGGCCTGCGCCTTCCGGATCCTGGCCCGCGGCGGCTTCAGCGAGGACATCGCCGGACACATCACCGTCGTCCGCGATGACGGCAGCCTGATGATCAACCCGTGGGGCTTGTGGTGGGACGAGATGGCCGCGTCCGACGTCTGCCGGGTCGACTACGACGGCAACGTCCTGGGGGGCAAGTGGGACGTCACACCGGCCTTCCATATCCACACCGAGCTGCACCGCCGCCGCCCTGACGCCCGGGTCGTCGTGCACAACCACCCCTACCACGTGGTCGTGCTCGCCGCGATCGGCATGCTGCCGGAGATCGTTCATCAGCAGGGCAGCATGTTCGACGACGATCTCGTCTTGGTCGAGGAGTACAGCGGCGAGGTCGACGATGCCCAGCTCGGCGCCGAGCTCGCCGAGCGGATCGGCAGCGCGAGCAACGCCATTCTGGTCAGCCACGGGATCATCGTCACCGCACCGACGATCGCCGAAGCGACCTACCGCTCGGCTAGCATCGACCGGATGTGCAAGCTCGCGTACGACGTGATGCTGTCGGGCCGCTCGCCCATCCCGCTCGCCAAGGGGCTGCGCGAGGGCATGAAGAAGTCGTTGATCGAGCGGGGGACCGAGGTCTTCTGGAACGGGGCGGTGCGCCAGCTGCTGCGCGCCGAGCCCGATGTCCTGAACTAGCTCTGGACTAGTCCCAGCCGCTGCCGCACCCACGCCGACCCGAGGACCACGCGCCTGATGGCAAGCATCGAAGAGCTCACCCGTAACACCAGCTTCACCACGCAGGTGAAGGGCAAGGTCACGTTCCTGCCCGAGCCGCCGCGCGCACCGCGGCCGTACACCCTCATCTCCGTCGACGACCACATCGTCGAGCCGAGGGAGGCCTTCGACGGCCGGCTGCCGGCCAGGTTCGCCGAGCAGGCGCCGCATGTCGTCGAGAAGGACGGCGCAGACGTCTGGGTCTACGACGGGCAGGAATTCCCCAACGTCGGGTTCAACGCGGTTGTGGGGCGTCCGGTGGACGAGTGGGGCTTCGAGCCGACCCGCTTCGTGGACATGCGCCGTGGATCCTGGGACATCCACCGCCGCGTCGCCGACATGGACCTGTCCGGTGTCTATGCCTCGCTGTGCTTCCCGTCGTTCCTGCCGGGCTTTGCGGGCCAGCGGCTGCAGCTGTCGACGAAGGACCCGGAGCTGGCGCTTGCCGCCGTCCGGGCCTGGAACGACTGGAACATCGAGGAATGGTCGGGGGCCTATCCCGAGCGGATGATCCCGTGCCAGCTGCCGTACTTCCTCGATCCGGAGATCGGCGCGCAGGAGATCTACCGCAATGCCGAGCGCGGCTTCAAGGCCGTGACGTTCTCGGAGGGCCCGCATCTGCTGGGCCTGCCGTCGATGCACACCGGCCATTGGGATCCGATCATGCGGGCGTGCGCCGAGACGGGCACGGCCGTCAACCTGCACATCGGCTCCTCGGGTACCTCGCCCGGAACGGCGGATGACGCGCCGGCCGATGTGGTCGGCGTGCTGTTCTTCGGCTACGCGATGTTCTCTGCGGTCGACTGGCTCTTCTCGCGGATCCCGGTGCGCTTCCCGGACATCAAGATTGTGATGAGCGAGGGTGGTATCGGCTGGGTGCCGGCGCTGCTCGACCGGCTCGACCACATGCAGACGTACGCCTCGATGTACGGCACCTGGGACGGGATCGATCTCACGCCGGCCGAGGTGCTGAAGCGCAACTTCTACTTCTGCGCCGTCGAAGACCCAACCGCCTTCGCCCTGCGCGAGCGGATCGGCGTCGATCACATCCTGCTGGAGGAGGACTACCCACACAGCGATTCGCTGTGGCCGCGCACGCAATCGGTCATCCAGCAGGCGATCGGCGACCTTCCCGCCGCAGACATCCGGAAGTTCACCTGGGAGAACGCGTCGACGGTGTACCGGCACCCGGTGCCCAAGAGCGTCATCGACGACCCCGAGTCGTTCTGACGCCGGGATGACGTCAGTCGACAGCGAGGTCGGGCAGGCCGTCCGCGAGGGCGTGCTGTGGCTGACGATCGACCGGCAGAGCGCCGGTAACGCGATCACGGTCGGGACCCGGGCAATATTGATCGACGCGCTCGAGGCCGCGAATGCGGATCCGACCGTGCGCGCCGTCGTACTGACGGCGGCCGGGAGCCGGCATTTCTGCACCGGTGCCGACCTTCGCGCGCAGCAGTCACCGCCCCGCTCGGAGGGGGTCCCGGAGCGCATCGCGGGTGACATCGCCCGCGGTATCCGGATGAGCGCGCAGCGGCTGATCGCGACGATCCTGGATTGCGAGAAACCGGTGGTGGCCGCGGTCAACGGAACGGCGGCGGGCATGGGGGTGCAGGTCGCCCTCGCGTGCGACTTCGTCCTGGCCGCCGAAAGTGCCCGTTTCATTGAGGTTTTCGTCCGGCGATCGCTTGTTCCCGATGCTGGCGCCGCGTACATCCTGCCGCGGCTCATCGGGGTCCACCGGGCCAAGGAGCTGCTCATGCTCGGCGATGACGTGAGCGCACAGCGGGCTTACGAGATCGGGCTCGTGAGCCGGGTCGTTCCCGATTCCGAACTGGCGGGGGAGGCGGAGGCGCTGGCCCGGCGGCTGGCGGCGGGACCGACCCGCGCCCTTGCACTCACGAAGTGGTTGGTGAACCGCTCGCTGGACGGCTCGCGTTCGGCCTCCTTCGAGGACGAGGCGATCGCGCAGGATCTGAATATGCACACCGCCGATGGCCAGGAAGGCCTGGCGAGCTACGTCGAGCGGCGGCCCGCCGAGTACCACGGATGGTGACCTGATGCCGCTCGATCCCACCGCCCGCGTCCTCATTGACGCGATGGAGAAGTCATTTCCGCCGCTCGATCCGACGATCTCCGGCACCGAGATGCGGGCACGCGTCGAGGCAGCCATGGCGACGATGCCGCACGGGGCGGCGCCGGAGCCGGTCGGTGAGGTCATCGATCGCACGGTGCCCGGGCCGGCAGGGGAGATCCCGGTCCGCATCTACCGTCCGGCCGGCGAGCCGGTGGCGACCATCGCGTTCTTCCACGGCGGCGGCTTCGTGCTCTGCGATCTCGATTCGCACGACGGCATCTGCCGCGCCTTGTGCAAGGCGGCCTCCGCCGTCATCGTCGCCGTCCACTACCGGCGGGCTCCCGAGGCGCGTTACCCCGCGGCTGCTGAGGATTGCTACGCGGTCACCCAGTGGGCGAGCGGGAACCTCGGCGCGGGGCTGCCGCTGGCCGTCTTCGGTGACAGTGCAGGCGGCAACCTTGCGGCTGCAGTCGCGTTGATGGCGCGCGACCGTGGGACGCCTTCGCTGGCCGCGCAGATTCTTGTCTATCCGATGCTCGATTCCCGCGGCGACACCGCGTCGCATCGCGAGACCGGCGACGACTACTACCTGCGCCACGAGGAAGTCATGTACTACTGGGGCCAGTACGTCGGTGACCCCACCCAGCTGACCGAGCCCTACGCCTCGCCGACCTTCGCCGATCTGGCCGGACTCCCGCCGGCCCTCATCGCGACGGCGGAGTTCGACCCGCTGCGCGACGAGGGCGAGGCGTATGCCGACGCGCTCACTGCTGCAGGCGTGCGCGCCGTCAAGCATCGCTACGAGGGCATGTTCCACAGCTTCCTCACGTTCCTCGGCGTGCTGCCAGCGGCGACCGAGCTGCGTGACGAGATCGCCGCCTTCCTGCACGCCGGCTGAGCCGGCGGTGTACCTCGCGCTCACGCCCGAGCAGCGCCAGCGGCAGGATCAGCTGCGCGCACTGCTCGACGAGCGCATGCCGGAATCGGTCGTCCGGGAGCTGATGGCTGATCCGGTCGGCGACGATCCGGTCTTGTGGCCCGACGTCGCTTCGCTTGCGTGGTCGGATGATCCGGCCGAGGTCGCAGCTGCGTTCGAGGTACTGGGGGAGCGGTTGTACGTGGGGCCGTTCCTGGCGAGCGTCATGTCCAGCGCTTTGCTTGCCGATGCCGGCGCCCGGGTCGCGGTTGCCACGGCCGACGAGTCCGGGGTGTGGACACCGTCAGGGGTCACCGTCGACCCGAGCGGTCGCGCCACGGGCGCGAAGTCGTTCGTCGTGGACGGGATGACCGCGCAGCGCCTGCTCATTTTCGGAATGCGCGGCGGTGCCAGCTGTGTGGTCGCTGTCGAGGCCGATGCGCCCGGGCTCACCCGCGTCCCGACCCCTGCGCTGGACCAGACCCGAAAGCTGGCGCGAGTCGAGCTGACCGACGTTCCTGGGACCGTCCTCGCGCTCGACTCAGATAGGGCGCTGGAGGAGCTTCGTCTCGTCACCCATGCTGCTGTCGCCGCGGAGCAGGTCGGTTGCGCGCAAGGAGCGTTCGATGTCGCGCTCGCTTATGCCCGCCAGCGCCAGCAGTTCGGCCGCGTCATCGGCTCCTATCAAGCGGTCAAGCACCGTTTCGCCGAGCTCGTCCTGCTGATCGAAAACGCCCGTGCCGCCGCCTACCACGCGCTGCTCACGGTTGCCCCCGGCGCCGTCTCCCACGCCCGGATCGTCTCGACGCAGGCGGCGCTCGAGGCGGCCGAGTGGTGCGTCCAAGTGCAGGGTGGCCAGGGGTTTCGGTGGGACAACGTCGCCCATCTCTACCTCAAGCGCGCCAAGGCCACCCAGCTGCTCTTCGGTGATCCGTCGCTCGAACGCGAGCGCCTCGCCGCCTCGCTGGGTCTCGTGTAGCCGGCAGCTCCAATCGGCGCCTGGCTTCTCCACCGTCGAAAAAGACACAACTTTCAGAGCGCGCCGGCGTGTTCAGCACGACGCGCCGGGAGCTGGCTGCCTCGGACAGAAAGTTGTGGCCTTTTCGACGGGAGGTGCCAGGTGCTGGGGCGTCAGGGGCGGGGCTCGCGGGGCAGGCCGAGGATTCGTTCGGCCACGATGTTGCGCTGCACTTGCGACGTGCCGCCGTAGATGGTGCCGGAGCGGGCGAACAGGTAGTTCGACTGGTCGTCGGTGACCGGATAGTCGTACATCTGATGCCTACTGCCCATGCCGACGCCCGGCGGCGGGGGAGCGTCGATCGGTCCGGTGAGCAGCGCTGCTGAAGGGCCGGCGACGTCGAGCGCCAAGGCCGTGAGGCGCTGGTGAAATTCGGTGTACGCGAACTTGTACGTCGAGCCGACCGCTCCGGCGCCGGGATCGACGTCACCGTGCACCGCCACGGTCAGGAGCCGGTAGGACGCCAGCCGCAAGGACTCGACATCGCACCAGGCGCTGACGATCCGGTCGCGGATCAGCGGGTCGGCGAGCCGTCCGTTGGCCCGAGCAGCCGCTATGACCTTGTCGAGTTCGGCCCGGAAACGCAGGTGGCTCGCCGACGAGGAGACCCCGCGCTCGAAGCCGAGCGTCCCCATCGCCACCGACCATCCGGCGCCGACCGACCCGACGACGTTCGCCGCCGGGCACCGCGCGTCGCGCAGCAGCACCTCGGTGAAGCCCACCCGCCCGTCGGGCTGCACGAGCGGGCGTACCTCGATCCCGGGCTGGCTCATCGGCAGCAGCAGGTAGGACATCCCGGCATGCGCGCGCACCGTCGGATCGGTGATGGCGAGCATGAACATCATGTCGGCCTCGTCGGCTTCGCTGGTCCAGATCTTGTGACCGTTGACAACGAACTCGTCTCCGTCGCGGACGGCCGACGTGGCAATGCCCGCGAGATCGCTGCCCGCCTGGGGCTCGGAGAAGCCCTGACACCAGGTCTCGGTGCCCGCCGCGATCGGCGGTAGGAAGCGGGCCTTCTGCTCCGCCGTACCGAAGTGCAGGAGGGTGGGCCCGACCAGCAATTCGCCGCCGGTCGCGCGGGCCAGCGGCGCCCCGGCGGCAGCGAACTCCTCAGCAACCGCAGCCGATTCCAGCGTGGAGAGCCCCCGTCCGCCGTATTCGACCGGCCAGGTCGGCACCGCCCAGCCGCCCTCATACAGCGCGCGGCGCCAGCGCACCGGCAACGTGTTGGGCAGACCCTCGGCGTGATCCTCAGCTCGCAGCCGGGTTAGCGTCGTGCGGGCCCACTCGGACGCCAGCGCCCGAAGCTGGCCGTCCACCGAAAAATCCAGGTCCACGAGCCCATCTTTACCCACCACGATTCAGCACACGATTCAGCAAGGGGACAACCCATGGCAATGCCGACCGACATCGGCGTGATCGACACCATGATCGGGATGCCGTCAGGTGACCGCCGGTGGTGGGCCAAGTCGATGGCGCCGCTGCTGCTCGACGCCGACAGCCAGGGCGACTTCCAGCATGCCGCGAGCTACATGTACAAGGACCTCCCGGCCTCGGCAGACATGGGGGAGGACCCTGTCGCGGTCCTGCTCCGCGAGATGGACGCCAACGGCGTTGCCCAAGCGCTGCTGCCGGTCACGCCGGATGATCCGGTCAGCGTGCGTGCTGTGAAGCAACATCCGGACCGCCTGCTCGGCAGCTTCCTGGTCGATCCGGTTCGCGGCATGGAGACCGTGCGCGCCCTGGAAAGCGCGGTGCATGACCTCGGTGTCATCGCCGCGAACTTCTTCCCGTGCGGGTGCGTCCCGCAGGTGCCGATCGATGACCGGATGGTCTACCCGGTCTACGCGAAATGCGTCGAGCTCGATATCCCGATCTTCGTGAACGCCGGTGTCCCGGGGCCGCGGGTGCCGATGGACGCCCAGGAAGTCGCCCTCGTCGACAAGGTCTGCTGGTTCTTCCCGGACCTTCGCATCGTGCTGCGCCACGGCGGCGAACCGTGGGTCGACCTCGCCGTGAAGTTGATGGTGAAGTGGCCGAACCTGTATTACTCGACGAGCGCGTTCGCCCCGAAGTACTACCCGCAGGCGATCATCGAGTACGCGAACAGCTCGCGCGGTGCGGGCAAGATCATCTACGCTGGCTACTACCCCTCGGGACTGTCGCTCGAGCGCATCTTCAGCGAGCTCGCGAACCTCCCGCTGCGCGAGGAGACGTGGCCCCGCTTCCTGCGTGACAACGCCCGCGAGGTGTTGAAGCTGACCTAGCCGGCGTCAGGTTGTGATCTCGATGCCGCCGATCTTCGCTCGATCCTTCGTCGCGGTGAAGCCGAGGTCGAGGCTGTTGTCCTTCACCTTGACGGTGAACTTCTTGATCAAAGCCCTGTTCTTGCCGACCGCGGCGAAGATGTCGAGGTTGTTGATGATCTTGACGCCCTCGGCGGTGACGCTGAAGACCCGTTGGCCCTTCTTCGTCCAGTAGTTCTCGGAGAAGTACAGGCTCAGGTGGTAGGTGCCGTTGGCGATCGGGACGTGGTAGCCGCTCATGCCCGAGCGCTCGGTCTGCATCACGAACCCGTCGATGCTGCCCGCGACTGCGGTCCACGAGATGGCCGTCGCCCCGCCGCTGTAGGACGTGTCGGCGGCCCACGCGTGGCCTGCAGAGTCCTTCCAGGCCGGCCCGCCCGGGTTGATCCGGATCGGTGCCACGGGCCACGGGACGACGGTGAAGGCGGCCGCCGTCGAGTTGTTGTTGGCCTCGTTGCTCTCATGGATCAGGCCGGTGTCATCGGCCTTGGCGACGAGCGAGTGCGCTCCCGCGGTCGCGGTCCACGCGCCGGTCACGTTCAGGCTCGCACCCGGTTGAAGCGGCGTGCTGTTGGAGGAGCTTGCCGCCACGCGCCTGCCGTCCATGTAGAAGCCCACGCCGGTGACCGCGTCGACGGGAGTGGCCGCCGCCCCGACGTTCTTGAGGGTCGCGTGGAACGTGGTTACTCGCCCGGGGCGCACGCCTGCGGGGGTCTCGGAGATCGAGGTCACCGCGAGGTCGGACTCCTGGCTCGTCATGGGCGCCAGCCCCACCCGGATGAAGTGGGGACGGTAGTCGTCGACGTGGGTGACATCGGCCGGGTCCAGTGAGTTGGTGTCGTAGGAGACCAGCAGGTTGCCGCTGGGGTCGTCGCTCTCCGGATGGACCGCGGAGCCGTAGGCGAACTCGTTGCCGGCGACCTGGGGGAGCGTGTACGCCGCTTGCGCGGGGCTCCACGGTCCGACCGGGCTGCACGCGTAGGACGCGGTCATCTGGTTGCTGAAGTTTGGGATGGAGAACATGGCGTAGCCCGCGGAGCGCTGCACCACCGCCTGCGGGTTGCCGGCGGCGATGTCCTGCGCGTCATGCGGATCGCTGGACCAGTCGGCACCCGTGTCCCATTGCCAGGCGCTCGCGTTGCTGAGCTGTCCAACCGGGACGCGGGCGACCTTGGCGAAGCTCGACAGCCCACCTTCGGAGTCGCCGGCATAGACGTAGTCGTAGCCCCCGGACTGCACGATCGACTGCCCATAGATGGGCAGCGCCGGGTCCGTCGCGACGGTCGTGATGGAGACGAAGTTCAGTGCCGGCAGCGAGAACGTCGCGATCCCCTGGATTCCGGTGAAGACGAACGGGAACGGCTCGGCTCCGCCATTGGCCATCTGGTAAACGGGCACCCGCAGCACGTTGCCCTCGACCACTGGGTCGTTCGGCCACCACCAGGTGCCGCCGCTGGAGGGAATGAGCGAGGTCGGCACGGTCGCCGCGGCTTCCTTGTTCAGCGTCAGGTTGTCGCCGGTCTGCAGCAGCATCGAACTGCGCACGAAGGGGGTCGTGGCGATGTTGCGGGTCCGGTTCGGTGAGATCCCTGTCGTGGTGCCGAGCCAGGTGTCGGAGAAGATCCAGCTGTCGCGACCGTCGGGCAGCAAGGTGCTCACCCCGCCGTCGGCGCCCGTCCAGCCCGGACCCGACCGGGTGAAGAGGCTCTCGTAGTGCGCGTCACTGGCGACGCTCGGGGTGGCCGCGGGCACGCAGTAATTCGGGTCGGTCGGATCGGCTTGGGCGGGAGACGCCGCAGCGACGACCGCAAATGTCGCCGCTACCAGCGACAAACTTGCGATCATGCCGGTGAATTTCTTGATCAAAATTTTCTCCCGAAGCCAGCCATACGGGGCCTATCGGTCTCGTGCGCCAATTTCCGAAGCGGGCGAATGTAAAGGTTCCGCCAATTCCCAGGAAGAGCGTCGGGCCCGGCGGCCGGTCGTCCTGGCGCAGTGTCGGCCTGCAGGTCGGCTATCGTGATCTGGCCAGTGCATGAACACGCACGCAGCGCCGATAACAGGTAACGAGGCACGCCGTGACCGAACGTCCTGACCCTCTTGTCCCGCTTTTCGACTGCGACAACCACATCTATGAACCGGCCGACGCCGTCACCCGCTACCTGCCGAAGGAAGCGCTCGGGAGGGCCATCACGCCGGTGACATTGGCCAACGGCGAGCAGGGTTTGCTCGCCGGCGGCCGGCTGGTGACCGGGCTGGACCATCCGATCGACATGGCACACCGGCCCGGCGCGCTCAAAGAGATGCTGCGCCAGATGAAATCCGGTAAGCCCACCGAGGGTTACGCACTCGAGCCGCTACGCCCGGAGTACCTGGAACGTGAGCCCCGGCTGGCGCTCATGGACAAGCAGGGCATCGAAAGCGCGATCCTCTATCCGGCGACCATGGGCACGATGGCCGAGCATTACGTCCGCGGCGTCAAGCCGCTCTACGACAACGTCCACGCCTACAACCAGTTCCTTTACGAGGACTGGGGATTTGACTACCGCTCGCGCATCTACACGCCCGCGCTGCTCTCGCTGCGGGACCTCGATTCGGCCGTACGCGAGCTGGAATTCGTGCTCGAGCGGGGCGCGAAGTTCATCATGCTCAACGCGGGCCCCGCGTACGGCCGCTCACCGGCCGACAGCTACTTCGATCCGTTCTGGGCGCGGATCAACGAGGCCGGCGCGAGCGTGGCATATCACATCGGGGAGTTCTGGTACAACGAAACGGTCGCGCCTGCCTGGGGATATGACCCGGAGCCGGTCTTCTTCGAGATGTCGGCCTGGCAATGGCAGAACTGCTGGGGCCGGCGCCCGATCGAAGAAACATTATCCGCCTTGATCTTCGGCAATCTCTTCGGGCGCTTTCCGCGAATTCACGCGGTGGTCTCGGAATTCGGTGCCGAATGGGTGCCGCTCTTCGTTCGGCAAATGGACAAGAGCCGGGGGATGGGGCGCCGCGGTCCATGGCCGGGTGGGGTGCTGACCGAGCGGCCGAGCACGATCTTCGAGCGGCACGTCAGGGTCGTTCCGTATCCCGAGGACGACGTGGTGAAGATCGTCACCGACCTCGGGCAGTCGACCTCGATCGTCATGGGATCGGACTTCCCGCACGGGGAGGGCTTCGCCGAGCCGGCCGACTTCGCTCACCTCATCGAGACCCTGCCGGCGTCGCAGCAGCGGGGCATCCTGCACGACAACGCGCTCGCCCTCGTCGGCCGGGACTGAAAATCCCGCAAAGAATCTCGCCTCCGCTGTCGAACTGACCGGCGCCCGTTCGACGGATGAGTATCCGGGTGCAGCAGCGCCCATCCCTCGACGCGAAGGAGCCCCCGATGTCGGAGTACCTGATCCTCATCTACGAGAACGAGAGCAACTACCCCGGGCCGGAGGACCCGGGCTGGGGCCAGCTCATGGCCGGCCACCAGAAGTTCGGCGAGAACAACGCGGCCGTGCTGCGCGGCGGCAACGCGCTGCAGCCGACGTCAACGGCGACGAGCATTCGCTCGGCCGGAGAGGACTTCACCGTCACCGACGGTCCCTTTGCCGAAACCAAGGAAGCGCTCGGCGGCTACTACCTGGTCGAGGCCGCTGACCTCGACGAGGCCATCGCGATCGCCAAGCAGGTCCCCGCGCCGTACGGCGGGGTCGAGGTCCGCCCGATCATGACCTTTTCCTAGTCCTTCGGAGCAGGCGTTGCCGGCCGGCCGCCGCGCCAGCGAGCAGGTCAGTGCCGCTGTCGCCGACGCGCACCGCCGTGAGTGGGCCTTCGTGCTCGCCGCGACGGTGCGCGTCGCGCGCGATATCGACCTCGCCGAGGAATGCGTGCAGGAGGCCTACGCGCAAGCCCTGACGAGCTGGACCTGGAGCGGGGTTCCCGCCAATCCGGGCGCCTGGCTCACCACCACGGCCCGGCGACGGGCCCTCGACGCGCTACGCCGGCGGGCGACCTTGGCGCGCAAGCTCCCGCTGCTGATCGAACCGGGCGCGGGATTCGCCGACGGGGCGGGAAGCGAGAGTGGAGAGCCGGATCCGGCGGCAGCCTTCCCCGACGACCGGCTCCGTTTGATCTGCACCTGCTGCCATCCCTCGCTGGCGCCCGCCGCCCAGGTCGCCCTGACGCTGCGGCTCGTCTGCGGCCTCACCACCGTCGAGGTTGCCCGCGCCTTCCTGGTGAGCGAGCCGACGATGGCGGCCCGGCTGACCCGCGCCAAGAAGAAGATCGCGGCTGCTCGTATCCCGTACCGCATCCCGCCGCCGGCCGAGCTGCCGGCGCGGATCGGCGCGATGCTGACGGTGGTGCACCTGCTGTTCACCACCGGCCACACGGCGCCCACCGGCGGCTCGCTGGTGCGAGCCGACCTCGTTGAGCGCAGCCTCGACGTCGCCCGGATGCTGCACGACCTGCTCCCGTCCGACGCCGACGTGACGGGCCTGCTCGCCCTGCTGCTGCTGACCGACAGCCGGCGGGCGACCCGGATGGACGCCGAAGGGCACCTGGTGTTGCTGGCCGACCAGGACCGCGCCCGCTGGAACCGCGCGGCCATCGCCGAGGGCTGCGCGCTCGCCAAGCAAGCGTTGTCGACGCCGTCCGCGCGCGGACCGGGCCGCTTCCCCCTCGAGGCCGCGATCGCCGCCCTGCACGCCGAGGCGCCGGCCTGGGAACGCACCGACTGGGCCCAGATCGTCGGCCTCTACGATGCGCTGTACGCCCGCTGGCCGTCCCCGGTGGTCGCGCTCAACCGGGCTGTCGCGGTCAGCTTCGCTGCCGGGCCCGAAGCCGGGTTGCAGGAGCTCGACAAGCTCGGCGCACTCGAGCAGCTGGCGGGATACGCCTACCTGCCGGCTGCCCGCGCCGACGCGCTACGCCGGCTCGGCCGCCATGCCCAGGCGCGCGAGGCGTACACCGACGCCCTGATGCTCACCGACAACGCCGTCGAACGCAGCTACCTCGAGGGCCGGCTCTCGGCGCTTGGCGATTCCGGCTAGATGACCTGCGGGAAGGTGAACAGCTTGTCGGGGTCGGCCTGACTCTTGATGCCCTGCAACCGGGAGAGATTCGAGCCGTAGTAGGCCTCGGCGAAATTCGCCAGATCCGGATCCTGGTAATTCACGTACGAGCCGCCGCTCACATGAGGGCGTAGCGCTTTGGTGAACGCGTCGAGCCAGGTGCGTCCGCGCTGGATGACGGCGGGGGAGTCGGTCATCGAGAACGACGAGCTGCGCTGGATTCCGGCGAGGGCGTTGCGGTGCGCGAACGCCGTGGCGTTCGACGCGACGCGATTGATGGCGCCGCCGTACGCGTCGAATTGCGCCCCGCCCTCGCCGACCTGCGGGTCGGCCTGGCGCTGGTTGACGTAGTCGACGATGACCCCGATCCCGTCCGACGACATCGGGCTCGTCACGTAGTCCGAGGCGCCGATGCCAGGCTTGCGGGTGAGCTGACCGCCCGCCGTCTGCGTCGGCAGGTGACACTGCTCGACCGTCAGGCCCGAGCAGCCGCCCTCGTAGAGCATCGCCGAGAGGTAGTCGGGCTGGGTGAAGGAGGAGTTGCTCGACGGCTGGCTGCCGACCGCCGTGATCAGCCCGTTGATGAGGTTGTTGGCCGTCTGCAGGCTGCCGTTGTAGACGCCGTTGATCCGGATCGCGGGGCCGGCTGCGCCGGTGCCGCCGGGGTGGGCGATGAGCAGCAGCGTCGACCAGATCTCGTCGGGTGCGCCGGGCGCCCAGGACAGCCAGCCGGCGATGACGTCAGCCGCGGCCGACCACGGCCAGCTCAGCCCGAACGAGACGAGCGTCGGCGCGTCGACCGTGGAGAACGTGAACGACGTGGCGATGCCGAAGTTCCCGCCGCCGCCGCCCTGGCTCGCCCAGAACAGGTCCCCGTCGAGACCGCTGCTGTTCTTGGTGCAATGACGAAGCGTCCCGTCGGCGGTGATGATGTCGATCGACTGGAGCCGGTCACAGGTCAGTCCGTACGAGCGGCCGACCACGCCCTGCCCGCCGCCGAGTGCCAGGCCGCTGATGCCGACGGTGGGGCACGAACCCGCGGGAATCGCCGCGCCGGCAGCCGCCAGCCCGGCGTAGACGTCGACCAGGCGCCCGCCGGCGCCGATCGTCGCGGCGCCGTTCGACGCGTTGACAGTTGCCATCCGCGAGACGTCGATCACCAGCCCGGTGCCCGTCGACCAGCCGCCATAGGAGTGGCCGCCGGCCCGCGGACGCGGGGTGATGGCGGACGAGCGGGCGACCTCGAGGCAGTTCTGGACGTCGCTGGCCGACTCGCAGTAGGCGATGGCCTGCGGCCGGATCGAGTCGTAACGGAAGTCGAAGAGCTGCCGGGAAACGGCGTAGGCCGGATCGTCGGGAAGCACGAGCGTGCCCGAGAGCTTGTTAGCTAGGGCGGACCAGTTCGGCGGGCCCGCCGCCGACGATGGCGGTACCGATGGGGCGCTGGAGGGAACGCTTGTGGGCGGCGAACTCGGGGACGCGCCGGAACCCGAGCTGGAGCACGCGGCCAGGGCCCCGACACCCATCAGCCCGAGGAAGCCGCGCCGGTCGAGCCGGCCTAATTTCGCTGGCGCTCGCACCGGAGAAACTTACGCTGAAGGCGGGTCATCACCCTTGAGGCTGGCCGGGCCACGGCAAGCTCTCGCATTAATGTCCTCAGCTGGCGTACAGGCACCCTCTACCGTGGAACTAATGTCGCAAGAACGGGCGAGCCTCGCCTCGCAGGAATCTACCGAGGGGCCTCGTCACCCTTGGTGGACCGTTCTGCGCCGGATCGGGTCCCCGGCGATCCGCCTGATGATCGTCGCAGCGGTCGTCGAGTTCGCCCTGCTGCCGCAGCTGGCCGGCGCGCGCGCCGCGATTCACCAGCTCAGCGGTATCTCCCCGACCTGGCTTGCTACAGGGCTGATCGCCCAGATCCTCTCGCTGCTGGCGTACGCGCGCCTCAGCCAGATCTCGCTCGACGCACCGGGTGTCGGTTACGGCCAGCTGCTGCGCGTCGACCTTGCGACGCTGGCAGTCAGCCACGTCGTACCCGCCGGATCGGCTGTCGGCATCGGTCTGGGGTACCGCTTGCTGACGCGCTCGGGCGTGCCGTCCGACCGCGCGGTCACGGGCAAGGCTCTGCAGACCGTCGGCTCGGCGGTGGTGCTGAACCTGATGCTCGGCGGGGCGCTCGTCGCCGCATTGGTGACGCACGGGAACAACCCGCTCTACGCGCCGATCGCCGCGGTTGGCCTTGCGCTGATCCTGGCGGCGACGATCGGTGCCGCCTTGGTCGCCCGCTCCGAGGGCTGGCTCACCCGCACCGTCGTGCGGACCCTGCAGCACCTGCCGAAGGTCGACGCCGAGAGCGGGGCCCGGCTCATCGCGTCGCTGGCCGGCACCGTGCGCCGGCTCGTCGGTGACCGGCGGTTCCTCTTTCGGATCATCCTCTGGGCCACCCTCAACTGGCTGTTCGAGGCGCTGGCCCTGTGGTGCTGCGTCAAGGCCTTCGGCCACACCCTCGGGCCGGTCGGCC
>DATAVO010000087.1:0-16383 GCA_036267695.1 Frankiaceae bacterium
GCTCGTCGGCAACACGCTCGATAAGGTTCGCGAGCAGCTGCTGGAGTTCGAGGCGTTCTTCCGCGAGGGGATGAAGCGCCGGAAGGCCGACATCGACGCGGCAACCGCGCCCGTTGTCGAGTGCTTCGTCTGCCGTCGTCCCGCCATGGTGCTCGGTGACGACAACGAGTCAAAGTGCCTCGTCTGTGGTTCGGTTCGATCCGGGGACGTGGCCGCCGACGAGTACGTCAACGAGATTCTTGGCGAGTCGTACTACGTCACGATCAAAGACGGCGGCGAGTGGCCCATCTACGACTGTCCTGAGTGCGGCGTCACGGCCTTCGTCGGCGGGGTCCGGCCGGTCGCGAACATCACGTGCCACTGGGCGTGTTCGCCTGCGGGCACTACGCGCCCGAGGAGGCCATGGATTGGTGCGGACGGTGCGGCGCGCTCACCCCACGCGACGAGGACATGGCCTCGGTCTGCGACGACTGCGTGGCTTGGCACATGGCCGAGTGACACCGCCGCCCGTGATCGAGGCGCGCTCCGGACGGACCCGGATCTCCTCGGCAAGCATCTCCCGCTCCACTTCCTGGCGCCGAAGGACGAGCCGCAACGGCGTCTCACTGAGGACGACGGTGTCCACCTGAATCGAGGCGACGTCATCGCCGGCATGGAGCGGGTACGCGTCGCGCCGAACCGGCGACTGCCGGCCCACGACCGGCGTGCCGGTTACCTCGCTGACCGCCCGGCGCACCCGCGCCTCCGCGGTCGGCAGCTCGTCGAGTGCGCGGATGCGCTGCAGGGCGCATGGACGAAAAATGGACTAAAGATCTTGGAGTCTGGCCGGATGATCGTTGATCATGCCTCTGAGCTGCTGTTTTGTGGTGGGCCGTCGGGGGCTCGAACCCCGAACCCGCGGATTAAAAGTCCGCTGCTCTGCCTGTTGAGCTAACGGCCCAGGGGATCCCGAAACGGGACCCGCCAGGGCAACAGTGTGCCAGCAACGGCTGCGGGGATGTCGACCGTCAGTGCACGAGTCCGAAGAGATCGTTGCAGAGCTTGCCCTCGAGCTGGGCGTATTGCAGCTGCTGAGCCTGCGTCCCTTGCGGCAGCGGGTTGTTGGCACCGCCGATGATGGTGAGCTTGGTGGCGTCGTCCGCTGTGGAAACGGTGCAGTACACGCTGCCCTTGAGGGAGGAGATCGTGGGGTAGCCGACGGTAGCGCCCCAGACCGCCTTGTCGCCGACTCCGCTCAAGGGCGTGGTTACGCCGTCGCCCGTTTTGACGGACTGATCCCCCGCGCTGAAGGTGCCGGTCGTGTCGTCCTGGTAGCGACTGGCGGCGCCGGAACCGGTTTCGAATCCGACAGTGAGGTTGTTGTCGTTGACCGCGTTGCCCGGCAGCACAAAGGTGCAGCCACCGAGTCGGCCGTCCCCGACGGCCGCACTGAGCTTCGGAACGATCAGCGCCTGGGCGTCCGCCACCGGCAGCTTCCCGCAGAGGGCATCGGTCGGCAGTCCTGGAATGCTCGCGCCGGAATCGCCTCCACCGCTGCTCTTGGTCGTCGACTGGGCTGCGGGGCTGCCGTTGCTGCTGGCCTTCTTGCCCGACGACCCACCGCAGGCGGTGACGCCGATCGCCAGGCTGCCGATGACCGTGCAAACGAGGGTGACCCGCCGGGTCCGTGCAATTGCGTGTGTGCGCATCGTCAACTCTTTCGGGTTCGCGTGACTCTGGGATCACCACGAAAGCCCCCGGCCGTAACGTCTGGGTAATGCGCTCAGGCGACCGCCGCCACCAGGACTGATCGGAAACGTTTGAGCTGCGCCGAAAGCCCTTGCAGATCAGCAGGTTTTGACACGTGCGGGCGCGTGATGATGCGGGTCGCCCCGGCGTCGAGGAACTGGCGGATCCAGGCGGCATCGAGTTCGCGCTTCGAGTCGGCGCTTCCGGGCCAGACGGTGATCTCGATGCCCTCGCCTGACCGCCCGGCGGACTCGGCGCTCTCCCGCAACAGAGCGGCCCCGCGAGCCAGCTCTTCCGGACCGATCGTGTACGGGAACCAGCCGTCCGCGATACGGCCCGCTCGGCGGATCGCCGGCTCGGAGTTGCCGCCGAGGATGACCGGCACGCTGCCGGCGGTCGGCGCGAGCGTCAGGTGGACGTCGCGGAAGCTGACGGTGCGTCCCTCGTACGTCGCCGGATGGTCAGCCCACAGCGCCCGCATCGCGCCGACGCATTCTTCCAAGCGCTCACCGCGGCGCTCGAACGGGACCCCGACCGCGGCGTACTCCTCCGGCTGCCAACCGATTCCGAGTCCGAGCAAAAACCGACCGCCTGACAGCAGATCCAGCGTCGCGACGCGTTTGGCGAGCACCGCTGGGCTGTGTAGTGGTGCGACGACGACGCACGTTCCGAGCAGCAAGCGTTCCGTGGTCGCCGCGAGGTGAGACAGCACTTCGAGGGGGTCGGGCATCGGCACGACGCCGGGGGCCGACGGCATGCGCCCGTCCGCCGAATACGGGTAGTTGGGTTCGTACGCGGCCGCGACGACGACGTGCTCGACCGCCCACACCGATTCCACGCCCTCCGATTCAAGAATCCCTGCGAACTCGCCCAGCAGCGGCGAGGACACGAGTCCGGGTCCGAAAGGCAGCAGCATGCCGAGCTTGGGCGCGCGGGCGTGAGACATGACCCGACGCTCCCACAGCTACCGGCTCACCCACTCAGGCGGAGGCGCGGGCGAGTGACCGGTTCGCTCGGCGCAAGGCGCGATGCACCCTGTGGGCTCCCCGCACGGGCTCCAGGAACATCAGCGGGCAGGCGCCGGCGCCGGCGACGACGTCGATGCCGTGATCGGTGAGGGCCCTGACGATGGTGCGGCCGAAGTTCTTCGGTTCGTCCGACGCGACCACCACGATGCGGCCGGCTGACAGAAACGCGTTTGCTTGCGCAGGATCGATCATCGAGCTCACGTCGATCTCCACCGTAGGAAGGCGCGGGGCGATCGGCCAGGGTCTTAGGTCACCGCACCGGGTAGAAGTGAAGGCATGACCCGCCCCGCGCCTGCCGAGGTCCACGTTCGCCTGCTGCGCGATGAAGATGTCGCCGCATCCGAGCAGATGTCGTCGCGCGCGCTCGAGGAGATCGACCTGCAGTTCGGGCTGGCGGTCGAGCCCCGGGATGAGGCGAGGATCGCCGGCGGCCAAATGCGCATCCGCCACCTGGCGAGCACCGACCCTGAAGGCAGCGTCGTGGCCGAGCGCGGCGGCGAGATCGTCGGCATCGGCCTGGCGCTTCGCCGGGGATCATTGTGGTTTCTCTCGCTGATGGCGGTCCGCGGCGACGTCCAGGGCGGCGGCATCGGCCGGCGCCTGATGGACGCGACCCTCGAGTACGGAAAACACTGCGCCCTGGGCATGATCTGCGCGTCGCCGGATCCTCGCGCGCTGCGTCGCTACGGCCGCGCGGGCTTCACCCTGCACGCCGGGTACGAAGCCGAAGGAATCCCCGATCGTGCCGAAATGCCAGCCGGTTTGGGTGTGCGCGAGGGGGATTGGGGGCGCGACGCCGACTTCGTCGAGGCGCTGGCGGCCCGCCGCCGCGGCGAGCCCTACGGACCCGATCTCGATTTCGCCCGGCGGCGCGGGATGAGGCTGCTCGTTCTCGACGGCCCGTCGCGAGACGACCGGGCGATCTGCATGCTTCGCGGCGGGAACGTCGCGGTGCTCGCCGGCGCCACCGAAGAAGCGGCGAGCCGCATGTTGTGGGCCGCGCTCGCCGAGATCCGGGGCGCCGCGACGCTCTCGTATTTGCTCGGCAATCAACAATGGGCGATCGAGATCGCCCTCGCCGCGCGGTTGCGGCTCAAACCCCTGGATACGTTGGCCATCCGGGGGATGGCAGCCCCGCCGACGCTCTACTTGCCGTCCGGCGTCTTCGGCTGACTGACGTCGGCGGCGAAGCGGGAGGGCGCCATCCCGACCGCCGCGGTGAAGTCGCGGATGAAGTGCGACTGGTCGTAGTAGCCGAGGTCGAGCGCGAGCTGTGTCCAGTCGACGGGCCCGCTCGCAGCGCGCGCGGCGGCCTCATGCATTCGGAAGCGACGCACCACCCACTTCGCGCTGACCCCGACGTATTCGGTGAACAGCCGCTGCAAGCTCCGGGTGCTCGTGGCGAGATCGCGGGCCAGGTCAGGTACGCGTAGCAGCGCAGGATTCTCGGCGATCGCCGCGACGGCGCGGGAGGCCTCGGCGACGAGCGGGTCCGGATCGGGCAGCAGTGGCGCGAGCCACGCCTCGGCCGCCGCTGCTTTCGCTGCCGAGCCCTCAGCGGATTGCACGAGCATCACGAATGATGCGGTGTCCGCGGCAAGGACCTGCTCCGCGGGTAGGACGCGGCCGCGAAGAGCGGAGACCGGCGCGTCGATCAGTGGCCGGAACCCGCCGGGCTGGAACTTGATACCCAGCACCGAACCGCTGCCGGTCAGTTCGCGGACGAACCGTGCACGGGGCACGCCGTAGACCAGGGCACGCCCGTTCTCGACCACCAGGTGGACACTCGGGTACGGGAGCGTCTCCTGGGTCTGCGCCTGGCCCGGCGGGATCTCCCACGAGACCGACCAGTACAGCTCCACGAGCCAGGCGACCTGCCGGCCCGGGGCCTCGCGGGCGAGCTGGAGCGTCTCGCCGAGCCCGGGCAGCTTGAGCAGTCCAGCGGGAGCTGCGAGGGGGTCTTGACCTGGCACGTGCCCACCGTAAGGGCACGGCTGAAGCTTGGCGCGTTCGTCCAAGATCCGAACGGGGAAGGTCCCTAACGTTGATCTTTCACGCAACGAGCGAAAGGAGCCGGACATGACGACCAAGGCACAAGCCGTCGCGACGGTGGCTTCCTGGGACGAGAACGCCTACGACGAGCAGGAAGGCACACCGAAGACCTCGAAGGCCAGCATCAAGTACGCCTACGACGGCGACATCGTCGGCGAGAGTGCCGCCGAGCTGCTCATGGTCTACGTGGGTGAAGAGGCCGAATACGTCGGGCTCGAGCGGGTCACGGCCACCATCGACGGCCGCAAGGGCACGTTCGTCACCTCGGCGGTGGGCGGCTTCAAGGGTGGGGTCGCGAGCTCCAGCTGGAACGTCGTCCCGGGCTCGGGCACCGGCGACCTCGAAGGCTTGACCGGCAAGGGAACCTTTGAGGCGCCCAGCGGCAACAAGGGCGATGTCACGTTCGAGTACACGATCGGCTAGCGGGCTCAGCCCCTATCAGGGTCGGTCAGGTAGGCGACGAGCCGGGCGTGACGACGCTCGGCCATGCGCCCGCCCGCCGCATGACCGATGACGAACGCCGCGAACGCCATGGCAACGCACACCAGCGCTGAGATCGAGAACTCGCGCGAGCTCAGCAGCCCTCCGACGTGGGCGCGAGATCCGTGTCGGGTCAGCAGCAGTGCCGGTGCCAGCACGGCGCCGCAGATGACCGGCACGAAGTTGTACGGCGTCAGGACGAGCAGCACCCAGCGCACGAACGAGCCGGGGGAGTGGCATCGCTGCGCCCAACGCCACCGCAGCGAACGCGGGTGATACGGGAACAGGATCCCGACCCAGGCGCTGATACCCAGCACTCCGAGCGGCATCGCCAGGATGACGGCGCAGATGGCGAACATGTCGAAGTGGTGGTGCTGGGACGTGCCGATCACGATGGCCACGGCAGCGCAGATCGGTGCCGAAAGCAGCCAGAGTGCAAGGCTCTTCGCGTACAGGAAGCGCTGAAACGCGCGCCCGTCGCCCAACGCCGCCAGCGCCCCGGCCGCATCGCCGCCCAGCACGTTGGTAGAGGGAACATCAGCGAGCATCCACGATTCGAGCACGATCGGAAACGCGAGAGCGCCGTGGATGGAGAAGAGCCAATCGCGCAGCGAATCAGGCAGCAGGAACCAGCCGCCGCACATCAGGGCTGCATTCGCCGCGAGGATCAGCGGGATCTCGGCCGGCGGCCGAAAGCAACGCTTCAACTCCACCACGACCGCTTGCCACAGCCCAGCCGGCCGCGCAACGGGCAGGCTTTCGCCCAGCACCGGAGCCGCCGTTTGCTGGGTCACCTCTCTCATAGTGCAAGAAGGGCCTGACAAATTCCTGCTCAATTCCCCGGCGCCGGATCTGCGACCGGGTGCGACATGCCCGTCATCGGCCCACGCACCAGGTAGCCTGCGCCCGCCGCTACTCGCGGGTAGTAGCAGCGGAAACTCGGAGGGCGAGCAATGGCGCTCGGACGCAAGACCCTGATCGTCCTGTCCAGCGCGGCACTCGCGCTGACCGCGTGTTCAGCCAGCACGACAGGATCGAGCGGTGGCGGCGGGAGCAGCAGTGCGCCGGCCCCTCAGGCGGCCATCAATGTCCTGGACATCCTGCCGCCGGGAAACTCGACCGGCCCGAGCCAGCGCGCGATGTACGACGCGCTCAACACGATCGACCCGAGCTCGCTGACGGACAGCCAGCTGACCACCTACTACAAGTCGGCGCCGCTCGATCCGGCTTCCGGCACCGTCGTCAAGACCGAGAATCCCAAGTCCGGCGTCACCATCAAGCGCGACAAGTACGGCGTGCCCTACGTCTATGGCACCACCGACGACGACACCGCCTGGGGTGCGGGCTACGCCGGGACCGAAGACCGGATGTTCGTGATGGACGCGCTGCGCTACGCCGGATCCGGGCGCTACTCCGAGCTGCTGGGCGCGAGCAAGGACAACCTGGCGCAGGACGCTGCGCTGCTCCGGCAGGCCGACTACACGCCCGCCGAGGCGGAGGCCCAGCTCGACAACCTCGCCAAGTCCAGTGCCCAGGGCAAGGTGCTGGTCGATCGGCTCGACTCCTTCGTCGCCGGCGTGAATGCCGCCCGCAAGGCGATGTGCCCGATCGTGACCGCGCCGAGCTGCCCGACCCCGTACCGGCTCCTCAAGCTGACCCCGACCCCCTACACCCGCGCCGACATCGTCTACGCGGGCGCACTGATCGGCGGGATCTACGGCAAGGGCGGCGGCCAGGAGGCGCAGAACGCGCTCTTCCTGCGCCAGCTGCAGGACAAGCTCGGCGCCGACCTCGGCCGCAAGGTGCTCAACGATCTGGCGGACCCGCTCGACCCGAGTGCGGTCGTGACCGACCCGGGCCAGCAGCCGTACGGGCAGCCCGGGACCATCGATCCGGCCGCCGTCGCGCTGCCTGACCTGCCGAGCGCGAGCGTGAAAATCGCTGCCGGCACGGGCGGAATTCCCCCGAGTGCGACGCCGCCGTCCGGGGCTGGGGCCGGCGGTGGCAACACCCTGCTGGACTCCCTGCAGGTACCCGCGCACATGAGCAACGCGATGCTCGTCGCCGGAAGCCACACGACGACCGGCCATCCGATCGCCGTCATGGGCCCCCAGACCGGCTATCAGGCGCCGAACTTCTTCGACGAGATCGCCCTGCACGGACCGCATTACGACGCCCGCGGAGTCGCCTTCGCCAACCTGCAATTCGCCGTGCTGATCGGTCACGGCAAGAGCTACGCGTGGTCGGCGACGAGCTCCTCCGGTGACGTCATCGACACCGTCCTGGACAGGCTCTGCAACACCGATGGCAGCAAGGCATCCATCGACTCGACCGCATACCTGAACGGCAGCACCTGCGAGCCGATGACCGGCACGCCGCATCAAATTCGCGACAGCACCGGCAAGGTCGTCGCGACGCTGCCCGACATGCGCACGCGGCACGGCATCGTGCAGTACCGCACCACCGCTGACGGCACTCCGGTGGCTGTCGTCAGCGAGCGTTCGACGTACAACCACGAGGTCGATTCCGTCATCGGGTTCGAGCAGATGAACGACCCCAATGCGATCCACAGCGCGAAGGACTTCATCGCCGCGTTCGGCAAGGTCAACTTCACCTTCAACTGGTTCTACGTCGACACCCGCGACATCGCTACGTTCTCCTCAGGGGAGCTGCCGATCCGCGCCAAGGGCGTCGATCCCGACCTGCCGCGGTGGGGCGACGCGAAATGGGACTGGACCGGCTTCTTGCCGAATGACCAGCATCCGCAGGTGATCGACCCACCGTCGGGCTACATCGTCAACTGGAACAACAAGCCCACGGTCGGCACGTACTCCGCTGACGACGAATGGGGCTGGGGCCCGGTGCAGCGGGTGCTTGCGCTGCGCGACCGGATGCAGGCGTCCATCAAGGCCGGCAAGCTCAGCCCGGCGACGCTCGACGCCGACATGATCGATGCAGCGACGGTCGACATCCGCGGCGCGTACGTGCTGAAGTTCATGCTCCAGATGGTCGGTGACGACCCCGCGCTCAAGCAGTACACGGACCTGCTGACGTCATGGATGAATTCGGGTGCGCATCGGGTCGACCGGGCGCGCACCGGCGCGTACTCCGATCAAGCCGCGGTCGCCCTCATGGACGCCTGGTACCCGCTGGTGGCCAAGGAGGTGTTGCAGCCGCGACTCGGGTCGCTGGTCAACAGCATCCCCACCGGCCTCGACGACCTGCCCACCGGTCACGGTGGCTCTTCGTTCGACAACGTCGGCTCCTACGAATGGGTCACCAAAGATCTCGAGGCCGTGCTCGCCGAGCGCGTCGTCGGGGCGATGTCACAGCCCTACTGCGGCAAGGGCGACCTCACGACGTGCCGCACCGACATCCGTAAGACCCTGCAGCAGGCGGTCGACACGCTCGGCAGCCAGCAGCACACCACCGACGCCACGAAGTGGACCTACGACAAGACCAACGACGACATCCACTTCCAGTACGTCGGCGATACCGTCGCGCCGATCGACTGGCAGAACCGGCCGACGTTCCAGCAGGTCGTCGGCTGAGACCCGCTGTTGGGCGCTGACAGCTCCGGTCAGCGGGTGACAGCGGCTGACAGTAATTGGTGCGCGCCATGACAGCGGTCGCTGTCAATCTGCTCATATGCGATACGCAGTAGAAGCAGAAGGCCTGGTCAAGCGATTCGGCTCGACGAAGGCCCTCGATGGCGTGGACCTCGCCGTCGCCGAGGGCAGCGTGCTGGGAGTGCTCGGACCCAACGGCGCCGGCAAGACGACGGCCGTGCGCATCCTGGCGACCCTCCTCACGCCCGACGCGGGGAGCGCCCGCGTGCTCGGACATGACGTCCTCAAAGACGGCGTGAAGGTGCGCCGCCAGATCGGGCTCACCGGCCAGTACGCGTCGGTCGACGAAGACCTCACCGGCACCGAAAACCTCGTACTCATCGGACGTTTGCTCGACCTCCCGCGCCGCGACGCCCGCTCGCGCGCCAAGGAGTTGCTGGCAAGCTTCGACCTCACCGAGGCGGCCGACCGGCCCGCCAAGAACTACTCCGGCGGCATGCGGCGGCGCCTGGACCTGGCGGCCAGCCTCGTCGGGCGTCCGGCGGTCATGTACCTCGATGAGCCGACGACGGGCCTCGACCCCTCCAAGCGCGAGGACATGTGGAAGCTGGTCCGCGGGCTGGTGGCTGACGGCACGACCGTGCTGCTGACGACCCAGTACCTGGATGAGGCCGACGCGCTGGCGGACGAGATCGCCGTCATCGACCACGGCAAGGTCATCGCGTCAGGCACGCCCGCCGAGCTCAAGCACATCGTCGGCGGCCAGACCATCCAGGTGCGCCCGCTCGACCCCGAGGATCTTCCGGCCGTCGCCGGAATCCTCAACACCATCAGTACGGGACGGGCCGAATCACCGGCTCGTGGCGTGCTGAGCGTGCCGGTCGCCGGGGATGAAGCGCTCGCCGACGTCGCCATCCGGCTCGCCGCCGAAGGCATCGCCGTCGCCGAATTCTCGCTGCGGCTCCCGAGCCTCGACGAGGTCTTCTTCTCACTCACCGGGCGCCACGAAACGCCGCCCGACGATCCCGAATCTTCAGACATAACAAGGGAGGACGCGGCATGAGCACCCTCACCGCCCCCGATACCGCGCCGAGCACGTCAGCCATCCCGGCAGCCCCGATGGGGTCGCAGTACGGCGGGCGCGACGGCCTGCGAGCCTCGACGCAGCACGTCCTGACGCTCGCCGGTCGCACCATCACCAAGATCCGGCGTACCCCGGAGCAACTCGTCGACGCGACGCTGCAGCCGATCCTTTTCGTGATCCTTTTCGTCTACCTCTTCGGGGCCGCCGTCGCCGGATCGCGTCACGACTACACCGAATTCGTCATCCCCTCGATCATGGCGCAGACGCTCCTGTTCGCCTCGATGACGATCGGTGTCAACCTCAACACCGACATCAAGAAGGGCGTCTTCGACCGGTTCCGAAGCCTGCCCATCAGCCGTTCGGCGCCGCTCATCGGAGCCGTCCTCGGCGAGCTCGTGCGCTTCGTGATCGGCGCCTGCTTCGTGATCGGGTTCGGCTATGTCATCGGCTTCCGGGTGCACACGAACGCCTTTGAGGCGATCGCCGGCGTCCTGCTCGTGCTGCTCTTCGCGATCAGCGTCTGCTGGGTCTCGGTGTTCATCGGGATGCTGGTGCGCGAGCCCGGCGCTGTGCAGGGCTTCGGCTTCCTGCTGATGTTCCCGCTGACGTTCGGCAGCACCACGTTCGTCAAGGCGGCGACGCTGCCGGGCTGGCTGCAGGCGTGGGTGCACGTGAACCCAGTGACGCACCTCGTCGAGGCGGTACGCGGCCTGATGCTCGGCGGCCCCGTCGCCTGGCCGGTGGCGCAGAGCCTGCTCTGGTCCTTCGGCATCGCGGCGGTCTTCATGCCACTGGCGATCCGGGCCTACCGCCGCAAGGTCTGACCCCCGCCCCCAGCTCGCGGTTCCACCGGTCACGCCCAGCGCGTCACCGGTGGAACCGCGAGTTTCGCGCGGGCGGCTGGATGTCGTCGGTGCCGGCTGGAACCAAACGGCGCTCCCGAACGTCGTTAGGTCAACCGACGGATTAGGCGCAGATGTTCACCCTGGTAGTCGTGGGGCTGCTCGGCGGCCTGATCACCAGTCTTTCGCCATGCATTCTTCCGGTCCTGCCGATCGTGCTCGCCGCCGGAATGACCAGCTCACCGACACCCTCGGGGGCCACCGTCGCCGCGGGCGCGCCAGCTGGGGCGGCAGCCCAAGCGCCAAAAAACCCTCCGCTCGTGCGCTACCGCTCCCGGGTCCGGCAGCCACTGCTGGTGGTCACCGGACTCGTCGTCAGCTTCAGCCTGGCGACGCTGTTCGGTTCGCTCGTCCTCAGCTCACTCGACCTGCCGCAGGACACCCTTCGTGACGCGGGGATCGCGGTGCTGCTGCTGGTCGGTATCGGGCTGCTGGTGCCGAAGATCGGTGATCTGCTCGAGCGCCCGTTCGCCCGGCTGCAGCGCCGCGCGGTGCGCCCCGGCAGTCAGGGGCTCGGCCTCGGTCTGGCGCTCGGCCTGGTCTTCGTCCCCTGCGCCGGCCCGGTACTCGCGGCCATCGCTGTCGTCGGGGCGACCCATCGAGTGGGCATCAGCGCGTTCATCCTGACGCTCGCGTTTGCCATCGGCATCGCCATCCCGCTGCTGGTCTTCGCCCTCGCCGGTGAGCAGGCCAGCCGGCGCATCGGGGTCTTCCGGCGCCGGATGCGCGAGGTGCGCCTCGGCGGCGGGGTGCTGATGATCGCGCTGGCGCTGGCGATCGCGTTCAACCTCACCGATGGCCTCCAGCGGCTCGTCCCTGGCTACACGAGCACGCTGCAGAACAAGATCGAGAGCAACGCCTCGGCCGAGAGACAGCTGCACAAGCTGACGTCCACCACCAAGGGCGTCCCGATGATGCTGACGACGTGTCAGGAGGGCGCGAGCAACCTGCGCAACTGCGGGCCCGCGCCCGACTTCGCCGGCATCAGTACGTGGCTGAACACCCCCGACGGCAAGCCACTTTCCCTGGCCTCGCTCAAGGGCCACGTCGTCCTGCTCGACTTCTGGACTTACAGCTGCATCAATTGCCAGCGGACGCTGCCGCACGTCGAGGCCTGGTACAAGGCCTACCACGACGCAGGTTTCGACGTGATCGGCGTGCATACCCCGGAGTTCGCCTTCGAGCACGTGACGTCGAACGTCGCCTCGGCCGCTCGCTCGATGGGCGTGAAATATCCGATCGCGATCGACAACGACTACGGCACCTGGAACGCCTACAACAACCAGTACTGGCCGGCCGAATACCTCATCGACGCCGCCGGCAACATCCGCCACATCGTCTTCGGCGAGGGCGATTACTCCAGCACGGAGAACCTGATCCGCCAGTTGCTGACCGCCGCCCACCCGGCGGACCAGCTGGCCAAGGACACCGGCGTCGCCGACATGACCCCGACCGAGCCGCAGACGGCCGAGTCCTACGTCGGTTATGAGGAATCCCAGAACGCCGCGCAATCGCTGGTCCAGAACGAGCTGGTCAACTACCAGCTGCCGGCCACCGTGCAACCCGACACGTTTGCGCTCGGCGGCAACTGGAAGGACGGCGCCCAGCAGGCGACCGCGGGAACCAACGCCAAGCTCGCCATCAACTACCAGGGCAAGGCGATCTATCTGGTGCTCGGCGGTGAAGGCAACGTGACGGTGACCGTCGGCGGCCGGACCCGCACCGTCAAGGTCTCGGGCGTGCCGCGGCTCTACACGCTGAACCAGACCACCAAGAGCGAGCGTCACGTCCTGACGCTGGCCGCGACGCCCGGTATCCAGGCGTACGACTTCACTTTCGGCTAGCGGCCCATCCAGGTCGCCCAGTGCTCCATGGAGCCCTGGCTAGCGGCGGGCCGCGACGTAGAACGTGTCCTGCTCGTCGCCTGGAACGCGCACCTGATAGCCAGCGGCTTTCACCGTCTTCAGTGCCAGCGCGAAGAGGTCGGATCCGTTCGGCGGGGCCTGGGCGTCGGCGAACACCATGACTTCATCGGGGCCGTTGGGGCTGACGTGGATGCCCTCGCGGGTACTGGATGCGGGAAGAAGCCCGGCGCGGCGAAGGCAAGCCGAAACCGTGGGCGCAGAGAGTGTCACGCCCCTCACCATCCTCTATCGCGATTGCGGGCGAGGCACCGATGGGGAAACTGGTCTGGAGAATCGGCTCTGGACCAACGTGATCGCGTCGGCCGGCGGCAGCGACCGGCCCGTCGCGACCTCGATTTCTGCGGCCTCGGCGTCGAGACCTCCGGCTTCCTGTGCCGCGGAAATCAGCTTGGCGGCGCGGGGATCGCTGAGGTCAGGGGCGCCGCGGATGGAATCGGTGGCACCCAGCAGGCGCAGCGCAACAGCCGGCTGCCCCGACGCGAGCACCAACTCCGCAAGCTTGACGCCGGCGAGCGCGACGACCGGCATGTCATGCGAGCCCAGCGCGAGCTCCCAGGCCGTCGCCACGTGCTCGAACGCCTCCTCGACCGACTCGAGAATCTGCTCGAGATCGGCGAGAGCGCAGTACATCGACGCGAGCGCTTGCGGGGCGACGTTCTGCACTGTCTTGGCGCGCTCGATGGCCTCGAGGGTGAAGTCGCGGCCGCCGATGACGTCGCCGTCCTGGGCCAGCTGCTGGGCGATCGCGAAGTCGGTCATCAGCAGGATCGAGAACGCACCGCGGTCCAGCGCCATCTCCCGGGCCCGGTAGAGCTCGACCCTGGCCTGCTCATGCCTGCCGTGCCGGTCGAGTGCCATCGCGCTGCGCAGCAGGAGGTAGGAGACGTCGTCGACCGAGCCGAGCTCCTCGAGCAACTGGACGGCCTCGGCGTACTGCTCGACAGCCGAATCCAGGTCCCCGTCGAGCACGGCAACGCCGGCCGAGGTCGACAGTGCCATCGCGATACCCCAGCGATCGCCTGCTTGGCGGAACCCGTCCAGTGCCAAAGCGCTGGACTCCCGCACACCGGCCATGTCGCCGCTGTTCTCCGCGATGAGGCCGCGCACGAGCTGCAACGCTGCCCGCGCCCAGGGATCGGGATGGTTCATCTGGCGCTCGATAGCGGCCATTGCGGTGCGGTCGTCACCGAGGATGAGCGCGAGGCCGGGCTCCAGCATTGCGACCAGTGGGTGCTGGCCTTCCACCGGCGTGGCCCGGAAGGCCGCCAGGAGCCGCTCCGCCCGCTCGTGGTGCTCAGCGGGGTCGGCGGCGCTGCCGATGAGGCTGAAGGACCAACCCACCAGCGCGAGGGCCGATCCAGGATGCTGCGTCGCGCCGGGCAAATCGATGATCTGCCCGAGCCACGCACGCGCTTCGGCGTCGCCACCGACCAGATGCCAATACCAGGCGAGCGCCGCCCCGAGCCGCACCGCCGTCACGACATCCGGGGTGTCGATGGTGAAACGCAGCGCTGCGTTGAGGTTCTCGCGTTCGGCGCTGAGCCGGTGCACGTACGTCATCTGCTCGGGGGCGCGCAGCCGCGGTTCGGCGTTCTCGGCAAGAGTGCAGAAGTAGCCGGCGTGAGCGGCGCGGACCTCGTCGGTACGCCCTTGCGCGGTGAGCTGTTCCGTGCCGTACTCGCGCAGCGTCTCGAGCATCCGCCAGCGCAGCGCATTGCCGCCGACGGGCTGCAGTATCGACTTGTCGGCGAGGGCGACGAGCAGTTCCAGCGTGTCGTCGTAGGTCGCACCGCTGACGGCCATGGCGCTCTCGACCGTCATGCCGCCATGGAAGACGGCGAGCGATTCGGCGAGCCGGCGCTCGTCTTCGGTGAGCAACTCCCAGCTCCACGCGACCACCGAGCGCAGGGTCTGGTGACGTGCGACGGCCGTGCGGCTGCCGCCGGTCAGCAGCCGGAAGCGGTCGGCAAGCCGAGCGGCGACGACCTCGACGGGAAGCGTGCGCAGCCGGGCGGCAGCAAGCTCGATGGCGAGCGGGAGACCGTCGAGACGCCGGCAGATCTCCACGACCGGCTCGACCGTTTCAGCGTCCACCGCGAAGCCGGGGCGGACGGCGTCGGCGCGATCGGCGAACAGGCGTACCGACGCGAAGTCGAGAGCGCGTCCGGCGGCGATCCCGACCGCCGGCATGGCCAGCGGCAGCACCGGGCAGATGGCCTCGCCGAAGATCGAAAGCGGCTCTCGGCTGGTGGCGAGGATGCGCAGCTGCGGGCAATGGGTGAGCAGCTGATCGGCGACCCGGGCGGCGGCTTCGACGAGGTGCTCGCAGTTGTCCAGCACCAGCAGCAGGCGTCGTCCGGAAAGCAGGTCGACGAGCCGGCCGAGCGCATCCCCGTCGGATGATGGGACGCGGTCGAGCAGGTTCGTCTCGCGCGCGGAGAGGGCACCGAAGACGGCCGCTGGAAGGTCATCCGGATCGTTGACGGGCGCCAGCTCGACCAGCCAGACACCGGCCGGCACGTCACTCGCCGCGCGTGCCGCGGCGATGGCGAGCCGGGTCTTGCCCGCGCCGCCTGGCCCGGTCAGCGTCACCAGCCGGCTGGTGGACATCAGGTGTTGCAACCGGTCGAGTTCCTCCTCGCGCCCGACGAAGCTGGTGATCGCCGTCGGTAAGTTGCTGCGAGAGTGCTCCGGCGCGGCCGGCGGCGGGGCGCCGGTGAGGACCGACTGCCGAGCCGCGGCCAGCTCGGCGGACGGATCCAGCCCGAGCTCCTCGACGAGTGAGGTCCTGGTGCGGTCGTAGGCTGCCAGCGCATCAGCCTGCCGACCCGCCGCGGCAAGGGCCCGCACGAGCTGTGCTGCCGACCTCTCGCGTAACGGATCGGCGCCCACGAGCGCTTCGAGCTCGGGGACGAGTTCGGATCCGCGACCCAGCTGCAGTACCGCCTCGCGGCAATCGTCCCGGGCGGCCAGATGCAGCTGCTCGAGGTGGCTGACGTACGGCTGGGTGAAGGCCGCTCCGTCCAGATCGGCGAGCGGGACGCCGCGCCAGAGAGCGCCTGCTTGCTCCAGCAACGAGGCGGCGGTGAGCGCGTCACCTTTGCGCAGCGCGGTTCGTCCCTGTCCGACGAGGGTCTCGAAGCGGGTCGCGTCGACCTCGTCAGCGCTCACCGCCAGCCGGTAACCCGACGCCGAGGACTCCAGCACCGATGGCACGGGAAGCAGCCGGCGCAGCCGAGACACCAATGATTGCAGGGCATTCAGCGGGTCAGCCGGGGCGCCGGTGCCCTCATCGCCGCTCCAGAGGTCGTCGACGAGCGTCGCGGCGCTCAACCATCGCCCCGGCTCGAGTGCCAGGCGCAGGAAGAGCGCGCGCAGCCGGGTGCCGCCGATGACCACCGGCTGGCCGTCGTGGTCCACCACAAGCGGACCCAGCAGAGCGACATGCACCTGATCAGTGTGTCAGCCGCTTCACATCCGGCCGCCGAATTTTCGCGCCGATTAATCGCGCGTGCATGTCCTAGTGTCGCGTGTCGGAAGTGACTTTACGGTGTGAGTTCGCGACAATGACGTATGTCTGTTGCTGCACCGCTTGTGCTGCGTCCGGGTGATGAA
>DATAVO010000088.1:0-47915 GCA_036267695.1 Frankiaceae bacterium
CCGCGACGCGGTGGACTTCCTCGACGGCGAGGTCGACGTCCCACATCGGGACGATCGCCAGCGGGATGAAGCGTCCGGGGTAGGCCGCGCACCATTCGTCGATGGCCCAGTCGTTGTAGGCCCGCAGCATGACGAGCGCGATTTCCTTGTCACCGGATTCGGTGAACGTGCGTGCGTTGAAGCCGGCCATCGTCGGGAAGTTCATCGACGCGAGCACGCCGTTGGCGTTCATGTCGCGCACCCGCTCGTGCACGTCGAAGCAGCCAGGACGCAGCTCGGAGAACGCACCCGGGTTGAACCCCCACTGCTCGCGCGGCCAGCCGACGGTCGCCGCCATACCGAACGGGGTGGAGGTCGCCTCGCCCTGGAAGACCCACTGATCGACGCCGTCGGAGTTGCGCACCACCTTGGGGGCCTTGTCGAGCCACTTGGCCGGCACGTGATTCTGGTACATGTCGGGGGGCTCGATCATGTGGTCGTCGATGCTGACCAGGATCATGTCTTCCATCCGCATGGCGTCTCCTCCGCTAGCCGGGCAGCGCTGCTCACGGCCCCACTAACCCAGCAGACCATCGCAGCCGCGCCCCCGTCCAGCGCGACGCGAACCGCGACGCGAACCGCGACTCGAACGCGGACTCGAACGCGGACTCGAACGCGGACTCGAACATGGCGCCGGTGGTGGTCATTTAGGGCGGTTCGGGACTAATGGCCGTTCGGAAGCGTTATCAGACGCCTACGCTTGGTTCATGCGGCCCAGGCGAACTGGCTTGGCCCACGTCGCGGCGCTGCTGTCGTGCGCGGGCCTCGTCGCGGGCTGCGCCGGATCGGGTTCCTCGCATCGGGCCCAGTCGACGCCGGCGATTTCCCCGAGCGCCACCCCGAGCACCGCCCCGACGAGCGCCCCGCCGAAGGCCAAGAAGGTCAGGTCACCGGACTCGCTCGGCGCCAAGCGCGTCATCCCGGTGCCGAAGTCGCTGGCGCAGCAGCAGCTTCATCGCCTCCTGGCCGTCGACGGCCAGACCACGCTGCTCGACGCTGGTCCGGGAGCCAAGGCGCGGCCGCTGCTGCTGGTGCTGCACGGCATGGGTGAAGACGCAGTGGAGATGCGCCAGCAGACCGGATTCACCGCTCTTGCGGCGCTGACCGGGTTCAACGTCGCCTATCCAAACGCGCCCGAAGACCCGTCAGCGCAGACCGTCGCCGCCATCATCAGGCCCGCGTCGGTGCAGGCGCCCGCGGTGAACCCCATACCCACTGCTTCACCGTCGGTCACGCCGACTCCGAAGACCACCCCAACCCATACGCCCACGCCGACACCCTCCAAGGCGACGCCCACACCTGTCCGGACGGCGACACCAACACCCAACCGAACGACCGTTCACCCGACGGTGAAGCCGACTCCGACTCCCAAGAAGCGCCCCAAACCGACGCCGACGCCGACGCCCAAGCGCCCGTCACCGCTCGTCGCGGGCACGCGGGCCTGGAACGCCGGTGCTTGCTGCGCGCTGGCGCTGCGCAATGACGTCGGTTACCTCGTCGATGTCGTGCACGCGGTCGAGGGGTCGGTGCCGGTCGACCCCACCCGGGTCTACGTCGTCGGCTTCTCCAACGGCGGAATGATGGCGCTGCGAGCCGTCTGTTCAGCCCCTGAGACATTTGCGGCCGCGGGGTCGGTCTCCGGACCTTTCCTCGGGACGACTTGCGAGAAGGCAGTCTGGCGACATATTGCCGCGGCGCCGGATCCCATCGTGCCGCCCGCCGGAGGCGTCTCGCCAGGTGCTCCGGCGCTGGGCGTCGTGCGTGACTGGTGCGGATGTACCTGGCCGTCCACGGACACCGAGCGCGCCCGCTTCGGCCCGTTCGCCAGCGTCTACGTCTCTCCGACCGGCGGGCACAGCTGGCCCACACCGACCAGCGGCAACTGGGCCTTCGACCCGGAGCGAGATCTCTGGGGCTACGTCAGCCGGTTCCATTTGTGAGCACCGGGTATATCGCCCCCATGCTCACTTTCTTCCTCGCCGCCCTCGTCATCTACATCATCCTGGGCATCATCGGCTTCGTGGTTCACGGGCTGCTGTGGCTGTTCGTCATCGCCGCTGTGTTGTTCGTCGGCCATCTCATCTTCGCCAGTTACCACCGCGGCCGCGGCCGGGCCCACGTCTGAGGCCTCGCGCGTGCTCAGTCCTCGCTGAACGGCTTCGGGCCGGAGTGGGGGAAGCGGGCGTTGCTGCCACCGTCCACGATCAGGTTCTGGCCAGTGATGAACGCTGCCAGGTCCGACAGCAGGAAGACGAGGGGCCCGGCGATCTCCTCGGGACGACCCCACCGGCCCAGTAGCGCTTCTTCGGCCACGATCGAGTCCATGTTGGCGACGCCGCGGTCTTCGAATCCGGCGACGACCCGGGGGGTGGCGATGACGTCGGGCGCGACCGAGTTGACCCGGATTCCGTAGGGTGCCCACTCGTTCGCCATCGAGCGCGCCAGGTTCGTCGCACCCGCCTTGGCCGCGCCGTAGGCCGAGTGATTCGGTGCGCCGTAGATACCGCTGATCGAGGTGACGAGTGCGAGCGCACCCTTCACGCCGTCATCGATCATGTGGCGGGCGACCGCCCGGCCGACGAGCAGGTGCTGGGTGAGGTTGATCCGCAGATCGCCCTCCCACGTCGCGAGATCGACGCTCATGATGTCGGCCCACGCTGCGAGCCCGACGATGTTGGCCATGACCTGAATGCCGCCGAGCGCCTGGTGCGCCTCATCGACGACGCGCTGGGCACCCTCGGGGTCGGTGACGTCACCAGCGATCGCAACGCCTTCCACCTCTTTGGCGACGGTCGCGGCCCGATCGCCGTCGAGGTCAGCAACCGCGACCCGGGCGCCTGAAGACGCCAGCAAAAGTGCCGTGGCCCGGCCGATTCCGGAGCCACCTCCGACGACGAGTGCCGGCTTTCCGTCGAGTCCGAACGCGTCGTTCATCAGGGGTGCACCTGTCCTTCGCTGGGCTGAGTTGTTGCCGCCAGCATTGATAGCACGCGGCGAATCCGGACCGGACTAGCCGTCGCTTTGACCCGGGTCGGCGGTGGCGCTCATCAGGCGCTCGACCCGCCGATCGGGGATCAGCCACATCAGGGCGACGGCGATGTAAGCGGCCAAACCGAGCCAGCGGTTCACGAAGGACAGGGCGATCCCGACGATGTAGAAGGCCGGTGAGGCCTTGCCCTTGAAATCGTTGCCGATTGCCGCCGCCAGCATCGAGCCCGGCTGGTCTGCGCGTAGCAGCGTGATCTGCAGCAGGTAATACGCGATGCCGGCCCCGAGCAGCACGATGCCGTAGACCGCGGTGGGGACCGCCGGGAAATCGTTCTCGCTCATCCACGCTGTGGCGAAGGGCACGAGCGAGAGCCAGAAGAGCAGGTGCTGATTCGCCCACAGCGAGAGGCCGGATACCCGGCTCACCGCGGAGAGCATGTGGTGGTGGTTGTTCCAGTAGATCCCGATGAAGACGAAGCTCAGCACGTACGCCAGCAGCACCGGCAGCTCTTCGCGGAGGGCATGCCAGTCGGTCCCCTTGGGGGTGTGCAATTCGAGCACCATGATGGTGATCAGAATCGCGATGACACCATCGCTGAAGGCCTGGAGCCGGTCTTTGGACATGCGGGAAGGTTAGGCGTTTCGGGCGGGCGTTAGGTTCGGTTCATGACGACGAACGCGTCACCGAAGATCGACGGCGCCCGGGCCACCTTCCGCCACGTCGACGACATCGAGTGGACCGCGGTCCAGCGCCAGCAGAATGCTGACGGCAGC
This sequence comes from Frankiaceae bacterium, assembly GCA_036267695.1. Taxonomy (GTDB): domain Bacteria; phylum Actinomycetota; class Actinomycetes; order Frankiales; family Frankiaceae; genus DATAZK01. Next base: position 3,802 of record DATAVO010000088.1, read on the forward strand.
GTCTCGGTCGTGCGGGAGCGGTGGCCGATCTTCCGGCCGGACTTCCTTTTGGCCTACGTGCACTACGAGCCCGGCATGGTGGTGCGCCGGCACGGACACCGCAGCAACCACATCGTCTTCGTCCTCGATGGGGGCGCCTGGATCGGTGGTGTCTGGTCGAGCGCGGGCATGCACGTGCACGTGCCGCTCGGCGCGACGTTCGGTCCGATCGTCGCCGGGCCCGAGGGTGTGACGTGCTGGGAGCTGAGCTTCGGCGAGTTCGGCGGCTGGGGCGATGAGCCGGAGTCGTACGCCCACGAGATCGAGACCCGCGGCGTCACCCCGCTGCCCGATCCGCCGCTCGAGCTCGCGGACTGGTTCGTCGATCCGCGCGGCGATGTGGGTGCCGAACGCGCCACTCCGAGAGTGCCGGGGCTGACCGAGACCATGAAGGCGATGGACGACATCGACTGGACCGAGGTCAAGCGCCAGCGCAACGCCGACGGTGCGATTGCGGTCGTACGCGAGAAGTGGCCGATCGCCGATCCGGATTTCATGTCGGCCTACATCGAGTACTCGCCCGGAATGATCACCCGGCGCCACGGCCATTTCGGCCACCATCTGGTCTTCGTGATCGCCGGCGGCGCTTGGTTCGGCGATCGGTGGTGCCCGGCGGGAACTCACATCGAGCTGCCGTTCGGGGCGGCCTTCGGACCCATCCGGGCCGGCGAGGAAGGCACGCTCTTCCTGGAATTGACGAACGGCGACTTCCGCTCCTGGGGCGATCAGCCCGAGCTGTACGAGGAGGCCATAGTCGCGCACGGCGTCACTCCGCTGCCCGATCCGCAGATCCAGCTCGGCGAGTGGTTCGAGGACGCGCGCGGCTATTGGGCACCCCAGGAACAGGCCGTCGCGAGCGATGAGGCCCGGGACGCCTCAGGCGGCGGGCCCGTACGCCAGGTGCACGACGCCATTGTCGTAGACGTCGGAGGCGACCAGTGAGAGCTTGTGGCCGGGCATGCTGCCGGTGAACAGGCGCAGCCCGCTGCCCAGGGTCACCGGGTAGACGAACAGGTGCAACTCGTCGACGAGACCGTCAGCGAGCAGTGCCCGCACCAGGGTCGCGCTGCCGCTCAGGTAGATCGTGCCGGCGACGCCAGCCTTCAGCTTCTGGATCGCCGCGGGATCGTACGCGCCCAGGTGGACGGAGTTCGCCCACTCGACGCTCGGCGGCGTCGAGGACACCACGTACTTGGTCGTGTCGTTGAAGAACGGGGCACCCGGGTCTTCCTCAGCGGTACGCGTCGACCAGGCCGGGGCGAACATCTCGAAGGTCGTGCGTCCGAGCAGGATGGCATTGCCCGTTCCGCCGGTGAGGCCGGCGAGGGTCTCGCCCATCTTGGGGTCGAAGCCGAACTCCATCGTCCAAGACGGATTCTCGATGACACCGTCGAGCGTCATGAATTCGTGAACCTTGATCGTGCCCATGGTGTCAGTGTCTCCTCTGCCGAACGTGTCGTACGAGCGCGGTTGGTGCGGTAGACGCCGGGGTGCGCCCAGACTCATCGCTCGCTGGTCGACTCGCTAGTCAAACAGTGCATCGAGGCTCGGAATGGCCACTCGCGGGAGGGTGGCCGCCGGGCTGGCCGGCGCCTGCGGCCGGGGGGCCTCGACAATGTCCAGTGTTTGCAGCGTTTCTGGCGTCAGGAAGCGGCTCTCGGGTGCGTAGCTGTGCCGGTCATCTCGGGCCCGGCGGTGATGCGGCATCCGCAGCGGCGTGTAGATCGACAGCTCGTCGCGGGCCCGGGTGATGGAGACGTAGAACAGCCGCTGCTCCTCGGCCAGCCCCGCGTCGTCGGTGAGCGCCATGTCGGACGGGAAAGCGCCGTCGACCGCGTGGATCAGATGGACGACCGGCCACTCCAGGCCCTTTGCGGAGTGCACGGTGGAGAGGGTCACGTAGTCCTCATCGAGGTGCGGAGGCTTGGCGTAGTCGCCCGTGCTGGCAGGTGGATCCAGCGTCACCTGGGCGACGAACCCGGCGAGGTCGACCGACCTCTCGGCGCCCGAGGCGAGCCGTTCGAGATCGCCGATGCGGGCGGCTGCATCGGTGTAACGCCGGCGCACGAGCGGCAGCACCGTCTCGGTGCACGCCGTCACCCGTGCCGGGATCGACGGCTGGCCGCGTGCTGCCGTCAGATGCCGCAAGGTCGCGTCGAGTCCGGTGCGCGCCGGAGCCGGTGCCGCCGCCACGATCTGGTTGAGCCACTCGTCGCGGTCCACGGCCATGGCTTCGGATCCGTCGGCGAGGACCAACGGCAGCAGCCGGCCCGCCCGCGCCGGCCCGATGCCTTCATGCAGGCGTAGCAGCCGGTACCAGGCGACCTCGTCGTGCGGGTTGTCGGTGACGCGCAGGGCCGCCAGGAAATCCTTGACGTGCGCGGCTTCGAGGAACTTCAGCCCGCCGAATTTCATGAACGGGATGCGCCGGGCGGCGAGCTCGACCTCGAGCAGATCGCTGTGATGCCCGGTGCGCATCAAGACCGCGTGATCGAGCAACCGCTGGCCGTTCTCGGCGCCCGCGAGGACCGCGTCGGCGACCAGGCGGGCCTCCTCGCCGGCGTCGTAGCAGCGGACCAGCCGCGGGCGCTGCGCCGGGCCTTCGAGATCGGAGCGGTCGGCTTGCAGCATCAGCCGCCCGTCGGCTGACTCGCCGGGACCGTTGCCGGGGCGGATGACATTGGCCAGATCGAGCAGCGGCTGGCGCGACCGGAAGTTGCGCTCCAGCCGCACGATCGTCGCGTCAGGGAACGCACCGGCGACGCTCAGCAGGTGCCCGCTGCTCGCCCCGCGGAAGCCGTAGACAGCTTGGGCGTCGTCGCCGACCACGGTCAGGCCGCTGCCCTTGGGCCGTAGCTGCTGAACGATGTCGACCTGGATCTGGTTGACGTCCTGGTACTCGTCGACCAGCACGTGATCCCACCGGCCGACCAATCGCTCCTGGATGGCCGGCTCGGTCAGCAGGGCCCGCCAGGTGAGGAGCAGATCGTCGAAGTCCAGCAGCCCGCGCGCTCGCTTGCGCTCCACAAAGTCCTTGAGCAGCAGCATGATCGGGTCGGCATGCGGCTCGCACCACGGGAAGTAGGTGGTGATGACGTCACGCGCCGAGCGGCCCGTATTGACTGCCCGCGAGTAGATGTCGGCGATCGTCGCGGCGCGGGGGAGCCGGCCAGCACCCGGCCGCTGACGCTCGGGGTCCTCGGTCAGGCCGTGATCATCGCGGAGCAGATCGATGAGGTCGGCGACGTCCGCCGGATCGATCACCGAGACCTGCTCCAGACCCAGCTGTGCGGCATGCTCGGCGACAAGGCGATGCGCGACGGCATGGAAAGTTCCGCCCCACACCCGCCGGGCCACCTGCTTATCGCTGCACAGCACTGAGGCGCGGCCCAGCATGTCTTCGGCGGCCCGGCGGGTGAACGTCAGCAGCAGCAGGCGTTCAGGCGCGACCCCGCGCTCCAGCAGATGGGCGACCCGGCTGGTGAGGGTGCGGGTCTTGCCCGTCCCGGCACCGGCCAGCACGATCAGCGGCCTGTCGCCGTGCGTCACCGCCGCCAGCTGCGCTTCGTCCAGGCCGGCGTCCCACCGCGATTCGAACATATGAACGACTGTAGACCGCCCGTGCTGGAATTTGCGGTAGCGGCGATGATGGGCGCGTGACGTACCGCGCGGGCGATCAGGTGCTGTCCAGCCAGGCGGAGTACTACCGGCGCCGAGCGGCCGAGTACGACGCCACCGCCTACGGCGACGTTGCCGCCGCGCGCACCCGCATCGCCCGGCTCGTCGGTGAGATGGCGCCGGCTGGGACCGTGTTGGAGATCGCCTGCGGCACCGGGCTCTGGACCGAGGCGATCGCCCGCATCGCTGACACCCTGACAGCGACGGACGCCTCGGCCGAAGTTCTTTCGATTGCTGCCGAGCGCGTGCAGTCCAGCAACGTGCGCTTCGAGGTCGCCGACGTCTTCACGTGGATGACCGACTCACGCTTCGACGTCGTCTTCTTCTCAGCGTGGTTGTCGCATGTCCCCGAGAGCCACTTCGAACGGTTCTGGCTGCTGCTGCGTGGACTGCTCGCCGAGGGTGGCCGGGTGCTCTTCATCGACGAGCACATCGACGAGCAGAGCAAGGAGCACTACCTTCCCGGCGACCGCGAGATCATCGAACGAATCCTCGAGGACGGCAGCACTTTCCGGATCGTCAAGAACTTCGTGGACCCGTCCGAGCTTGAGCGGCGGCTCGCAGAAATCGGCTGGGACTGCCGGATTCGCCGCGACGGCGACGATTGGGTCTGCGGTGAGGCCCGGCCGGTGCCGTAGGCCGAGGTCAGTCGGCTGCTACGACTGGACAACGGGGCCAAGTCGCGCCGTCCCATGCATGGCAAGTTCGCCCCACACCTGACGCAAGACCGCGAGGTAGCGGGACCAGCGTCGAGCAAGGCTCAGCGCCAGTGCCTGCGGGTTTCAGACGACGCCGAGTCACTGGCACCGACGGCGATCTGCCTTCACCCGTTGTTGCGGATCGACACCTGATGATTGTTGGGCGGCAGTTCTTCGGGGTCGGTCTTCGTGATGACGATGGTGTCAGGCGACCCGATGGAGGCCAGGCTTGTGAAGGTCCCGTCGGGGGGATCCTGGGTATTGGCGTTGTACCCCACGTAGACTTGGCGGCCAGTGTTGATGGTGACGGTGCAGGCCACCGGAGCATTCAAGGCCGGAGCCTCGACGCAGCGCTCGACAAAAAGCGTTCCCGGCAATGTGCGACCCAGCTTGTCCGTCAGCATGGGCGAATGCCAGTGTTGGTCGCTGTAGACGACGTAGTTGGTGACGGTATTGCTGTGCGGGTCGTACGGTGCAGAGATTCCCAGGACACCGGAGACGTACCAGCTGTAATTCATCGTTATCTGGTTCCCACAGCTGGCTAAGCTGGCCGCTAGCAAGGCCACAATCGCTGTCGTAACTGCTCTTCTGGTCGCGGCCACAGGAACCTTCTTTCACCATGTCTTGCGGACAAAGCGGGCTCGCAATGATTCTGGCATTCAACGCTCCATAGCTCCATAGTCACTGTCGTAATGATTTCGGCTCCGAGTGGCTGGCGGAGTTGGCGTGGCTGTCACTTGTCCAAAGAGACGCGGTGGCGCTTGCGTAGCCGATTGGCGCAATGCCCAGCGCGATGAGGGCCGTGAGTCTCAGGCCAGTGAACGTCTGAAACCACCTGTCGTGCGGGAAGGGGTTCTGCACGAGAGCGATGGCGAACCACACGACCGTAAATAAGACCGCCGTAAAGAGTGCGCGGACCCCCATCGTCTCGTTGCGGTACCAACAGTCGAAATGCTGGCCCGCGCGCCAGATTCCGCGCATCACGCGCACTGAATAATCATCGCACCCTCTCCAAGAAGCCGGTACGCCGATTGCGGCCGATCGAGTGGCGGCCGTGTGCTTATTGGTGACAGAACATGTCGCGGTTTTCAGCGGACCGAACTGAACGGCGCTTCCAGACAGCGACTTCCCACTCGCAGTGCAGGGAAGCGTTCGGGGCACAAACCCGTGGGTGAGGTCAGCAGAAGTCGGTGCCGCCGTCGACGTTGACGTTGGCACCCGTCATGTAGGAGTTGCGCCGTGATGCCAGAAAGGCGATGACCGGGCCGATTTCACTGGCCGCGCCCATGCGTTGCAGCTGGGACGGATGGCCGTACCGCTTCGCCAGGTAGTCCATAGACGCGTGGAGGTCGTTCGGATCGACGCCTTCGGACTCGAGGATCTGGCCGATCTCGCTCGTGACGAACGGTCCCGGCGAGACGGTGTTGACCAGAATCGCTTCTGGCGCAAGGGATTGCGAGAGGTTCTTCGTGACGCTGGTGACCATGGCCTTGGCCGCGGTGTAGGCGACCAGCCCCGGCGTCTGGCGCTTCGGGGAGATCGCGGCGACATTCACTATGCGTGCCCACTCGGCCAGCCGCAGCAGGGGTAGCGCCGCCCGCACACAGCGGATCATCCCCATGGCGACAAGATCGACCGAGGTGAGCCAGTCGCTGTCGCGCAGGCTCTCGAATCCGCCGGCGACCGTCGACCCCGCCGCGTTGACCAGAACGTTGAGCTCGCCCCATCGCTGCTGGACCTGGGAGAAGGCCGCCTCGATCTGCACGTCCTGGGTGATGTCGGCGGCCAATCCGATGACCTCGGCGGCGCCGAGTTCGGTGAGGCGGGGAAGGGCCGCATCGATGCCGGCCTGTCCGCGGGCGAGGACCGCTACCCGGGCGCCTTCCTCGGCGAAGCACTCGGCTGCCGCGAGCCCCATGCCCTTCGTGCCGCCTTGCACGAACACGGCAGCTCCACGCAGTCCCAGGTCCACGATTGTCCTCCGAGTGTGCGATGGGTGAGCTACCGCAATGCAGCGCCCAGCGAATCGAGCAGCGCGCGCGTGCCCTCTTCGCGCTGGGCCACTGTGTCGTGCCCGTCGAGGAAGACGCCTTGCTCGGTGAGGATCAGCTGGGTCGAGTCATCCTTGCTGCGGAACTCGACCGTCGCCACGGAGACCGAGAGCAGGGTGTCGTCGGCGTGCATCTCATATGTATAGACGATTCGCCGCTCCGGCACGATGTCGCGGTACACCGACTCGTACGCGTACAGCGGTCCGCCGGGCGGCCGGCCGTAGTTGACCTCCCGTCCGCCAACCTGGAAATCGAGTGAGTACCCGGCATCTGGCTGATCGACGGCTCCGCCGAACCAGCGGGCCTTGATGGCCGGGTCGGCCCAGGCGCGGAAGGTATCGGCGACGGGCGCGTCGTAGATCCGCTCGATCACGAAGGTCTCGTGGGAGGCGCTCGACTCGGTCATGGCTTCTCCTGTGTGTTCTCGGTGGCGATCTCGGAAAGGACATCGCCCAAGCGGTCGAGGCGGGCTTCCCACCCGCGGCGTCGGTCGGTGATCCACTGCTCGGCGGCAGTCATTGCTTCGGCTTCGATGCGGCACATGCGGGTTCGCCCGACCTTCTCGGTCGTGACGACCCCGCACGATTCGAGGACCTGCACGTGCTGGACCACCGCCGCCAGGGTCATGGCGAGGGGAGCGGCCAGTTGACTGACCGAGGCTGGTCCCAGGGTGAGCCGTTCCACCATGGCGCGCCGGCTCTTGTCGGCGAGTGCCTGAAAGGTCCGGTCGAGGTCGATCGTTTCGTTAAGCATCCGCTTGAGTATCGGTCGCCTCTCCGCAACAGTCAAGTGTCCTCTTGAGTATCAGCGAAAGGTACTGTGCGGGCACCTTTTGCAAGGAGTGGCCCATGACCCTCAGGTCACGTTTTCTCCGGCCCCTGCACGCCCTCGTGCTGGTCGCCGCGATCGCTGGTGTTACGGTGAGCGCCGCCTGCACCCCGCCCAAGCCGCCGCCGGTGCGGGTCGAGGTCTGGGGCGATTCCATTGCCGGACAGGCCAGCCCTTATATCGGCTTCTACGTGGGCCTCTCGGGCAAGGCGACGACGCGCATCCATACGTTCCCCGGGACGGCCATGTGCGACTGGTTCGCCGACATGCGCAGCGAACTGGCCAGCCCCACCGGCTATCACCCGCAAGCCGTCGTCATCCAGTTCGAGGGCGACGCCTTCACCCCGTGCATGAAGCCCAACGGCGTCGCCTACAGCGGCCAGGCCCTCATCAACAAGTACGCGTCAGATTCTGCCTACGTCATCGGCCTTTTCACCCGCGCGCACATCCCGGTCTACTTCGTGAGCACCCCGATCTCGCGGGCGCAATCGGCGCTGGGTTACGTCGGCAACACACCGCTCGGGGTCATGTACTCGCAGCTGCCTGGGCGCTTCCCGGCCGGCGGGCTTGTCCGCTTCATCAACGGTGCGGCTGCCGTCGAGTGGCACGGCCACTACTCGGCGACTTTGCCGTGCGCGCCCTGGGAAACCTGCACCGGGCGCTGGCCGGACGGCACCAAGACGGTGGTCGTGCGTGAGGCGGATGGCAATCACTTCTGTCCGGTCGCGGAGGTCCCCGCGGGAGGCGGCTTCACCAAGTGTCCGGTCTACATGGGCGGCGCAACCCGCTTTGCGCTGGCGATATCCGGGCCGATCCTGCGCGACTTTCACCTGAACTGACGCAGGCTCGGCCGCGTCAGATGAAGGCGAGCAGCCTGTCCAGCGGCAGCGGCACCGCGTCCAGCTCCAGCGCGTTCACCAGCACCGTGGCGTAGCGATGCTTGCGCCCGCCGCGTGTGCCCATGAAACGGCGCAGCCGTGCCTGGTCGCTGCGATCACGCTGCTCCGGCTGCTTCTGGAACGTGCGAAAGGCATGCAGATCGCCTTCCCCATGGAGGATCTGCTCCACGGCGCGCGGGCCAAGCGCCCGGATCAGTTCGTCTTCGAGATCCCTGACGCAGACGAAGAAGCCGAGCCGCTCCATGTCAGCCGGCGAGAGCTCATCGCCGAGTCCGGTGCGCTCCAGCGCGCCGGCGAACACCCTGAGCTCACCCTCGTCGACGAGGCCGGCAAGCCTGACATCCAGCCCCGGTGGCCCGAAGAAATCCAGGTGCCGTTTGACGTTCGTCGCTCCGCCCATGGCGACGACGGCGATGCCGTCGCCCGTCAGGTTTCGCCCCAGCCGGGCGGCCAGGGTCTCGACGGCGAGCTGATCGCTGACCCCTTCGACCAGGACGACCGTGCTGACCGGAGCACCCGTCACATCATCAGCCGTATCAAGGGATTTGGGCGCGCTCGGCACCCTCGATCAGTGCCGCCGCTTGGGCCGGAAGCAGGACGCCGTGCTCGACGGCTTCATTCGCGGCGGTGGTGAAGGCGGCAGCGTAGGTCTCGTGGTCGGGGTAGAGCGCCCGCAGCGTCGCTTCGTCGAACGGTGCGCTGGAGCCGAAGAGCGAGAGCGTGCCGTTCGTCGCGAATCCGGTGTGGCGAGCGCTAGGGACGGCGAACGAGGGCAGGCGGATTCCGCCGAGCGCGTTGCCCCGGTCATCCCGGACGATGCGCGGTGGATCGCCTTCGATAAGGATCCGGTCGCCGACGGGCGGGGGAGTGCCGTCATCCAGCCAGCGCAGCAGGTGATCCAGCGCGGCCGAGCGTCCAGGCTCTAGGGACAGTGCGTTGAACCCCTCCGCCGGTGCCATCGGATGGCTGCTGATGCCGATGTCGCGTTCCCAGCTCGAGCGCAGCGCCTCCTTGCTCGGCACCGTCCCGTGCGCGTGGCCGGCGAATTCCCAGAAGCGATAGGTGTCGGAGTCGGGTTGGCGCACCGGAAAATGCGCCAACGACTCGCTTTCGGAGTTGACGACGAAGACCGGGACGCCGATGTCGCGCAGCAGATGGCTGCCAGGTGGGAGCCCATGTGTGCGAATAAGGTCGGTGATCTGATCGACGTGCGTCACCCCAGGCGCGGCAGATGTGCTCGTGTCCAAGGGCGTTCCGTTGCCGAAGTAGACGTCGAGCAGGAACGCGTCGAAGGCGTTCTCGAGGGGCTGCACCGCGTTGATGTACGTGGCGAGACGTCCTGCCGATTGCGAAGCACCGAAGCCGACGACGTGACGCACCTCGAGCCCGCCCAGCGGGTCGGGATCTGCCTGCAGCCGCTTCGGACCGACGCGGCGGGCCGCCTGCGTGAAGATGTCGTAGGACGCGTCGTCGGTAGGGATCGACAGCTCGCCGTAGCGCTCGGGATCCCACGCCTTCAGCCCGTGCTGCGGTCCGTCTCGGTAGCCCTCGACGGCGGTGCGTTGTGCGGTGACGCCGACGAAGGCGCAGCCCTCATACAGCCGTGAGCATTCGCCGGTGTAGATGTCGAAGCCGATCGAGACATTGGCCCAGAAAACGACGACGGTCCCGTTGAAGGCCGCCGGATCCTGCGGCCGGCGCACCAGGAAGCGGCTCGTGAACGGCACACTGCGGGTCGGCTGGGCCTGCCACCGCCCGTCGAAGGAACGACCGGCACCCGCGGCATGGTCGTAGCAGCCCGCGTCACCGGAGAAGAACCACTCCTGCTCGACGTAGCCAAGCGCCTCGAGGTCGAAGGCCGCCGCCCCGAAAGGCCAACCACGACTGCCTCCGGTCACCGGGCCGGCGAGGGACGTCGGGCCCTCAGACACGGGCCGTGTCCACAGGACTGCTCAGGCTGTCGAGTTCGATGTTCAATCTGACGATCGATTCGACATGTTCGCGCGGCACCTGTGTCACCAGGCTCGTCGCCATGGGCAGGTAGTGCTCGCGTGTCTCGGCACGTTTGCGGATCCGCTTGTCGGGCTCGCAGGCATCGAGGGTGCGCAGGTTGTGGAGGCGGTCGGCCAGCTTGACGACCTTGGTCTGCCAGGTGCCGTAGCTGCGTAGCCGATCGATGTACTCCAGGTGCGATTCCCCCGACACTTTCGACAGCAACTGGATGCCGATGGCGACGTCGCGCCCGAAGTTGATTTCCATCCGGCGCCGGCTCAGCAGGTACGTGTCTTCCAGCACGTCGTGCAGCAGGGCCATCGCAATCATCGACCAGTCAACGAACTTCAGCTCATCGACGATGATCCACGCGACCGCCTTGGGGTGCTCGAAGTAGCGCACCCCGCTCGCCCGCTCCTGGCCCCGGTGCGCGTACTTGGAAAAGGCATACGCCGTCTCGACATTTTCCCATTCGCTCTCGGTCAGGACCGGCCGCAGCCTGCCGAGAAACGCCGTGCTGCCGATCGTTTCCTCATCCATCGCGACTCTCCGTTGAATTCGCTGCGGTCCGGGCAGCCGCCAATCCCAGCTTTGCTGCGCCGGTTCTTGCGTGGCCTGAACCGAAAACCCTTGTGCAGTCGGCGATCAGCGCCGCATAGCGGTCCGCGGCCGGCGTGCTCTGGCCGAGCTGCAACGACCAGCCAGCGAGACGTGCCTGCGTCTCGAGAGTGTCGGGATGGTCGCGTCCGAGCGCCTTGCGCCGGTCCTCCAGCAGGACGGTGTCCAGCTCGAACGCCTCGCCCGCGCGGCCGGAAACGCCGAGACACCAGGACAGCTCACCGCGCGCCATCAGCGTGCCGACATGCTCTGCGCCCAGGACGGCCGTGCGCCGCGCGATCACCGCAGTCAGCTCCGCTGCGGCTTCCTCGTAGCGGCCGATCAGGGTGAGCGCCCGGGCATGCAGGCGACGGGCCTGCAACGTCGTGGGACTGTCCGCCCCAAGGTGCTCCGTCGCCTCGCCTATCAGCGTCGCCAGGTCGGTGGCGGCCTGCGCGGCGTCCAGCTGGATCAGCCGTTCGTTCAGGTAGGTCTTGGCGGTGAGGGTACTCCGATGACGCTCTCCCAGAAGCTGGGACTGGACGGCCACGACGTCAGCGAGCTCGTCTACCGCTTCTTGCACCCGGGACAGCTCCCCGAGCGCATCGGCGCGCAGGATGCGCGCGTGCAACGTGTCAGGGTGCTGCGCCCCGGAGCCCCGGGTGAAAGTGCCCACGAGGTCAGTCAGTTCGAGCAGCGCTTCAGAGTCGCGGCGGCGGTCGAGCAGCGCCCGGGCGCGCAGCAGCCGGATCGCGAGGGTGGACGGCGAATCGGCACCGAAGATTCTCGTGCTGTCCGCGGCCAGTTGGGAGAAGGAGTCGACCGCCTCCTGCGGCCGTCCCATCGCCCACAGCAGCTGGGCGAGCGCCCGCCGCGTCGCGATCGTGTCGGGCTGGTCGACCCCCCACACCCGGGTGCGGTCGGCGATCAGGGCCACGTACTCCTCACGCGCTTGCTCGCGCTCTCCCAACCTGGCGAGCAACGCGGCCCGGTTGGCACGTGCGGTGAACGTGTGGGGATGGTCGTGGCCGGAGACCCGGCTGTGGTCGGCGACCAGGACGGTGTAGGCGTCGACCGCTTCCTGAAAGCGCTCGAGCTCGCCCAGTGCGTAGGCGTAATTGCTGCGCGCCGTCAACGTTTCGGCGTGATCGGCGCCGGAAATCCGGGTGTGATCGGCGACCAGCGCGGCGTACTCGTCGAGAGCCTCCTGCGCCTTTGCCAGCCGGATCAGCACCAGCCCGCGGTTGTTGCGCGCAATCAGGGTCTGCGGATGGTCGGCGCCGAGAACACGCACCTGATCGGTGAGGACGCGGGCGTACTCGTCGGCGGATCCGGCGAGGTTGCCCGAACGGTCCAGGTGATACGCCAGGAGTGTCCGCGTAGTGAGCGTGTCAGGTTGGGCTGCGCCGGAGAATCGGGTGCCGTCGGCGACGAGTTGGGTGAGCAGTGCGGCGGCCTCGTCATGGTTGCCGAGCTCGCCGAGGCTGCGAGCGAGCTCGAACCTGGCCGCCAGCGTTTCGGAATGGCCCGGACCGTGCTTGCGGGTGCGCTTGGCGATAAGCCGGCTGATGCGGGCGCGTTCGAAGGCCGCGCGGGTGTGCGCGATCGACCGCCTGCTCGGGCTGTCGTCGGGGCACCACAACGTCAGCACTGGCTCGCCGGCCGTCTGACGCAGCTCCAGCAGATGGCCGCCGAGCTGCTGGTAGCCGCCGACGATCGCGACCATGTCCTCGCTGGCGAGACTGCTGGCGTTCGATGCCGTCAACGTGCTCAACCGGTGACGCTGCACTGACGGGCCTTCGGAGACGAACAGCGTGTCATCGGTGACCGCGATGGTGACGCAAGCCCCGGCGGAGCGCTGCTCCGCGTTCCAGAGCCGGCCTTCGAGCACCGCATGGAAGGACTTGCGCTGCGGGAGTTCGGGTAGTGGCGAGGCAGCAGGCAGGACCAGCGCTCCGCGCACGACGGTCTCGCGGGGATCGCCGGCCCCGGTGGTCGCCGCGATACTCAGCTCGCCCAAAAGTGTCGAAGCGGCAAGCGGAATGCGCGCGGAGCCGCCCACCAGATGCACCCCGGCGAGATCCGCCGGTGTCACGCCCGCGGCCGCGACGGTACGCGCAAATTCGTGCGCTGCCCCCATCAGGTCGTCGCGGATGAGATGTTCGAAATCGCCGCGGTTGATCAGCACCGGCGCCAGGTGATCCAGCTCGGGGACCGCGCAGTGGGCACTCGTGTGGGTGCTGAGGCGCTCCTTCGCGTAGCGCGCCTCCTCCTGGAGAGAGCGGGCTCGGCGCAGCCAGGTCTGATCCTCGCCCGGGTTGCGCAGGCGCTCCCAGGCGGGAGGGTCCTCTTCCTGAATGCGGGTTTGCCCAATGAAGGCAAAGAGTTTCTCGTCGAACAGCACACCGCCCAGATCGACGACCCCGCCGTCGGCGAGCACGTCGAACTGCCCGCCGACGTCACGCCGGACGACGGAAGTATCGAAGGTGCCGGCGCCGAGGTCGTAGACGGCCACGAGCGCCGGGCCTGATACGGGAGCTTCCTGCTCGAGCAGGCAACGAGCGGCCGCGACGGGCTCGGCGAGGAACGTCGGCGCGGGCGCTTCGTGGGCTGTCGCCGAGCCGTCCAGTTCGGCGTTGGCGAACCGGCGGGGAAGTGAGGTGATCGCCTTTCCGTAGGCATCGCGCAGGATCGTCAACCGCCCGACTCGCCACCTCGCGGGGTGGGTGATGATCACGCTCGCCGGCGCGCTGCCGCCGTGCTGGCGGTAGGCCTCGAAGAGGACCTCGCCGAGGATGACCGCCACCAGATCCGACGGGGCGTAATCGCGGCCTCCGAGGCGCACCACCCGCTCGCCGAGGCGGCGCTTGGGTGTCGGCTCGAACGCGTCGGCCAGGAGCGCCGCGGATCGTACCGCCGCCGTGCCGACCAACCAGGACCCGTCGGGTTGCACGGCGATCGCCGATGCCATTGGACCGTCACCGACGTGGGGATCGAGGTTCAGCAGGCGCACCGGCTCGCCGTCGTCCATCACCGCAGCCGCGGTGGTGGAGGTGCCGAAGTCGATCGCCAAGCGCCAAGCCATTTTCGTCCTCCTCCCGAATCCCGCCGGCTACGACGGATTCTCGGCTACGGCGCCGGCGATGCTGTGCAGCAGGGCATCGATTCGCTTCAGCAGGCCATCGACGTTGCTCCGCGTGCAGCGCAGGTCGGCCAGATCGCGCTGACGGGTCTCGAGGTCACGGGCGAGCTCCAGGCGGCAGCGTTCGACGTTGGATTCGTACTCGCGGCGTTGCGCTTCCATGGCGTTTCCGAACTCGTCGATCATCAGCCGGTTGACGTACTTGAGCCGCTCCGCAAGCTGCTCGCGAAGCGACTCGCGCGCGTCGTCGAGCTGCATTGAGGCCCACGCCCGCAGCTCGGCCGCCTGCCCCAGCTGCGCGTGCTGCTTGCGAGCCTTGCCTGACCACCAAGCGGCGCCGGCCAGGGCGACCGGCAAAGCGGCAACGCTGATCCCGCTCATCACTCCGGCCAAGGTAGACACGACCGCCTTCGCCATGTTGAAGCCCATGAAGGTCGACTGAATGGTCAGGATGTCATTGCGCGCAACGGGATTTGCCACGTACTCGCCGAGTTCGAAGCCGCGCATCGACGGCCCGGCAATCTCCCGCAGACGCTGGTTCAGGGCCTCGCTGCGGCCCGGCAATCTGCCCACCATCTCGGGCAGGAGGCGGTCCACCTGAAGCCTCAGCTGCGCCGCGACATCGGCGTGCAATGCCTCGACTCCCGCGGCGAGCGCGTCGAGCGTCTCCTGCGAGTTCGCCTTCGGATGCGCCTGCTGGTGAGAACCCACCTCGGCGAGCAGCCGGCGGCAGCCGCGGCGCACGAGCACCGCCAGCTCCTTGCCGATCAACTCCATCCGGTCATCCAGCTCATACCTCCAACGCCCGAAGTCGTGCTCGAGCCAGCTCTGCAACGCGTCGGCCTCGTGCTGGTAGGCCTGCTGAAGCTCTTCGGTGTGGACTGACATCGCCTCGCGCTCCAAGCAGATTCGCAGCGCGGCCTCGCTGACGAACCGGGCCGCGCGGGCCCGATTCGCCTGGTGCAGCAGCCCCTGTGCCTTGCCGACGAGCCCGATCTCGCGCCACAACGCCGGCACTCCTGAGCTCTCAGCGAGGTCTGCGCCGCCGCCGCCAGCCGTCCAGCGAGCACACGTGCCGACGAACGGAGCATCGCGGAATCGCGGCGCGTGCTCCCCGAGTGAGCGCCGGTTGTCGAGGACTCGCGCGCGCCAGTCCTCGCCCTCGTCCTCCTCGTGATCGATCTTGGTCAGCACGAGGATGACCCGGTCGATGCACTGGCTCGCCTGCTGCAAGAACTCCAATTCCGACTGCGACATCGGGCGTCCGGCTTCGGTCAGGAAGACCAGTGCCGAAGCCTCCTCCAGCGCACGCAGAGTGGAGCGGCCGTACTGCTCCTGGAGCCCGCCGACGCCAGGGGTGTCGATCAGCACGACCCCTTCCAGCCGCGGCTCCGGCAGCTGTACTTCCACCCAATCGGCAGTCGTGCGGCCTTGGGCCGAGCTGAAGTCCGGAAGCTGGTCCAGCGAGATCGCTTCGCTATGCCTGTCGAAATGCGCCGTGGCCGTGGCGTGCGGGCCGGCGGTGAACGTGACGAAGGTGGCCGTTGACACCGCGCTGGCGCTGGCCATCAGCTCGCGTCCGAGCAGCGCGTTGATCAGTGAGCTCTTGCCCACGCTCGGTTCTCCGACGACGACGATGGCCGCCGGACGCTCGAGGCCGGGGGCGAAATCCCTTTGTTGCATGAGGTTGTCGAGGGCGTCGTCCTGCAGGTGGCGCAGCTGGACATCGAGACCGGCAAGGACGGCGTCGACCTCCGCGCGAGCGGCGGCCTCGTGCTCGGCCATGGCGGGCATCAGACAACCTGAAAGCGTAGGACAAGGACCTCGGCCGGCCGGATTCGCCGCCCGTGGTCCTCGAATCCCGGGCGGTCGGTGCGGGCGATGATGCAGTCCTGGGCAGGGTCTGCGGTCGGTAGCTCGCCCACCGACTGGTGAAGCCGGGGGTCGAAGCGCTCGCCGGTCGGGACGATCGTCACGACCCCGCTCTCGGCAAGTCCGTCGTCGGCGATCTCGCGGATCGCCGGGTCCGCCGTCAGCGTGCGGATGCGGATGACGGCCTGCACCAGCGCGGCCCGCTCTGCCGGCAGCGTCTCCGGCAGTGCATCCAGCAAGCTGACCGGCAGCGCATCCGCGAGTGTGGACGCGATGGGCTGCGGCCGGGTCGCGACATCCGGGACGCGACGCCGTCCCCATCGGTGACCGACGGCGGTGCCCAGCGCGATCGCGAGGACGCAGAGCCCTGCGGTGATGAGCCATCCCGTGGTGGACAGCGCCGGGCCGGACGTGCCGTTCATGGCCGGGATCACCCCGGCGCGATCCGCCAGCAGCGCGTGACTCATCTCGTAACCCCCCTTTGACCTTCGCAGGTTGCGTCTTGTTCGGCCAGCTTTTCGGCAAGCAGCTGGGCGGAGCGGGCCATCGTGCGCGAGGTCTGGTACGTGCGCTGGTGATGGGCCGAGCGGGTAGCGGTCCCCGTCCAGAAGTCCGCGGCGTCCTCTGCCATGAGGCGCATCGCAGCGGCGTCGGCGTCCGGCGAGCCCAGCTTGCGGCAGGGTTTCGATTCGCCGAGCAGTCGTAGTGCGGCGGCGCGTTGCTCATCAGACAACAGGAGATCGGGCGATTCGAGAGCGCCCAGTGCGCGCAGCTCCTCCAGACCGTGCATCAGCGGGTCGTCTTCCAGCGCCTCGAGCTCATCGAGCAGGAATTCGCGCGCGGAGCCGTTCAGCCGAGGTGAGAGGCGGCGCAGTTCGGCGAGGGTCCGGGCGGCCCTCAAGACAGCCCGGCGGCTCTCGAAACGCCGCCGGATCTCGTCCTCGAGCCTGGGCAATCCCGAGCAATCAATGAGTATCTGCCGCATGGCAGTCGCGGGGGCGCCTTGGTCGGCCGCCTCCAGAAGGGTCCGCAGCCCGAAGAGCCCGAGCCGGCGCAGCAGCGACGACCTGACGGGCGGCGGGACATCGGACTCGACGGCCAGGAAGGCTGGTCCGCGGGTGAGCATCTGGCGACGCGTCTCGAGGGAGAGCTGGGCCAGCCGGCGCAGGCTTCGCTCGTCGTCCTGAGTGAAGAGGCCGGCGCTAGCCGTCTCGGCGAGCTGGCCGATGACCGGGATCACCGCGGCGATGTCGCCCGCCAACTCCTGGGCATTGGTGGCGGCGAGTTGGCATGCGGCCGGCCAGGGGTCCTCGCCACTACGCGCCGCGAGCCGGTCAGCGCAGCTGAGTACTCCGACGGCGTTCGTGGGCGCGCCGGCGGGACCACCTGCCGCAACCCGGTATTGGTGCAGGAACTCGCGGTCACGCTCCATCGCAATGGACGGGGAGACGTACAGGACGCCGTCGGCCTGGCGTGCCTGCATGAAGTCCAGCGTTTGCCGCGTATTCCGCTCGTCGGTGGAGTTGATGCCGGGTGTGTCGATGATGGTGAGCCGCTGCAGGGCAGCGATGCTGAGCGTGACGTCGATGAAGCTCACCCGCTCCTGGGGAACACCGAGGTGTTCGGGGAAGAGCGACTCGGGGTCGTAAGGCAGGGTGAGGGTGGTTCCGTCGTCGAGCACCGCGCGGGCCATCTCTACGGAGCCGAACCGATACCGGGTGATCAGTCGCGTGCACTCACCGCGGTCCGTCGCGGCGACCTTGCGGTTCACCAGGGCGTTCACGAGCGTCGACTTTCCGGCGTTCACCGCGCCGACGACGGCGATGCTGAGCGGCTGGTCGAGCGACGCGGTGAGGGGCTGCAACTCGGGGCCGAGCTCGGGCGAGCCCTGCGCGAGAGTTGCGCAGAGCTCGCCCAAGCGGTCGAGCATCGCCGGGGCGACGCTCATGCCGGGGCCGGTGCGGTCGGCGCCGGCAGGGCCAGCCGCACGGGGCGGTTACGGCGGCGCGGCCGAAGCGCGGCTACCGCTGCTGCCGCCGCGCCGAAGGTGATCGGAAGCAGGATCGGCCCCGGAGTGTGCGGCAGGCCTGCGCTCGGATGTGGCAGCGTCGGGATCGTGGGTGCGGCGGTCGTTGCGTGGAACGCCGGGATGGCGTTCGCGGGGTCGGCCGCCGGCGGTGCCGGGTGGCCTCCACCCGATGCCGCGTCGCTGACGGCGTTCGCGGCTGCGGAGTGGTCGGCGCCGCCCGGCGAGTCCTCGGTGACGAGCATCTGGAATCCGCTGGCGCCCCAGGCCTCCTGGAAGGTCGTCCACGGGACGTGCTCCTCGTTGCCATCCGGTGTGCCGGGATCGCTGAGCGTCACCTGGCCGGTGTGCGGATCGATCGAGCTGACGACCAGCGCGTGGTCCGCACCGCCGGTCGGGTTGTCCGAGGTCTCTGACCCGTACCAGATCGGAGAGGCATTGACGGCGAGGATCACGCTGTGCCCCGAGGAGAGGTACTGCTCCAGTGAGGCTTGCTCACCGCCGGCCGGCGCGTTCTCCAGGTGACACGGAACCCCTAGTGATTGCAGCGCTTCCTGGGACTGGTCCATCGTCAGGAACGACGGCGGGAAGCCGAGTTCGGTGAGCTTGGACTCGACCACCGAGTTGTCGGTCAGGTGCACGCCCGCATGCTCGGCGAGTACCTCGGTGATCGACGAGGGGGCGCACATCCCGTCGACACGTTGGAAGAACCAGTCGCTCTTGTACTCGTCAGGATTGCCGGCCAGGCCATCCGTGGAATTCGCGCCGAGGTGCGACGTGTGGGTGTCGTGGGCGGCGGACGCGGTAAGGGTCCAGGAGTCTGCTGGGGTGTGCAGCGGCGCCAGGTCGGTGCCGTGCCCGAAGAGCGAATGCGCGTCATGCGCCGAGCCGTGATCGTGGCCGTCGGAAGTTGCGCCGGCGGTGTCGTGGAAGTCGAACATGTGCGGTCCTTTCTTCTTCGGCGAGCCTTTCTCGCCCAAGTCGGTGCGGCCGGGCTTGATGGCTCGGGCGTTACCAGCTCTCGAGGAGCGAGGCGGACATCCCGCGCTCGCTCGTCGCCGAGTGCTGCTCAGCCGTGGGCGCCGCGCTGTCCGCCCAGCCCGAGGACGCGGCGGGCACCTTCGCCGCCGCGGCAGGGCCTGGCGTAGCCGCCGCGGTCGTGGGGCGGGGGCTCAAACACCAGAGGACCACGAGGGCGATCGGGAAGAGGAACGCCACCACGGACCAGACCTGGGGGTTGCGACCACGCTTCGTCGCTGCGGAATGGGCGAGGACGGAAGCTGAGGCGGCGATCCCGATGAGGGTTCCGATGGACATGGCCGGTTCCTTTCGATGAGTGCGAATCTGCTGGGACCAAGCCTCTTCGCAACGGGCCATTCGCGGCAGAGGCAGCACTACCCGACTTCCAACAGGTGCCCTTGCCCACGGGGGGTGGGTAATTTCGCCCACGGCAGCGGCTGGTGCGAAGCCGGCGGCGCAGCGGCGGGCTCGTACGCTTGGGGCGTGCCGGCGCCGGATCAGGTCCATCGCATCAGTGCGCTCGCTGACGCCGGCCGTACCTCCGGGCTGGTCTTCGTCGCCAGCCGCGCCGGGCAGCTCGCCTTCTCTGCCCTTATGCTCGCCAGTGACCGCAGGCGCTTCAGCAACCCGCGTAGCCAAGCTGCCTTCTGGCTAGGCGTCGCCGCCGAGTCGGCGTGGCTCACGCGCCGGATCCTGGCCCGGGGGCGATATGAGGACCGGCTCGGTATGTGGGTGGATGCGGCAACGACGTCGGCGGCTTTGCTGGCATCGCAAGGCGGCTTGTCGGAAGGCGCGGCGCCGTGGGCCAAGAACATGGCGATCGGCGCCGCGATGGGCGCCAGCGGAAGCCCGCTGCGCGGTGAGGCGCGCGCGGTCGTTGCGAGCGTGTGCTCGGCGGCTCTGCTGACCGGCATGCGTTCGCGTGGGCGTGACGCTCATGTGGCAGGACGAGCGCTGGCCTTCAACGACGCGGTCAGCTGGTCGGGAATGTTTGCGGCGTCGCGGGTCTACGTGCAGGCCCATCATCGCTATGCCGAGCAACGCGATCAGGCGGATGAGCTTGCCGTCGAACGATCTGCCGAGACCGCGGCTCAAGCCGAGCGTTCGCGACAACACGAGGCCCTGCACCGCGTGACGATCGACATGCTGGGGCGCATCGCCGACACTGCCGACGTCACGGAGGCCCGAGCGATTGCCGGCGCCGAAGCCGCGCGGCTGCGTTACGCGCTTCGCGCCGAGGGCCGGCTTCCGCAGGGCCTCGACGAGGCGCTGGAGAGCGCGTCGCAAGAGGCCGGGGCACTGGGGGTGCGGGTCGAACTGGTGACGGCCGAACTCGAGGCGACAGCCGAACCGGCTGCAGCCGCTGCCATCCGGACCTCCGTGTCCATGGCTCTGACGGCGGCGCACGAGCTCGGCGCAGCCCGGCGGGCGGTGATCCGGGCGTACAGCGCCGACGGCGAGGTCCATATCATCGTGCGCGATCACGGAGCAGGTTTCGATCCTGATTCCGGCGGCGCCTATGGGGCCCGGATTGCTGAGGCAGCGAGCGTTGTGGAGCAGCTGGGCGGACGGGTTTCCGTGTGGTCGGATCCGGGGTCCGGGGTGCGGCTGGAGCTACACATCCACTCAGCTGACGGCCGCTCCGACGAGCCGGCGCACGGCGTCCCAGACGTCGGCGTCGGGTTCGGTCCGGCAGGTGATGAAGACGCTGCTCTCGTCGATGACCACCTCGAGGTCAGCGGTGGTCGGGCTTTCGCCGGCGCGCAGGACGATGTCGGCATCACCAGCCGTCGTGATGGCGGTGCAGGCATCGTGGGCGATGCGCTCCAAACCGGCCCGCAGGAGCGGGCGGGAAGCCGTGATGCTCACGGTGGGCGGGCCGGACACCTGCTGAGTGTGGCATTGAGCCGAGCGGCGCGCGTGGGTGTTTCTACCCAATTTCGCGACCTTTCGGCGGCTGATACGCGTCGCGCTGATGGAACCCTCCTGGCCGCGCTGGTCACCTGGCGTGCCACCGGATTGGTGACGGGCGCTGCGGCGTTGCTGGCCGGTGGTGGCCGCTACCGCCATCGCGGCGTCGCGGCGGCTCAACTCCTTGCCGCGACGGCGGAATCGGCGTGGCTCGCCGGCCGCGCGCGGCGGCGCGACCGGTGGGAAGACCCGCTCGGCAGCGTCGTCGATGCCCTCACCGCCGCCGGCGTCTTGGGCATCGGTCAGTGGAATCTGCCGCCGGCGGATCGGGTGACCTGGCTGAACTGGGCGCCATGGAGCTTCGGCGAAAATGTCATGTGCGGCCAGGCGATGGCGAATCATCCACCCGCGCTGCGTGCTGGTGCCGCCGGACTCGTCGCAGCGGCGCATCTCGCGCAAGGCCCGCGAGCCAGCGATCGGGTGGCCAATGGCGTCGCACACCTGGCGTTCTTCGGGGTCGCGGCCGCTTTTGCCGGCCACATCAGGTCGGGAGCCGTGCGCCTGGCCGCGGCCCGATCGGCCGCCGTTCATCAGGGGGAATCGCTCGGGCAGGCACGGGAGCGGGCGATCCAGCTGCGCCTGCTGCATGACAGTGCCGTGCAACTTCTGGAGGCCATCAACAGCGGGCGCTATCACGACCACCAGGCGCTCAAGCAACGGGCCGCGCGCGAAGCCACCGCCTTGCGGGAGGAGCTCGCCAGGCCGCGCTTGGGCGTTCGCACGCTTGGCGATCTGCTGCAAGCAGAGATCAGCGACCGCGCTCTGGATGAGCTGCGCGTGGACCTCTTGGTCGAGCCGACTCCGGCGCTTTCCTGGCCAGCCGCGCTGGCCCTGTCGGGAGCGTGCGGCGAGGCCCTCACGAACGCAGCGAAACACGCGGCCGCCAGGCTCGTTCGGGTGACTGTCAGGACCGAGGGTGAGTACGTAGTGCTCGAGGTCCAAGATGATGGCGTCGGCTTCGACACGGCTGCGACCACACGGGGGTTTGGAACGGTGCACTCGATCGAGCAGCGCATGGTCGACGCCGGCGGCAGCGCCGAAATTGTCTCCGCGCCAGGCGCCGGGACCCGCGTCGTGGCGCGGTGGCCTGCATGATCTCCGTCGCCATCATCGACGACCATCCGCTCTACCGGCGGGGGGTGGCGCAGGCGGTGGAGCAGTCGGCCGAAATGACCGTGGTCTGCCAGGCGCCGTCCATCGAGAAGTTCGACGAGGCGGACGTGACGGCCGAGGTCGTCCTGCTCGATCTGCACCTGCCCGGCATCGAGGGGGCGGCCGGCGTCAAACACGTGCACGAGAAGGGCTATCGCGTCATCGTTGTCTCGGCAGCCGGCGGTGCCGATGACGTGATCGATGCCGTTGCGGCCGGCGCCGTCGGGTATCTGACCAAAGATGCCGATGACACCGACATCGAGCGGGCCGTTCTTGCGGTCGCGGGCGGCCAGACGTATGTGTCGCCGACGCTCGCCGGTTTCCTCATCACCGCGAATCGGCAGCGCGGTCTGGCCACCTATCAGCTCAGCCCGCGCGAGCTCGAGATCCTGGCTCTCGTCGCGTCGGGGGAGACCGACCGTGACATCGCCAAGCAGCTGCAGATCGCGACGGCCACGGTCTACTCGCACCTCGATCGCATCCGTGACAAGACCGGCGCGCGGCGTCGGGCGCAGCTCACCCGGCTCTACATGGAAGACCACGGCAAGGGGTAGATCTCCATAGCGGATTGGGCATTTCTCCCGATGCACAGGCGGAATTCGGCTCCCTAGCGTGGTTGACGTCGCCGATCCCGCGAGGAGTGCTCGATGAAGACGCAGCCCAGCTCACGACGGGAGACCGTCTCGCCGCGGCCGCAAAAGCGCCTCATCGCGGCCGCCGTTCTCGTGGCAGCCATTGCCTTGGGCATCTTCATTCGGCTCGCCCTCCATCGGGCCGTGCCATGCGGCAGCGGGATGTCGCCCGCTATCCCGTCGGCGTGCTCAGGACCCGTCTCGTCTCCGTCCACGTTGCCGGAGAGCTAGCCTCTCGCCTGGCCGTGGTCAGCGACGGTGGCAAGGGCATGGGCACGGCGCGGGCGCAACTGCTCAGCACTCGGTGAACGAATCCCTGCTCGGATCATCGCGGCTCGGGTCAAACGTCGCCCGTTCAACGTCGGTCGCTGTGAAGTGATCGCCGTCGGTGAAGTATTCGACCAGGACCAGTCCGGAGTTGTCGCCGATGGCGCTGGTGAACCAGGTGGCGATGGTGCCGCTGTGAAAGACATCGACCGCGCAGCCGTCGATGACGGTGGACCACACTTTCGTCGTATCGGTGGGGAGTTCGGCGAGCACCGCCTTGCGGGCGGCGGTCAACGTCGTCGCCGTCGCGAACCGTTCGACGTAGTCGGTGACCCGGCCGCCGTTGTCCATCAGCGCGTTGTAGCGGTCTGCTGTCTTTCCCTTGTCGCCGGGCCTGTCGAGAGCCGGATCGGGATCGTAAGTGGAGCCGGTGGGCTCCGACGAATCGGGGATGTAAGCCTGGCTCCACGCGGTGACGGTGGCGCCGAGGCCAACGCCTGCCGGATGCACCGGGGGAGTTGTCAGTGCAGGCGATGCGGGCGGAGTGCTGACACCAGCCGTCGGCCCACCGGAGCTGCAACCGGCGATCAGCAGCAGCAGGGCGGCGACCATCGGGGTTCTCCGCATGGCTGCCGATCATGACACGCCGACGTGCGCCAAGGGATGAAATCGGCGCGACGACTTGACCTCGAGTGGGCTTGAAGTTGCCCGCTCACGACCCGTCTACGTGGGGAGCATTGATGCGGGCGGCCGCCGCACCGTCATCGGGACGACACAGCTGCTGGCGTAGCTCCTGTTGATGGCTGCGGGCCGGTTTCCACGGGCAATCCCTCGACCGTCCAGCCGGCCATGCCTCCGGGCATCTCCTTGACGTGTCGACCCAGGGTGGCCAGGCGCAGCGCGCCGCGGGTGCTCGCGTTGCAATGCGGCCCATTGCAGTAGGTCACGAGGAGGGTGTCATGAGGCAGGAGTTCCTCGATTGTCTCGACCGAGATGCGACGGTGCGGGATGTTGACCGCCCCGGGTACGTGAGAGCGGGCATACAGCTCCGGGGAGCGACAGTCGATCACGGTGAAACCCGTGATACCGGCGGCAATATCGGAGCCGACATCCGCGCAGTCGGCCTCGAAGGCCAGCCGCCGTGCGAAGTGCTCGGCCGCCGCTGACGGTTCGGCGGCGGGGGTGTCCAGGACGTGGGAGCGAATCCTCATGTGTCCATGGTCGGCGATGGTGGTTTGCAAAGGCGAGTGGCTGAAAGGACGCCTATCACTAGTATTCGGCCATGGCACTCCCACGCGTGCACCGTGTCGTTGCGCTGGCCTATCCCGGTGTGGCCCTGTTCGAGTTGAGCGCGGTGGTCGAGGTCTTCGGGCTGTCACGGCCGGAGCTGGACGTGCCCTGGTGGTACGCGATGGACGTGTGCGCGATCACGCCGGGCCCGCAAAAGACCAATGGCGGTATGGCACTTCACGTGAAGCATGGGTTGAAGGCGATCAAGAGCGCGGACACCGTGATCTTGCCGTGCTGGCCGGTGGACGACGACGTGCCGGTGGTGGTCACGTCGGCCTTGCAGGCGGCCTACGCACGCGGCGCGCGTCTGGTGTCGATCTGCTCGGGTGCGTTCGCGCTGGCCGCGACCGGCTTGCTCGACGGGCGCCGGGCGGCGACCCATTGGCAGTACGCCGACAAGCTCGCCCGGCGGTACCCGCTCGTGGACGTCGACCCTGAGGTGCTCTACGTCGACGATGACGACCGGTTGCTGACCGCCGCCGGATCGGCTGCCGCCATCGATCTGTGCCTGCATCTGGTGCGCAAGGATCACGGCGCCGTGATTGCCAATCAGGTCGCCCGCCGCCTCGTGGTGCAGCCGCATCGCGACGGCGGTCAGGCCCAGTACATGGATCAGCCCGTGGCGAGTGACGATGATGCCCGCATCCATCAGGTCATCGGCGCCCTCGACGCCGACCTCGCCCAAGCGGTGGCGGTCCCTGACCTTGCTGCGCGGGCACATCTTTCGACCCGCCAGTTCAGCCGGCGCTTCCAGCGGGTCACCGGCGAGAGCCCGATCGAGTGGCTGATCGGCCGTCGGATCGCGGCGAGCCTGCCCTTGCTCGAATCCGGTGACGATCCCATTGACCGGGTGTCCGGTCTGGTCGGATTCGCCACCGTCACGACGTTTCGCCACCACTTCCGCGCACGTATGCACACCTCACCGACGGCGTACCGGCGTGCGTTCCGGCGCTGATGCTCTCCTGTCTGAGCGCTACATCGTGCTGCCTTAGTGGCTGGTGAGGAACTCGTCCAGTGTCGTCAGCACGTAGTCCAGAGTGGCGTCGTCGATGGCGTGGCTGAGCGGCAGCAGGACCCCGCGCTCCATGATCGCGTCGGCTCGGGGCAGCCCATCGCCGGGCAGCACGACCGAACGTCCGCGCAGCATCGGCTGGCGGGCGACGTTGCCGGTCCAGATCGTGCGGGTGTCGATGCCCCGGCCGTCTAGAAAGTGTTGCAAGTCCGGCCGTTCGAAGCCGGCCGTCTCGGTGATGACCAACGGGTAGCCGAGCCACGCCGTCTCCAGATCGGCGGTCTGGCGGGGTCGCTGGAGCTTGTCGTGATGGGCGCCGAAGAAATCGGTGTAGGCGTCGAACGTCCGGCGCCGCCGGGTGAGGTTCTCCTCGAGTTTCTTCAGCTGTTCCAGGCCGAATGCAGCTCCCATTTCTGAGGGCTCGAAATTCCAGGCGAGCTCGTCGAAGATGAACTGGTTGTCGTAACGGATGCCGTCGACATCCTCCCAGAAGTCGCGCTCGCCCTTCTTCGTGCCAAAGAATTGGACCTCCGAGCGCCGTCCCCAGCGGCGCAGCATGAGCGCGCGATCGCGGGCGGCATCGTCGTTCAGCAGCAGCATGCCCCCGTTGCCGCCGCAGGTGAGGATATGGGAATTGGCGAAGCTGGTCACGGTCATCGTCGACCGTTCGCCGGTGGGCCGCCCGCGCAGCACCGGCCCGAGCGTGTCGCAGGAATCCTCGATGGTGGGCAGGTGGTGTCGCTCGGCGATCGCCCGGACGGCATCCCAGTCCGGAGAGTTGCCGATGAGATTCGGGATCAGCAACGCGCCGGTGCGCGGGGTGATCATCTCTTCGATACGCGCGGGGTCGACGCAGAAGGTGTCGAGTTCGCAGTCGACGAGTACCGGTACCAGTCCCGCGCGCACGATCGGTGCGATGTCGGTCGAGAACGTCAGGCCGCAGGTGACGATCTCGGCGCCGGCCGGAAGATTCAGCAGTTCGATGGCCAGATACAGGGCGGAAGATCCGGAATTGACCATGACGCCGGCGTTCTTGCCGAACAGCGCGGCGACCTGGCGCTCCATGGCGGCCACCCGGCGTCCGGGCCACAGGCCCTGCGGTCCGGAGCGAAGAACCTCAACGACCGCCGCGATTTCGCGCTCGTCGTGGACGCTGCTGGAGTAGAAGACACGTTCCATGGGCCTACCTTCTCACCAGCCTCGAAGGGATCGGCGAGGCCGGGGGCCGCTCCCAGCCCTCTGGGGAGAAGAGGAGTTCGCCGATGAACGCCGCGCTGGCGTGCCGTCGCGACACGTCTACCGCAGGGAGCGCGGTCTCGTCGCGAGCCGCCAATAGTTCAGCGACAGCGACCGAGGCGACGCCCACCCTTGCCGCTGCCAGGTCGTCGACGGCAAACACCGACAGGAGTACGCAGCCGGCTGCGGACACGGTCAGGTGCCGGGTCAGAGAGGGCTCGCCGCCGAGAGCGGACCACATGCGGGTGATGAGTTGGCTACAGGTGTCTGGCTCGGCCACGCCCGCCAATTTCTCAGCTTTGCCGTTTGGAGATCGCGACCAGGTACCGGCAGGGGCGGCGCGTGACGTTCGCGAAAGTGCACGGGACAGGCGTGCCGAGTTGCAGGCAGTCGCCGACCGCGAGCTTGTGCGTGTCATCTCCTTCGTGAAAGGTAAGGCTTCCGTCGAGCACCCAAATCTGCTGATGGATGAACGTGTACGTGTCGGCCGCGAACGACACTCGGGCACCGGCGGGCAGTTCCACCTCGATGAGCTCGAGCGGCCCACCGACAGGCGGTGAGATCACCCTTCGGCGATAGCCCGTGTTCGGGTCGGTCCAGGTGTGCCGGTCGCCGGCCCGCACCAGCCGCCGCTCGTCGCCCTCTGCCCGGGCGATCAGCTCCGACAGGGTGAGTTCGAGCGCGCCCGAGAGCCGGGCCAGCAGCGCAGCGGTGGGCTGCACGTCACCGCGTTCGATCTTGCCGATCATCGCGCGCGAGACGCCGGATTGCTCGGCGAGCTCGGTCACCGACAAGCGCCGATCCAGCCGCGCTTGCTGCACGGCTCGGGCCAGGCGAAGCGTCAGACCGTCATCCATCCGTGACACTATAGACACGAAGAAAACTACTATAAGAGTCATGCCGGGCTTTCTCATTCGCGCCGCCGATGTCGGCGACGCCGCTGCGTGTGCCGCGATCTACAACCCGTACGTCGTCTCAACTGCGATCACGTTCGAGATAGAACCGCCCACGGCTGCGCAGATGGCCGAACGTATTGCAGCCGCGACGCGTCAGCACACCTGGCTCGTACTGGAAGACGCGGGCGCCATTGCCGGCTACGCGTATGCCCATGCCTTCGCGGAGCGCGCGGCGTACCGCTGGGCATGTGAGACGAGCATCTATCTCGAACTGGGTCGCCGACGTACCGGCGCCGGCCGTGCGCTCTACGAAGCACTCTTTGCCCGCCTCGCCGAACGGGGATACCGCCGGGCGATTGCCGGCATGACGCTGCCGAACGACGCGAGCGCCGGCCTGCATGCGGCGGTCGGCTTCGAACCGATGGGCGTCTACCGGCAGATCGGCTGGAAGAACGATGCGTGGCACGACGTCGCCTGGGTGCAGAAGACCATCTCCGATGCGCCGGATCCGCCGATCGAACCTCGCTAACCGTCCGGAACGCGTGCGCCGATCACGTTTTATATGGAGCCGGGGTGACCCAGGGGTGGCTGCCGCGGCTGCACCCGGGGGCATCGCACGTTCGCTTCAGCGGCGGCTCAGTAACCGGCCAGATTGACCGCGAGGCCGTCGCGCAGCTCGATCACGGTACGCAGCCGTGTGCCGTCGATCATCGCGATTCGGGTGAGCGGGTTGACGGCGTCGGCCTGTGCGGTGGCACAGGCGCCGTCTCCATACCCGATGTCAACTTGGACGAGGGTTCCCATGCCGTTGGGTGTGCTTGCCAGCGATAGGCCGTTGACGCAGTCGGGCAGCCGCCAGGAATTTCGGATCGCCCCGGTCGGGGTGGTCTCGACGAGGCGTCCTGGCGAGAACGAGAGATCGCGGCCACAGGCCTCGGCCGAGATGAGGCCGCTCCTGGTCCAGGTGGTCGCGATGTATTCGCATCCGGTTCGCGCGGCGATCGCAGTCGCGGCAGCGAAATCGGGAGCAGAAGCGTTGAAGCGTAAGAGCTTTGTGGTGTTCCCGTAGTAGGCGGCTGCGATCTGGGTGCCGTCAGGACTCCACGTGAGGTTCATCAGTGGATGACCCGCGGTGTCGGTGCCGGTGCGGGACGATCGGCCGGTCAACACATCCATGACGACAAGCACATTCGGCAGGAATCCGGCAGGTCCAGCGCACGAACTTGGACAGGTGTAGTGCGAGCAGGTTCGTTGGGCAAGGTAGGCGATCTTTGTTCCGGACGGGTTCAGCACCATGTCCGACACTTCCTCGGGAATCCTGCGAATGACCTGTTGGCGGCCTGCCGCAAGGTTCAGACGCAGCAACGTGCTGCTGCAGTGCCCGTTCTGTGCCGCGAGCACGGAGCCGTCCGGCTCGGCGGCCGCCTCCAGACTTGTCGTTGAACTAGCCGAACGGAACACGGTTCCCAGGGTGTGCCCGTCATTGATGGCCCGCAGTTGCAGGGAAAATCCCCGCCCCGACTCGCTGCTGATGGTCAGGAACGCGGCGCCCTTGACCAGCAGGGCCGCCGAGATCGGCGTTGCCGCCAGGTAAGACGAAGCCGTAATTGGGGGCATGGATCTGCCGGACGCCGAACATCCTGCAAGCCCTAGCGAGGCGAGCGTCAAGGTCGCTGCGACGACCCACCCCCCGCAGGGCGACAACCTTCGCCTCGTCATCACATTCCTCCCGCTCGTTCACCAGACGCCTGCGCAGCCGTAAAGGTTGCGCTGTTCAGCGCTGAACGTCCGAGGTCACCCGGTCCGGTGAATCCTGACCAATTTGCCCCTGTTCGCTACTCAGCGCGGGCAGACTCACACCCATGCTTGGCCGAGCGGAGCGTCGCCTGAAGCGCCTGGGATTGGTAGCAGCGAGCTGTGCTGGAATAGTGCTCGGGTTGACGGGATGCGGCGATCGCATCACGGCGGCGCGCACCTTCACCTCGGCTCCGGTGCACACCTATTCGTTCGGGCCACCCGGGACCGCCGGAGCGTACGAGAACCTGGACGGGCCGCTGACAGAAGCAAACGGTGCCCCCGCCGCCGGCACCCGCTTCCATCTGAGCTGCTACTTCAAAGGCACGACCCAAACGAACCCGTACAACTGCAGCGGCTACGTCAACACCGGACACAACACGTACTACTTCGAGGGGATCACACGCACGCTCACGCCCGCGACCTTCAACAGCCTTTTCGCGACAGGATCAACCGGCCGCGTCGATCTCGCAGAGCTTTGCTGCATCGCGGTCAACTTCCATGGGCAGCAACTGCACCCTGTGGCGATCACCCTCCAACCCTGAACCCGATCTGCGATGAGTTTGGCGGCACGCGATCGTCCAACTGATCGTGGGTGCCCGCCAGGGGCGCCGGGGCTGCAGCAGGAGGAGTGACGATGAACGCGATGGCTCGCCGGATGTTCGACCTGGTCGAGCCGATCGGTGTGATCCCTTATTCGGCCGACGAACCCAACGAGACGATGTTCGCATTGGGGTTCACCAACTACTGGGACACCTACTTCGCCGGCCGGGCGGCCCCGCTGGGCCTCGCCCCGGCCGCGGTGGTCGACGCGCTCTTCTACAACTTCGCTCCCGGCGAGGTGGCTCGCCACATTCCGAAGGTGTGGGCGACCACCACACCCGAAGCGGCGATCACCGCCCGACGTATCGGTTGCGCGGATGCGTTACGGCGGATCCTCGCCGATCACATCGACTCTCCCGGCTTCGCCCGCGCCGCTGAACTGTTGATGAAGGCGGCCACGAGCGCACCGTTCGAGGGCCGGCCGATGTACGCCGCGTTGCTCGCGCTCCCGATTCCCGATGACGCCGTCACCCGGTTTTTTCACGCAGCGTCCTTGCTTCGCGAGCATCGCGGCGACGGGCACATCGCGGCCCTGATGATCGAGGGCGTACGCGGCCTGGAGTCTCACGCGCTCCTGGCCCTCGACATGGGCATGCCGGCGGAGAAGTTCGGACGCATCCACCACCTCCCGGCAGCGCAGCTGGCCGCTGTGACCGACGGGCTCCGCGATCGCGGCCTGATCGGCGACGACGGCTGGCTGAGCGAAACCGGACGCGCTGTGAAGCAGCGCGTCGAGGAGCTCACCGACGACCTCGCGGCCAAGCCCTACGAGATTCTCGAGCCGGACGAGCTCGCCGAGCTCGTCGCCGCGCTCGAGCCGCTCGCGGCGCTGCTGCTCGCCGCGCAGGAGTGGGGCTGATCCCGCGCTACTACGCATGCGCGGACGGTGATCGTCGTTACGGTTCCCGTGCCGCGCCTCCCTGGGGGGTCAGCGAACAGCGATCTCACATATGACCGCAATATGGCACGGTTTGCCGGCCTCGTCACCAGGGGCGTTCTCCTGCCGGGAGAGGTACTGCAGAGCGATACGTTTCCGCCATGGCCGCCTCTCCCACGAAGCCCGAGTCGTTCACCGTTCACGTCGACGATGCCGTCCTGGACGACCTGAAGCGCCGCCTCGATCACGCCCGGCTCCCCGACCAGGCGCCGGGTGAACCATGGGGGCTCGGCATCCCGGTCGACGCCGTCCGCGAGGCGCTAGGGCATTGGCGCGATCGCTACGACTGGCGGGCCCGCGAGGCGCAGATCAACGCCTGGCCCCACTTCGTCACCGAAGCCGCGGGGGAGCGGGTGCACTTCATCCATGTGCGCTCTGCCGAGCCGGAGGCGACCCCGATCGTCCTCACCCATGGCTGGCCGGGATCGTTCGTGGAGTTCCTCGATGTACTCGGGCCGCTGTCGGATCCGGCGGCCCACGGCGGTGATCCGGCGGATGCGTTCCATGTCGTCGTGCCGTCGATGCCGGGCTACGGCTTCTCCGGCCCGACGGTCCAGCCGGACTTCGACGTCCACCGCGTCGCTGACGCCATCGCCGAGCTGATGCAGCAGCTGGGCTACGAGCGCTACATCGCCCAGGGCGGCGACTGGGGTTCGATCGTCACCCGGCGGCTCGGGGAGGCCTACGCCGACCGCCTTTTGGGCGTGCATTTCAACATGCTCTTCGCCTTTCCGGCGGCGGATGATCCTGACGCCATGGTCGGGGTCACCGAGACCGAGCTCGAACGGTTCGGTGCGGCTGCGGGTCGGATCGCGAACGGCACCGGGTACATGGCGATCCAGAGCACCAAGCCGCAGACGCTCGCGTACGGCCTCACCGACTCGCCGATCGGGCTCGCCGCCTGGATCCTCGAGAAGTTCCAGGTGTGGAGCGACCTCGACGGCGGGGTGGCCGAGACGTTCGGATGGGACCGCCTGCTCGACAACGTGATGGCGTACTGGCTGACGAATACGGCGGGCTCGGCGGCGCGGCTCTACGCCGAATCGACCCGCCAGGGCCACGCGGCCGACCAGCCGTGGGCCGGCCACGTCGACGTGCCCACCGGCTACGCCAACCATCCCTACGAGCTCATGCAGACTCCCCGCGCCTGGGCCGAGAAGCGTTACCGCATCGTGCATTGGGCGGAGCAAAAACGGGGCGGCCACTTCGCCGCTTTTGAACGTCCGGAGCAATTCGTCGAAAACCTCCGTGAATTCAGGAGGGTGCTCAGCCAGACGCCTTGATTGCAGCGTTGACGTGGACGAACGCAGCCTCCTAACATGCGGCAGTTTCACTGACAAAGACGTCAGCGAAATGGCGAGAGGAAACCCGGCATCGTGCGTCATGCAACGCGTAGCTCACGGATCGTTCTGGCTGCTGCCGCGGTAGCGCTTGCCGCCACGGCGTGCGCCAGCTCCAGCAAATCCGCGTCCGCTCCATCCGGCGGCTCCACAGGGGCGAGTACGTCCGGGGCGAGTTCGTCCGGAGCGAAGACCACCAAGACGTACACGGTCGGGCTGCTCGTCGACGACACCGGCATCGCCGCGTCCGGCCAGAAACACGTCGAGGACGGCGTGAAGGCGGCGATCTCTATCGTCGCCAAGCAGGGCTACAACATCAAGTACGTCGTCGCCGACACCGAATCCTCGCCCGCCGGGGCGCTGTCGGCGGCAAAGAATCTGGTCCAGCGCCAGCACGTCTTCGCCGTCGTCGCCCACTCGGCACTGTTCTTCGCCGCGGCCCCGTACTTGACGAGCGCGAAGATCCCCGTGATCGGGGCGCCGCAGGACGGTCCGGAGTGGATCACCTCCAAGAACATGTTCGCGACCTACGGCGCGATCCATACCGAGAAGGTCGCGACGACCGGTGGCCTGTTCCTCAAGCAGCAGGGAGTGACGAATCTCGGCTCCGTCGGCTACAGCGTCTCCCCAAGCTCGGCGGAGGCGTCGAAGACGGCGGCCCTCTCGGCCGAGGCGGTGGGCCTCAAGGCGGGCTACGTCAACTCCAAGTTCCCCTTCGGCAGCACCGACGTGCAGCCAGTCGCGCTGGCGATGAAAGACGCGGGGATCGACGCTGTGACCCCGGAGGTCGACCCGAACACGTCGTTCGCGCTGATCACCGCGCTTCGCGATGCCGGCGTCGATCTGAAGGTCGCGCTGCTGCCGATCGGCTACGGGGTCGACCTGCTGCAGGCCGGTCCCGGCACGTTGAAGGAGGCTCAGAACGTCTACTTCTCGCTGACGTATGAGCCCGTCGAGTTGCACACCAAGGCCACGGAAGCATTCGTCGCGGCGCTGAAGGCCACCGGCGGCACGACGGCCCCGGGCCTGCCGACCTATGACGGGTACGCGTCGATCCTGATGCTGGCGCAAGGGCTGCAGGGCGCCGGTGCCAGCCCGACACAGGCGTCGCTCATCGACTCGCTGTCGAAGGTTCATGCGTTCAACCCCGGCGGCCTGTATGGCTCCCACCCGCTGGACATCAACGACCGGGAGAACATCGTTGCCGGACCCGATGGCTGCGAGTACTTCGTCAAGCTGTCGGGCACGACATTCCACCCGGTGGCGAACGCCGATCCGCTGTGCGGAACGATCGTCCCTGGAAAGACGGTGACGCCGTAGCCGGAACCACCGGCTTGCAGTGTCGGCCAGGAAGCAAGAGCATCGAACTGTGGTCATCGACGCAGCAGGTAGCACGACGGGCGCCTCCTGATCACCCCTGGGCAACCATCCCCTACGTCCCGGAAGGAATCTCGTGTCTGAGCACCACCACCACCACGACGCTGTAGTGGGAGACATGCAGTCGTCGGAAAGCGAAGCTGCCTGCCCGGTCATCTCGGGCCCGCGCAACCATCCGACGGAAGGCGCCGGCAACCGCGACTGGTGGCCCAACCAGCTGAACCTGAAGATCCTGCGCAAGCACGCTCCGGTGTCGAATCCGATGGGCGCGAACTTCGATTATGCGGCCGCGTTCAACAGCCTCGACCTCGACGCGCTGACCCATGACGTCGACGCCGTCATGACCGATTCGCAGGACTGGTGGCCGGCTGACTTCGGCCACTACGGCGGCTTCTTTGTCCGGATGGCCTGGCACGCCGCAGGCACGTACCGGATCAGTGACGGGCGCGGCGGCGCCGGCGGCGGACAGCAGCGTTTTGCCCCGCTCAACAGCTGGCCGGACAACGCCAGCCTCGACAAGGCCCGCCGGCTGCTCTGGCCGGTCAAGAAGAAGTACGGCAACAAGATCTCCTGGGCAGACCTCATCGTCTTCACTGGCAACCGGGCGCTCGAAACCATGGGATTCACGACGTTCGGCTTCGGCGGTGGCCGCGCCGACGTGTGGGAGCCCGATGAGGACGTCTACTGGGGCCCGGAAAGCACCTGGCTGGGCGACGAGCGCTACACCGGCGACCGCGAACTCGAGCGTCCGCTCGGCGCGGTCCAGATGGGGCTGATCTACGTCAACCCGGAAGGCCCGAACGGCGTTCCGGATCCGCTGTCGTCAGCCCGTGATATCCGCGAGACGTTTGCGCGCATGGCGATGAACGACGAGGAGACGGTCGCGCTCATCGCCGGCGGCCACACCTTCGGCAAGACCCACGGCGCGGCCGATCCCGACCAGCACATCGGTCCCGAGCCCGAGGGCGCGCCGCTGGAGGAGCAGGGCCTGGGCTGGCGCAACAGCTTCGGCAGCGGCAAGGGTCGCGACGCGATCACCAGCGGAATCGAGGTGACCTGGACCGCTACGCCCACCCGGTGGAGCAACGGCTATTTCGAGAACCTGTTCGGCCACGAATGGGAGCTCACGAAGAGCCCGGCCGGGGCCAACCAGTGGCAGCCCAAGGGCGGCGCCGGGGCCAACACGGTGCCTGATCCCGAGAGCGGCGAACTCAAGCGTCCGCCCACGATGCTGACCACAGACCTGGCGCTCCGGATGGACCCGATCTATGAGCCGATCTCACGTCGCTTCCTGGAGCACCCCGACCAGTTCGCCGATGCGTTCGCGCGGGCGTGGTTCAAGCTGACACACCGTGACATGGGTCCGATTCAGCGCTACCTCGGCCCGCTCGTGCCGCAGGAAACGCTGATCTGGCAGGATCCGGTGCCGGCGGTCGACCATCCGCTCGTCGATGCGGCCGATATCGCCTCGCTCAAGGCTCAGGTGCTCGCAACGGGTCTGTCGGTCTCGCAGCTAATCTCCGCTGCCTGGGCGTCAGCCTCGACGTTCCGGGCCAGTGACAAGCGTGGCGGTGCCAACGGTGGCCGCATCCGTCTGGAGCCGCAGACCGGCTGGGAGGTCAACAACCCCGATGACCTGGCGATCGTCCTCCGCGCGCTCGAAGGCGTTCAGCAGGCGTTCAACGGGCCCGCGTCAGGCGGGAAGCAGATCTCCATGGCTGACCTGATCGTCCTCGCCGGCTGCGCGGGCGTCGAGCAGGCGGCCAAGGCCGGCGGCCAGGAGGTCGACGTTCCGTTCAGCCCGGGTCGTACCGACGCGACGGCCGAGCAGACCGATGTCGAGTCCTTCGCCCCGCTCGAGCCCACCACCGACGGTTTCCGCAACCACCTCGGCAAGGGTCAGGAATTGCGTGCGGAAAACCTCCTAGTCGACCGGGCGAACCTGCTCAGCCTCAGCGCTCCCGAGATGACCGTGCTCGTCGGCGGTCTGCGGGTCCTCGGGGCCAACTGCGGGGGATCGACGCAAGGCGTGCTGACCGATCGCGTCGGCACGCTGAGCAACGACTTCTTCGCCAACCTGCTCGACATGGGCACGGAGTGGAAGGCGGCCTCCGAGGACGGGCAGTCCTACGAGGGCCGCGCTCGCGGCGGGAGCGACGTCAGGTGGACCGGCAGCCGGGTCGACCTCGTCTTTGGCTCGAACTCCGAGCTGCGGGCGATCGCCGAGGTCTACGCCAGTGACGATGCGCAGGAGAAGTTCGTCAGCGACTTCGTCGCCGCCTGGACCAAGGTGATGAACGCAGACCGCTTCGACCTGAACTAGGTCGTGTAGAAGTCTCACCGAACCGGGCGTTCGGGCCGACCATCGTGGCCGGTCCGGACGCCCGTTTCGTTTGAGCGCGCCTCGCGGTATCCCGCCCTACCCCGAACGCGGGGTCATCAGCGTCTCGAAACCCGCGATCCCCGTTCCGCGGCAGCGCGGCAGAGCGGCAAGGGCGGGCGGAGGGCCGGGAGCTAGGGGCCCGCGAAGAGGAGGCGGGCGCAGGCGCGCACGGGAGCGGCGCTACGCTCACTCGCCATGACCGAAGCGAGCGCACCCCCGCAGACCGCCGCGCTCGACGCGAGGGCCTGGGTCGCCGCCCGGCTGGCGGCGCCGCCGGAGGCGTTGGAAATCCAGAACGTCGAGATCCCGGCGCCGGGTCCCAACGAGGTACGGATCGCGGTCAGCGCGTTCTGCCTCGACTTCAACGACATCGACACCATCTACGGCCGCTACTTCCTGCTGCCCTTCCAGCCTCCCTTCGTGCCGGGCATGGCGGCCGCCGGTGTGGTCGAAGCGGCCGGTCCGGGCGCCGAGATCTTGCTCGGTAAGCGGGTCGTGGGGACGACCGTCGGCGCCAAGGGTTCGTACGCATCGGCCGCGCTGCTCGGCTCTTCCAGCGTGCAGATCGTGCCGGAATGGTTGAGCTTCACAGACGCCGCCGCCATGTATTTCCCTTACGTGCTCGGGTGGCTGGCCATTCGCACCCGGGCGCGGGTGCAGGCCGGCGACATCGTGCTGGTGCACGCGGCGGCCGGTGGGATCGGCTCGGGCGTCGTGCAACTGGCCAAGGCCTTCGGCGCGACCGTCATCGCGACCGCAGGGACCGACGAGAAGGTCAAGTTCTGCTACGAGCTCGGCGCCGACTATGCCGTCAACTACTCGACGGAGAGCTTCCTCGACTACGTCAACGACGTCACCAACGGGCGCGGGGTCAACATCGCGTTCGACACCATCGGCGGCCAGGTCACCCAGGACACGTTCAAGGCGATGGCGTTCAACGGCCGCCACCTGATCGTCGGCTTCTCCGCCGACATCGGCGTCGAGGAACACCCGATCAGCCTGCAGCCCGGGATCTACGGCAACTTCGACGTCTGCGGCGTGTGCTTCGCGTTCGTCGATTCACCGCGTGGCCCGCGGATGTTCGGGATGAACTTCCTGTCCAGCGCCGAGGGCGTCGCGATGTGGACGGACCTCCTGCAGCTGGCCCGCCAGGGCAAGATCCGGCCCGTCATAGGCCGCGAAGTCGCGTTCGAGGATGTCCCGGATGCCCTGACAGCATTGGAGAATCGGCAGACCACGGGTCGTAGCGTCATCACACTTGCCTGAGCTGCTCGCGTAAGCCTGAGGGATCGTTCGGGCGTGCTGAGGGGATTAATCGCCGCTAGATCACGATGGCGGCGAGCGGCCAGCGTGAGCAAGGACCCGAACAGATGCGGCGACGGGTAGTCCAGCGCCGCGGGGTGCACGATGTGGTCACTCACCCAGACGTCGGCGAAGCCGAGTTCTTCAGCGTCCCGGGCGG
Source organism: Frankiaceae bacterium (assembly GCA_036267695.1). Taxonomy (GTDB): domain Bacteria; phylum Actinomycetota; class Actinomycetes; order Frankiales; family Frankiaceae; genus DATAZK01. The sequence continues at coordinate 40,996 of DATAVO010000088.1, forward strand.
CGGCGGCGATCGCGCCAGGACCGGACACCCGCCCGTAGTGTGGGAGGTGGACGCCGATCTTCATGAGCGTGGCAGCAGGTATTCGACGAGCGCGTTGTTGAACAGCTCAGCGCGCTCCCATTGCAGGAAGTGGCCGGCGCGCGGGATGGCGAAGGGGCCGGTCAGGTTGCTGAAGGCGAGCTCGCATTGGCGCACGAACAGGTCCGGCACGACATGGTCCTCGACCCCGTACAGCACCATGGTGGTCACGCCGATCACATTGAAAAGTAAGGGGATTTCCGACATCGGCTTGCCGTAGGCGAGTTCGTACGGACCCCACGAGGCACGCAGCTTGTCGCCGTCGCCGAACGGCTCGGTGTGGAAGTCGATCTCCTCCGGTGTGAACGAGCCGGCGGCGGCCCACAGGCGCGGCCCGTACATCCCGGCGATCCACTGCCGGCGCAGCTCCGGAGTGTTCAGCTCGGCCGCGAAGGAGTCGCCATCACGGCCCTGTCTGATCCGGTAGTCGGCGGTCGGGTGGGTGTCGTCGAGCAGGCTCCCGGCCAGGCCCGCTTCCTCGTAGACCGGGCCGAGCGAGGGCGGGACGCTGTTGAAGAAGCACTGCCGGCGGACGTAGCCCGGATGGCGCGCTGCCATGTCGAGCATCACTACGCCGCCGACGTCGCCGGCCGCCATCGTCACCGATTCGAAGCCGAGCACGTCGTGCGCCAGTTCGTACGTGTCACGCGAGTACGCGGCCGGGTCGTAGAAGCCGTCCGGCGCCAGGCTCGAATCGCCGTAGCCGCGAAGATCGGGAACGACGACCTCGAAGCCGGCCGCGGCAAGCGGAGCGATGTTGCGCCACCAGATCCGCTTCGTCTCGGGATAGCCGTGCAGGAGCAGCAGGGGTACGCCGCCCACACCTTCGCGGACGTACGCGAGCCGCACGCCGGTGGAAAGGTCCGCGTGATGGATGGTGAACGCGCCGGGGTCGGGAGCCATGAAAGCAAGCTAGCGGAGCGCACCACAGGCCGCGTCTGGGAGGATGTCACCTATGCCCCCGGAAGCAGGCCGGCCTGCTGAGTCTCCAGCCGCGAGCACCAGCATCACGTTCGATCAGCTGGAGTCGCGGCCCGGCTTCTTCACGACCAAGGCCGCCACGTCAGGACGCCCGGCTCGGGTGACCTTCCTTCCCGACCCCGAGCGGCGCGCCCGGTGGTGCACGCTCATCTCGGTCGACGACCATCTCGTCGAGCCACCCCACCTCTTCGAAGGCCGGATGCCGGCGCGCTTCGCCGATGCGGCGCCCCGCGTCGAGCTCGATGACGAGCGCATGGAGTACTGGAACTACGACGGCAAGCGCCACTACAAGGTCGGGCTCAACGCCGTCGTCGGCCGCCCGCAGGACGAGCTCAGCTTCGAGCCCACCCGTTTCGATGAGATGCGCCGCGGAGCCTGGGACATCGACGCGCGCGTGGCTGACATGGACCTCAACGGCGTCTACGCCTCGCTGAACTTCCCTTCCTCACTCGCGGGTTTTGCCGGGCAGCGCTACCAGCTCGGGGTCAGCGATCCCGACCTCGCGCTCGCGGTCGTGCGTGCAGCGAATGACTGGCACCTCCAGGAGTGGGCCGGTACGCATCCCGGGCGGATCATCCCGTGCCAGCTGCCGTGGCTGCTCGACCCGGCATTCGCCGCCGACGAGGTCCGGCGCAACGCCGAGCGCGGCTTCACCGCAATGACCTTTCCTGAACTCCCCGAACGGTTGGGCCTGCCGTCGCTGCATACCGGCTACTGGGATCCGCTGATGCAGGCCTGCGCCGAGACCGCCACGGTGGTCTGCCTGCATGTCGGCAGTTCCTCGACCGCACCCACCACGTCCTCCGATGCGCCAGGCGACACCATCGGCGTGCTCTTCTTCGGCTGGGCCATGTTCGCCGCCGTCGACTGGCTTTACTCCCGCTTGCCGGTGCGCTTTCCGGACCTGAAGATCTGCCTGTCCGAGGGCGGTCTCGGGTGGGTCGCCGGCCTGATGGACCGGCTCGATCACGTCGGCCGCTACCAGCACATGTACGGCACCTGGACGGGCATCGACCTCAGCCCGCGCGAGGTGTTCGCCCGCAACTTCTGGTTCTGCGCCATCGACGACCCGGCCGGGCTCGACCATCGTCATCGCGTGGGGATCGACCACATCCTGCTCGAGTCGGACTACCCGCATCAGGACGGCACCTGGCCGGACACCCAGCAGATCCTCCGCGAGCAGATCGGCCATTTCCCGGCGGAGGATCAGCGCAAGCTCACGTGGGAGAACGCCTCGCGCCTCTTCCGCCATCCGGTACCGGACACTGTGCAGCACGACCCCAACGCCTTCTAGCGCACCACCACAGGGAGGACGCTCGTGGACAGCATCATGACGACCGCAGACATCCGCTTCCGCATCGCGGCCGCACGGCGGATCCTGCACCGTGAGGGCTGCGATTCCAACGTCGGCGGCCACGTGAGCGTGCGCGGCTCGGTGTCAGGCGACGGCGATGACACCTTCTGGGTGACGGGGTTCGAGTACTTCGACCAGACCACGCCCGACCGCACCTGCCTGATGGGCTACGACCTTCAGCCGCGGGTGGGGGAGCTCGCGATGTCGCCGGCGGTGAATTTTCACGCGCGTATCTACCAGGAGCGCCCCGACGTCAATGCGATCGTGCACCTGCACTCGCACTACGTCTCCGTACTGTCCTCTACCGGCCGGACGGTCGGCATGTACAACGTCTCCTCGGTGCTCTTCCACGACGAGCAGGCGACCTACTTCGACGACGGGGTGAAGCTGCACACCGCCGTCGTCGACGCACTCGGCGACAAGCGCGTGGTGCTGATGAAGAACCATGGCGCGATCGTCGCGTCGGACTCGCTGGAGAACGCCACCATCGAGGCGCTGACGCTCGAGTCGTGCGCCCGCTATCACCTCGAATGCGAAGCGGCGGGCGGCACCGAGATCCTCGAAGCAGAGGTGCTGGCCGGAAAGGTCATGTACCGCAAGCACTTTCTGCCGCAGATGTGGCAGGCGAACTTCGAACGGCTGCAGCGCAGCGACCCCGACCTGTTCGCCTACCTCTCGCCCACCGAGTCGATGTCCAAGCCCATCAGTGCGGGGTACTCGCCGGCGTGATGAGGAACTTCTCACCCGTCGCCTGCTTCGTGTACGCCAGGAACGCGTCGGGCTGCAGTGCTTCTGCGAGCGAGACCTCCCGCTCATAGCTGCTGGCGAAGGTGGTCTCCAGCTCGCTGGCGACCCGCTGGCGCAGCGCCAGGAAAGTCTCCAGGCCGACGCGTTCCAGGAAGGGCGTCAGGAGCCAGCCGCCGATGCCCCAGGCCAGGCCGAAGCTGCGGTTCAGCGTGGTCGGTGACTGGTCCAGAGCGCCGTAGATGTACACCTGCTTGTGGGTTCCGGAGCCGTACCGGCTGTATTCGCCCGCGGACGCCGAGGCAACGGCTTCCATGGCAGTCAGGATCTGCGAGGCCAACTCTCCGCCGCCGACGGCGTCGAAGGCCAACGTCGCTTTCGTCTCGTGCAGCGCCGCGATCAGATCCTCCATGAACGTCGGAGCTGTCGAATTGAGGACGTGGACCGCGCCGATGGCCCGCAGGATGTCTTCCTGCTCGGGCTTGCGGACGATATTGACGAGCGGAACGCCGTCCTCGAGGCAGAGCTTGTTCAGCATCTGACCCAGGTTGGAGGCGGCCGCGGTGTGCACGAGGGCGCTGTGACCCTCGCGGCGCATGGTTTCCACCATGCCCAGCGCGGTCAGCGGGTTGACGAACGACGAGGCGGCTGCGCGGGCGGGGGTGCCTTCCGGGAGGACCAGACACATCCCCGCATCGAACCGCCGGTACTGGGTGTACATGCCGCCGCCGGCGACGGCAACAGTCCGCCCGATCAGCGCCTGCGCCGCCTCGGAAGGACCGGCGTCGACCACGGTCCCGGCACCTTCGTTGCCGACGGGAACCGACTCACCGACCCGCCCCGCCAGGGCCCGCATCGCGCGCGGCGGCAGCTTGGCCGTGACCACCGGCCGGTCCGCCGTTCCGGCGACGACGGCCGCGCTGAGGTCTGCCCAGGCGGTGAGGAGTCCGAGATCAGAGGGATTGATGGGTGCTGCCTCCATGCGGATCAGCACCTCGTTGCCCTGCGGCGCCGGGACGGGGGCTTCTGCCAGCGAGAGTTCCAGCGTGCCATCTGCCGTCACCAGTGAACGAAGCTCTAGCCCGGTATCGGGTCGGGGAGTATCCACCGCGCAAGCTTGCCCCTGCGGGGTGTGCCGTGTCGATCCGTGCTGAAATGCGGGTGACGAAAGGCCAGAGATGACCGAGCTACAAGCGGGCCCACCGACGGATGCGTACGACGACGTCTCGAGCGAGCGCATCACGCTCACCGGCCGCGACGGGATGAGCTTCGAGGCCTTGAGGTTCCAGCCCGACGGCGCCGGACCTTTCCCGGCGATCGTCATCGGCGCCGAAGGCACCGGGGTGAACGGGTTCATCCGGCGGGTCGGCGCCAGCCTGGCGCATGCCGGAATCGTGACGATCGTCATCGATCCGTACCGGTTCGCCGGCCCCGCCGACCCCGAGGACTACACCGATTTCGACGCGCTGGTGGCCTTCATCAACGAGCTCGATTTCGTACGCGCGACGCACGATGTGCTCGCCGGCGTGGAGTACGCGAGGGCGTTGCCGACGGTCGATCCGGACCGCGTCGGGGTGTGGGGATACTGCACCGGCGCGACGCTCGCGATGCTGGCGGCGTGTGTCGACCAGCGGCTCGCCGCGGCCGTGCTCTTCTACCCGAGCCAGCCCGTCTTCGATGCCCTCGGTGACCGCACACCGGTGCATCCCATGGATCTGATGTGGGGGCTACGCGCTCGAACGCTCGTGCTCTACGGCGACGACGACGTCGTCATGCCTGCCGAGCGGATGGCCGAGCTACGCCGCCGGCTCGAAGTCTGGAACGTCGACCACGAGCTCGCCGTCTACCCCGGCGCCGGCCATGCGTTCTGCTCGGAAGCGCGGCCGCTTTTCCACTACGAGGCCGCGGAAAACGGATGGCACCGCGCAGTCCAGTTCGCCCGCGACACGCTTACCTGACGGCTAGCTTGCTGCGGGCCGGAACTGCAGCAGCGTCACATCGTCGTGATGCTCGAAGACACCCGTGACGGGGATGCCGATGGACAGCGTCTGCGGATCCGCGTCGACGATCGTGGTGCTGAGCCGTACCCCGTTGCCCAGTTCCACGACGGCGATCACCTGCGGCGGATCAGCCGGAAACCACGGAGCGATCGGGTGGTAAGCGACGCTGAACGCGTACAGGATCCCGGTGGCGCTCACCTCGTGCCAGCTCAGCTGGGCGGAAAGGCATGTGCTGCAACGGATTCGGGGGTAGTGCACCCAGCTGCCGCACGCGTCGCACCGCTGCAGGACGAGCTTCTCCTGCGCCAATCCATCCCAGTACGGCTGGCTGACCGGGGTCGGCAGCACTCGCGGCCGGTTCACGCTCCCTCCAGCAGAACGGCTGTCTGCTCGCTCATGACGCCGCCGGTGCCGGAGACGTAGGCGATGTCGTGCTTGCGCACTTGGCGTCGCCCGCCGCGGCCCTGGATCTGCGCGACCGCCTCGACGACGTGAGACATGCCGCCAGCGAGCCCGGGCTGGCCGAAGCTCAGCTGGCCGCCGTGGGTATTGCAAGGGAAGTCGCCCGCGTACGACAGGTCGTGGCCGAGCACGAAATCCAGCCCCTCGCCCTTGCCGCAGAATCCGGAGTCCTCGATCGTCAGGAGCACGGTGATCGTGTAGCAGTCGTAGAGCTGAACCATGTCGACATCGGCGGGCGTGCGGCGCGCCATGGCGAAGGTCGAGCGCGCCGCCTGCTGGATCGGCGTGACATCGAGGCTCGGCGAGTACGTCGGCGTCTTGTGCGTTAGGTGCTCACCGAATCCGGTGATCGCTACCGGGCGGCGGTTCAGCTTTCTGGCCCGGTCCAGGCTCGTGATGACGAGCGCCGCCCCGCCCGTCACCGGCATCACGATCTCCAGCAGATGCAAGGGTTGTGCGATGACCCGCGACGCGAGCACGTCGTCGGGCGTGAGCGGCTGACCGAAGAACACCGCCTCGGGATTGACGCACGCGCTGGCCCGCTGATCGGAGGCGATTTTCGCGCGGCCGCGCTCGTTCCAGCCGAACGCGTCGTGGTAGCGCTGGGCGTACATGGCGAAGCCGGCGTTCTGCCCGATGTTGCCGTAGGGGATGTCGAACTCGGCCTGCGGCGAGCCCCACACATTGCTTGAGGCGCCGAAGAGCACGCGGTCATCGGCAGGTGGCGGGATCGGCGGCTCGGGCCGCGGCGAGGACGCCGTCGCGCAGACGACGACCTCACAGATTCCGAGCTCGATCGCGGCTGCTGCTCGCCAGACCATGCCCACGGACGACGCGCCGCCGAGGTCGAGCCGCTCGGCGAAGTTCACCGACCAGCCGCAATACTCCGCGACGGTCGCGGGAGCGAACAAGCCCGCCTCACCAATGTCGCCGCCGACGCAGACCCCGTCGACCTCGCGCGGGTCGATGCCCGCGTCAGCCAACGCGTCGGCCGCCAGTTCTGCCCATTGTTCGAGGGAGAAGCGCGGCACGCCCGCGAAGTGCCGCTTGGGCGTGCGCTGCGCGTAACCCACGATCGCGGCCTCACCGCGAAGCCCCATGCGTTCGATCCCTCCAGCGGTCCATGCACTGCAGCCGACCACCTGACCCTAAGACCTGGCGTTTGCGGCCTGAGCCTGGGAGGTTGGGCGCGTGAATCGCGGCGCGGCCCGGGCCAACACCAGCCTGACGCTGGTGGCGATGTGCATCGCCCAATCGATGATCCTGCTGGACAACACGATCGTGAATGTCGCGCTCCCGTC
>DATAVO010000089.1:0-58942 GCA_036267695.1 Frankiaceae bacterium
TTCGCGAGCCATCACCGATGCGATCCGCAGAGCGAAACACTTCTTGCCAAGCAGGGCGTTGCCCCCGTAACCCGAGCCGTAGGACCAGATCTCGCGCGTCTCGGGGAAGTGGACGATGTACTTCTCGTCGTTGCACGGCCACGGCACATCGGCCTGACCCGCGGCGAGCGGCATGCCGACCGAGTGCACCGCCGGGACGAAGAACTCGTCCTCACCCATCAGCTCGAGCGCGCTGGTGCCCATGCGGGTCATGACCTTCATCGAAAGCGCGACATAGGCGGAGTCGGTGATCTCGACACCGAGCGCGCTGATCGGCGACCCGAGCGGGCCCATGCAGAACGGGACGACGTACATCGTGCGGCCGCGCATCGAACCCTGGAAGAGCGGCTTCAGGGTCTTGCGCATTTCTGCGGGGTCGATCCAGTTATTCGTCGGGCCGGCGTCTTCCTGCTTTTCCGGGCAGATGAATGTGCGGCTCTCGACGCGCGCGACATCACTCGGATTTGACCGGGCGTAAAACGAATTCGGGCGTTTCTCGGGGTTGAGCGGGGTCAGGGTGCCATTTTCGACGAGCCCCGCCGACAGCCGCTGCCACTCCTCCTCGGAGCCGTCACACCAGTACACCCGGTCCGGCTGGGTGAGCTCGGCGATCTCCGCAACCCACGCCAGAAGCCGGGCATGCTTGGTCGGGGCGGAATCAAGACCCGGGATGCTGGCGGCGATCGTCACGACTGGCGTCTCCCTCAGTGGTCAGCAGCAGAGCGGCGCGTCATAAGCCGCAGCAATACCTGCACTTGTAGACCCATGAGATTACCCCGAGGCACTCGCTCAGGCGCCGAGATCGGTGCTGTGTGACACACAACCGATCCCGGCGCCTGAGCTTCACCCCTTTGGGCGTGCCGCGGGCGCTTTAGCGCAGCTTCACAGCTGCGGTCCCTCGGCGCGTACGCGCTCCACCGCCGTCATCGCCTCACGAAGCTGGCCGAGCCAGTCCTCGGTGTGCTCGCCGACGAGGCGTACGCACCAGGCGAGCGCGTCACTACGGGAGCGGGCGACGCCGGCGTCGACAAGCGTGTCGAGTACCGAACGCTCGGGCTGGCGCAGCCGGGTCATGACCGGTACCGACATCGTGGTGAACAGCTCGGAAGTCTCCCCCGCACTGGCGCCCCACGCGACCTTCCGGCCGTAGCGGTGCTCGGCCTCGCGCGCGATCCGCATGCGCTCCTCGCGGGTCTCCTCGCGGAAGCGGCTGATCCGTCCGGCCTCAGCGGCAGCCTTGGCGGCCGCGCCGTCGGACTCGGTCTCGGCGCCGGCCACCTCGGGTGCGGCCAGCGGGACAACGATGATGATCTCGTCGCGATCCACGCTGATCTGCGGTGTGCCGGAGACCCAGCCGTCGGGCAGCCGCCCGGTGAGCCAGCCGCTCACGTCGGCGGAGCTGACCTGCTCGGGGCCGCTGCCGTGCCAGCCGCCGTGCTCGTGACCGGGGCCGCGACCCCGTCCGCCCGGGCCGCCGTGGCCACCCCGGCGCTCGCGATGCTCGCCGCGCTCGCCCTCGGAGGTGCCGTGGCTGCGATGACCGTGCCCGGGGCGCCTGCCGTGCTCGCGCGGACCGGGCCAGCCGGCCTCGTCCAGCGCGGCTCTGAGATTTTCGTGCAGTCCCATCAGGACTCCTCTCGCATCAAGTATGTCTTGATTACATACTTACAGACGTACCGATGCAAGAGATTGTTCCCCCGAGTCCGCTAGACAGATGCGACCCCGAGGCGGGCGGCCACCTCCGCGGGATCCGTGAGCGGGAGCTCGCACGCGAAGTGGCGGCAGATGTAGACCGCGGGATCGGGGCGGCCGTCGGTCAGCGGTCCGGACGTCACGACGACGGCCCCCGGCGAGGGTGACAGCCGCGCGAGGCGTTCCAGATCCGGACGTCCGACGACCGCCACCTCGGCCGGCCCGGCGATCATCGCCTCGGCCACGGCAGCAGCCTCACCGGCGAACCGCGGGTGCTTGGCGATGAGCGGCACGACCTTGGCGATGGCCGTCTCGGCCGCCTCCCGATAGTCGAGCGCGCCCGTGACGGCCGCATAGCTGACGAGTGCCGCGCAGAACGCCGACGCGCCGGACGGGGTGGCGTTGTCGGTCGGATCCTGCGGGCGGCGCAGCAGCGGCTCGCCGTCGGCGGCAGGAGCGGAATCGTAGAAACCCCCTGCGCCGTCAGGAAAATCGGCCAGCCCCGCGTCGAGCAACGCGCCCGCGGATTCCAGCCAGCTCGTCTCGCCGGTCACCTCATACAGGGTGAGCCAGCCGCTCGCGACCGCCCCATAATCCTCGAGCGCGCCCGCGGCCGTTCCGACCGTCCCGTCGCGGCTTACCCGCCGCAGCCGGCCGTCGACCAGGTGCAGATCGCGGAGCAACGCACCCGCTCGCGTTGCCGCCGCCACCCACTCCGGCTCGTCGAAAAGCACGCCTGCTTCGGCGAGCGCCGAGATCAGCCACCCGTTCCAGGAAGCGACGACCTTGTCATCGCGCGGGGGCTGCACCCGCGTGGCGCGGGCGTCGAGCAGGTCCGCGCGCAGCCGCGCCCAGCGCGCCGGATCGATGGGATCGCCGAGCAGTTGCAGGGTCGATGCGCCTTCTTCGAACGTGCCCTCAGAGGTCACCGTGCAGAGTCCGGCGACCCACTCTCCGTCCTCGGCGCCGAGCACCTCCGCGAGCTGCGCCGGGGTCCAGACGTAGGTGGACCCTTCCGAGCCTGCGGCATCGGCGTCGAGGGAGCTGGCGAAACCGCCCTGCGGCGTGCGCAGATCGCGCAAGAGGAAGCCGATGGTCTCGCGCACGACCCGCTCGGGCAGCGGGTCACGCGAGATCCGCCACCAGTGCAGGTAGCCCCGCAGCAGCAGAGCGTTGTCGTAGAGCATCTTCTCGAAGTGCGGGACCACCCACGCCGCGTCGACGCTGTAGCGCGCGAAGCCGCCGGCGAGCTGGTCGTACATGCCGCCGCGGGCCATCGCCTGGCAGGTCGCCGCGACCATCTCCAGCGCCTTCGCGTCACCGCCGCGGGCGTACGCGCGCAGCAGGAATTCCAGCAGCATCGACGGCGGGAACTTCGGTGCCCGGCCGAAGCCGGCGAAACGCGTATCGAATTCAGCCACGAGGGCGAGCACCGCAGCGTCCATGGCCTCGGCGTCGGGCAGCTGATCCGCTCCGCTGGTGGGCGCGAGCTGCTCGCGGATCTGACGGGCGATGTCGGCGCCCTGCTCCTGCACTGCCTCGCGCTGGCTCTGCCACGCCTCCGCCGCGTTGTGCAGCAGCTGCTGGAACTGCGCCCGCGGGAAGTAGGTGCCGCAGAAGATCGGGTCGCCCTCGACGGTCAGCAGGCACGTCATGGGCCAGCCGCCCTGCCCGGTGAAAGCCTGCGTCGCCTCCATGTAGACCGCGTCGACGTCGGGGCGTTCCTCGCGGTCGACCTTGATGTTGACGAAGCCGGCGTTCATCAGCTGCGCGGTCTCCTCGTCCTCGAACGACTCGTGCGCCATGACGTGGCACCAGTGGCAGGCCGCGTAACCGACGCTCAGCAGGATGGGGACGTCGCGCCGGCGCGCCTCCTCGAATGCCTCCGGACCCCACTCCTGCCAGTCGACGGGGTTGTCCGCGTGCTGCTGCAGGTACGGACTTTGCGCCTGGGCCAAACGATTCGCCATGCCCTAACCCTGCCCCAATGTGCGCAGAGCTCATCTCGACGACCACCCAAGCTGGGTCCTCGAAGTCGAGCTTGTGGTTGATCCACAGCCGTTTGAGCAACCAGAACCTCGACTCCGGCCGCGGCGAATGGACCTGACGTAGATGGCCAAATGGTCGACACTGCTGATGTGATCCGGACGAGGCGCATCTGGGCCTCGAACCTTCGTCTGCTCAAGGCCGAGACAGAGAGCCCTCTGGCACAGGCGAGCTACCGCTTGCTCAGAGCATCCAGCTCCGCCTGGAAATCGTCGGTGGTCTCGCATACGTCGCTCTGGAACTTGCTGTTCAGCAATCCTGGCGACAGCTATCCGTGGCAGGCCCACGTCAGGGTCAACTGGAGCGACGGCATATTCGAGTTTCAGCTGATCCGAAAAGCCGGCGTGCTCGTCACCGCCGATAGGTGCCGGGAACCGAACAGCGTCGCAGTGCTGGGCGCCTTCCTGCACCAGCTGACGGCGGAGGTGCCTGCTTAGGCCGCGGTCGGCGCGCATCGATTGCCGGCATGCAATGTTCGAGACAACGCCGCGGTAAGGCGCCAAAGCAGCCGCAGAGAGGTCCGGACGCGATGGCAGATGACGACGGCGCAGATCAGCCGGGCTTCGTGCTGCACGAGCACTTCAAGCCGCGCCACCACTTCGACCTGCGGCTGGAGGAGCACGGGGTGCTGCGCTCGTGGGCGGTGCCGCGCGGGATGCCGACATCGGCCGGACAGAACCGGCTTGCGGTCGCGGTGCCCGACCACGATCTCGAGCACCTCACCTACGAGGACGCCGACAAGTCCATCGCCGATATCGGCTGGTGGGAAGAGCACGACCGCAATGACCGCCGGATCGTCTTCACGCTGCACGGGGCGCTGCCGGCCCGGCGTTACGCGCTGATCCAGACCTCGCGCGAGTGGCTCCTGCACCTGACGAAGGAGCAGCCCGCGTGATCGTGACTGTCGCGTAAGCGTGAGTGCACGCCCCGACGTGCAGCGCGGATTAATCGCGCCGCGCTACGAAGACGACGTCCACCGCGGGACGGTCGTTGCCGTCGACGGGACGCAGGCGCTCGCCGGCCGACTCGATGGTCAGGCCCGTGCCGCCCGTCTCGGCGCGCAGGTCATCCGCGGTGTAGAGCACGGCGGGATCCTGCGGTCCACCGACGCCGCGGGTGAGGTTGGCGAGATCGTGGCCGACGATCAGCAGCCGCCCGCCAGGTGCGACAGCATCAGCGGCCCGGCGCACGATCGGAGGACGATCCGCGCCGCCGAGATGAAGGTAGGACACCAGGACGAGGTCGTACGCGCCGCGCTCGGGGGTGTACGCGGTGAGGTCGGCGCACTCCCACGTCAGACGCTCGCCCACCCCGAAGCGCTCGGCAAGCTGACGTCCCTTGTCGAGACCGATCTGCGAGAAATCGACGGCGCGGACGGTCCACCCGAGGCCCGCCAACCACAGGCTGTTGCGGGCTTCTCCCGCGGCGAGGTCGATGGCCTTGCCGGGCGTCCAGTCGCGAGCGATCTCCGCGACCCAACGATTGGGCTCGGCGCTCCAGACCAGCTCGCTGCCGCTGTAGGCCTCGTCCCACTTCGCCGCATTCCTCATCCGACGCCCCTCGTCCGCGCACCCCCTGCGGGCACACTGAAATCGTGCCTGACGAGATCGAGGTCCGACCGGGACTAAAGGTCTCCGAAAGCGACTTGCAGTGGCGGTTCTCCCGCGCGAGCGGGCCGGGCGGTCAGGGAGTCAACACCACCGACAGCCGGGTGCAGCTCTCGTTCGATCTGCGCCTGCTGCCCGAGCCGTTCCGGGGCCGAGCGCGCGCCAGCCTGTCCGCCCACTCCGTCGACGACGTGATCACGGTCGTCGCCTCCGAGCGGCGCAGCCAATTTCAGAACCGGGCGTCGGCGACGGCGCGCCTGGTCGACCTGCTGCGCGCCGCGACGGCACCCCCTCCGCCGAAACGCAGGCGCACCCGCCCGACTCGCAGCGCGGTGGAGCGACGGCTGGCCGGCAAGCGTCAGCGCGCCGAGATCAAGCGCCTGCGCCGTCCGAACCCGGGTCAGGAGTGACGGGCTGCTCGGACTTGCGGGCCCGCATTTGCTGGCCGGTCGCCTCATGGCGGCCGTGCGTTTCGTGGGGCCCGGGATCCGCGCCGTGGAACTTGCCGGTGCGCGCGTTCTGCCGTAGCCGCTTCAGGCTGCCGAGCAAACCCACGAAGATCGCGATGGTGGCGATGATGAGCACCAGGACGACGAGCGCCGCGGTGCCACCCGGTCCGACGCTGTCGGCCAGGATGCGAGCACCTGCGGTAGCGGCCACTTAGAGGTCGAACTCCGAAGGCGCGATCCCGAGCGCATGGCACGCGTCGCGCACGGCCTTCTTCTCCGCCTCGTCGAAATTGCCGTCGGCGCCGCCGATGATGATCCCGATCTGGATCACCGCGCGGGCCTCGGTGTCCTTCTTCTTGACCTTGCCGATGTCCTGGATGACCGACACCTTGCCGAAGTCGAAATCGGCGGTGAGCTTGTCGCAGTAGTCGTTGAACTTGGCCTGCAACTGGTCGGCCGGGAAGTTCTGCAGGACCTCGTTGCTGCTGATGAGCCCCGCCACCTTGCGACGCTCCTCGGCGTCGACGCTGCCGTCAGCGGCAGCGATGAGCGCACAGATGGCCATCGAGGCGTCGCGGAAGGCGCCGGACTTGAGGTCGTTCTTCTTCGCTACGAGCGTCGACTGCATCGACGACGCCTGCTGGCGAAGCTGATTCCACAGCGCCATGCCCTACTCCTGTCGGAAAGCGAGTACCCGGTCGACTATTGAGAGCCGGCTATCGAGGGTCGACTGGCAGCCTAGCGGCAACCAGCCTCACGAAACTCCAACGATTCCCGCGAACAGATCGTTCTCGGGAAGCGGCCCGACTTCCACTTTCGAGGAAACGAGCTGGTAATCCTCGGTCGGCCACGCTTTCTGCTGCAGCGACATCGGCACCCGAAACCACGAACCGTTCGGGTCGACCTGGGTCGCGTGCGCCAACAAAGCCTGATCGCGCACCGGGAACCAGTCGGCGCACGGCACCTGCGTGGTCACCCGGTGCAGGTCTTCGGGCCGGTCCTCCCAGCGCTTCAGCCAATCGTCGTACGCCGACTCCAGTCCGGCCGCCAGCATCGCCTCGTGCAGGGCCATCACCCGCGCCTTGTGGAATGTCATCACGTAATAGGTCTTGAGCACCTGCCACGGCTCCCCCAACTCCGGGAGCGCGTCAGGCTCGGCGGCCATTTCGATGGCGGCAATCGAAACCTTGTGGGTCTGGATGTGATCGGGATGCGGATACCCGCCGTTCTCGTCGTAGGTCACGACGACCTGCGGGCGGAACTCGCGCAGCATCCTCACCAGCGGCTCGGCCGCTTCCTCAACAGGCACCATCGCAAAGCAGCCCTCGGGCAGCGGCGGCGGCGGGTCGCCCTCCGGCAGACCGGAGTCCATGAAGCCCAGCCACTCCTGCTTGACACCGAGAATCTCGCGGGCGCGTTCCATCTCCCCGCGGCGCACCTCAGGGAGGTTCTCCCGCACGTCAGGGCGGTCCATCGCGGGGTTCAGGACGGACCCCAACTCGCCGCCGGTGCACGTCACCACTAGCACGTCTGCACCCTCGGAGATGTAGCGCGCCATGGTCGCTGCACCCTTGCTCGACTCGTCGTCGGGATGGGCGTGAACACAAAGCAAGCGGCGGGATGCAACGGAACGCATGTCTCAATTGTGCGTCCTTCTGCGGCGAAGGGCGATTACGCCGGTGGCGGAGCGCAAGGTCGCTGGTCGGGGCGATCTCTGCAACCTGAGAGCCCGCGGCGGGTAACATCCTCCGTTCGGCCAGTAGGACCCCGACGACTGTCCGGCTGATTTCCCACATGAGGAGCGTCCATGACGACCCAGCAGGTATGGCTGACACAGGAGGCGTACGACCGGCTGAAGGCCGAGTACGACCACCTGGCCGGCCCGGGCCGTACCGAGATCACCTCGCGCATCGAGGCGGCTCGGGAAGAGGGCGACCTGAAGGAGAACGGCGGCTACCACGCCGCCAAGGAGGAGCAGGGCAAGCAGGAGGCCCGCATCCGCCAGCTCGAGCAGCTGCTGCGCGAGGCGTCCGTCGGTGAGGCGCCGGCTACCGGCGGGCTCGCTGGACCGGGCATGGTCGTCGAGGTCCGCTTCCCCGGCGACAAGGAGACCACGCGCTTCGTCCTGGGCTCCCGCGAGGACCACTCGACGTCGGTGGAGGTCTACTCACCGCAATCCCCGCTGGGCAAGGCCGTGACCGGACTCGGTAAGGGCGAGACCGCGCACTACAAGCTGCCCAACGGCAAGGAGAACAAGGTCGACATCATCTCGGTGGAGCCCTACAGCGGCTAGCTGCGCGCACCATCCGGGGCGCGACGCCTAGTCTCCGGTCATGCCGGCGCCGGATCCCCACCCGCTGCCGGGCAACGAGGTGCTGGTTCCCGGCGCGTCCGGACCGCTGCGGTTACACGTCGCCGAGCACGGGCGCAGCGGCGGACACCTTCCGCTGCTGATGATCGCGGAACCGCCGGCGACCTCCTACCTGTGGCGTGACGTCGCCCGCGATCTGGAACGCGAGTGGCGCAGCTTCATGCCCGACCTCCTCGGGACCGGGGCGAGCGAGCGTCCCGCGGTGCGACGCGCGTATGCGATCGATGCCCAGGCGAACGCGCTTGCCGGGTCGCTCGACGCGCTCGGGCTGACCCGGGTGGCGGTGGTCGCGTCCGGATTGGCGGGGGCCGTCGCCGTCGAACTGGCGGCCCGGCTGCCGGAACGGGTCGCGGCGCTCGCGCTGATCGGCGCCGTCGTGCACGGCGACGCCTGGCCGACGGCCGGCGTGCTGCCGCTGCTTCCCGTCGGGCCGGGCGAGGCGATCTTCACCGCGTTGCGTGCCGGTGGTGACCGCGGGCGCCGCCGGGTCGCCCGGTGGCTGGGCACGGAGCCAGGACCCGACCTCGACTCCTACGTCGAACTGCTGCGCTCCCGCGCCGGCGCCCGGGCAATGCTGCGCGTCTTCCGGTCGGTCGACATGCAGGTGCTGGCGCACTCCCGCGAGCTGGTCGGCATCTCGCCTCCGCCGACACTCGTCCTGTGGGGTGAGCACGACCCGTTGCTCTCCCTCGAGTACGGACGCCGCGTGGCGACGCAGTTCGGTGCGACCTGGGTGCCCGTCGCGGATGCCGGCCACCTGCTCGCGCGCGAGTGCCCCGAGCGCGTCGCCGAGGAGCTGGCCGGCTTCCTCGGCGGGCTTGCCTGACGGGTCAGTCGCCGGACCAGAACCGGTCGGCCTGCAACACCAGGGCGGCGGCGCCCACGAGGCCCGCGTCCTGCCCGAGTCCGGTCTTGTGCACCGGGATGTGGCGGGTGTAGTGGAGCTGGGCGTGGGCGGCGTACTCGCGCTGCAAGGGCTCCCAGAGCAGGTCGCCCGCGCTCGTTAGGCCGCCGCCGATGACGACCGCGTCGAGCTCGAGAAGGGCCACGACCCCCGCGACCACCCGGCCCACGGCCGAACCCGCGCGGTCGAACGCGGCCACCGCGATCTCGTCACCGTCGCGGGCCAGCGCCGCCAACTCACGTCCGTCACGGGCGGCGCAGCCCCGCTCGGCGGCCCACGCGACGATCATCGGCCCGCGGGCGACCGCCTCGAGGCAGCCGCGCGCGCCGCAGCCGCAGAGCGGTCCGCCGGGCTCGGCGGTGAGGTGGCCGATGTGGCCGGCATTCCCGGTGGCGCCGTCGCGCAACCGCCCGTCGAGCACCAGACCGCCGCCGACCCCTGTGCTGACCACCATGCCGAGCACATCGCGAAGGCCGGTCGCGGCGCCGCACCAGGTCTCACCCGCGGCCACGCACAGCGCGTCGTTGTGCACCCTTACCGGAACACCGGGGACGCGGCTGCGCAGCCACTCGCGCAACGGAAAACCCCCGCGCCAATCAGGGATATTGAGCGGATTGACGACGCCGGCCGGCCAGCTCATCGGACCGCCGCAGCCGGCGCCGACACCGGCGATGGTCACTGCTTCGGTGCCGCCGAGTACCTCGTCGACCAGCTGGGCGAGCGCGGCCGCGGGATTCGGTGCCGTGGCAACCTGACAGCGGCCGTGGACGCGGCCGTCGGGGTCGACGATGGCGCCGGCCATCTTGGTGCCGCCGATGTCGATCGCCAGTACCGGATCCTGCGGATCGCTCATCGAAAAGCCAGCACCGACGCGGTGAAGCTGTGCAGCCAGTTCTGCCCACCGACAGGACCGATCTCGCCGCCGGCAAACAGGCCGCCGACCGGTACCCCGCCAAGACATTCGGACACCAGCGTCACGTCCGAATCGGCGGAGCCGAACATGCCCGGACCGCGGCCGTTGCAGGAGATCAGCAGGGCGCCCGCCACGTCCTGGGCCGCTGGGAGCCGCAGCCGCAGATCGGCGCGCGCGGCATCGGCGTCGCGCAGCTGGAAGCGGACCGTGCGTCCGACGTCGACGAGGTCACCGATGGCTACTGCCTCGCGTCCCTCATCAATGCCGATCACGGCGCGGATCAGGTAATCGCCGATCTCGTGCTCGTCCTGGTACTCATCCATCGCGACGCCGAGCTGCGGCCCGCCGCCGAAGCTGAGCCGCTCCTGCGGCGTGAGGCCCGACAGCACCTCGCGCAACTTGCGCAACGCCGGCGCACCCGCCAGCTCGAGGACGACGTTGCCATCGACCCGGGTCACCACCATCTCCGGCCCGACGGGACGGCACCCCTGGCTGACCACGACCTGACCCGGAGCTCCCGCGAATAGCACCCCGACGGCACCCCGTTCGACATTGCGCCCGTCGAGATAGAGCCGAGTCGAGCCGGCAGCCGGAATCGGGCCCGCGCCGCCCGCAAGCCCGCCGGCAATGGCCATCCCGGGCAGCACGTCAGCGGAACGTTCGACGAACGAGACCACCGGGAAACTGAACGGATCGGCGAACAGCAGGCCGGTTTTCTCGTCCTCACGTGCCTGCGGCAGGCCCACGACCGCGAGCCCATCGGCGCCGCGCATGACCTCGAGATGGAAGACACGCATGGGAACATCCGGCAGTACCGCCGCCCAAGCGCTGACGCCGGGCTCACCGAGCACCGCCCGCCCGTCTCCGCAGACGCCGGCCGCGGAGCAGCCGATCACGTGCGCGGCTCCGGAGATCTCCTGGGCGAGCGGTCCGACCTGCTCGAGATCCTCGACGGATTCGCCACTGGCAAAGACCGTCAGCAGATCAGGCGGCTGGCTCAGCCCGGCGAGCGCGGCCTCGATGGCCGCACGCGTAGCCGCTGCATGATCGGGCGCCGAAAGCGTCCCTGCCAAAGCGAAACCAGCACCGAACCGGTGGGAGCCGGTGGACCCGTCACTCACGCTCGCCCCTCCGATCTCCTGGCGCCGCTCTTTCCCCGATCATGACGCGTCTAACGCCTTCGCGCTGTTGGCGAACGCCCAATCACCCACAGGGATGAGGGGATGCGGCGGGCGGGGCCGGAGCGTAGCGTTCGAACAGTGAGCTCTGCGAGTCCAGCGACATCCGTTGCCCCCCTTCCCACCACACGCGGCGCCTTGCGCACCACGGGCCATGTGCACCAGTCGGTGAAGGCCGAGCTGCGGGTCAATCTGCTGGAGCGCCTCAGCGGCGGCCAGGAGCGTTTCCCCGGCATCGTCGGCTTCGATGAAACCGTGCTGCCCCAGATCGAACGGGCCATCCTGGCCGGGCATGACGTCGTGCTGCTGGGCGAGCGCGGGCAGGGCAAGACCCGCCTGATCCGCACGCTCGTCGGTTTGCTCGACGAGTGGACTCCGGTGGTGGCCGGCTGCGAGATCAACGATCACCCCTATGCCCCCGTCTGCGGCCGGTGCCTGGAGCTCGAAGCCGAGCTCGGCGATGAGACGCCGGTGGCATGGAAGCACCGTTCCGAGCGCTACGGCGAGAAGCTCGCCACCCCCGACACGAGCGTCGGTGACCTCATCGGCGACATCGACCCGATCAAGGTGGCCGAGGGCCGCACTCTCGGCGATCCGCAGACCGTGCACTACGGCCTCGTCCCCCGGACCAACCGCGGCATCTTCAGCGTCAACGAGCTGCCCGACCTCGCCGAGCGCATCCAGGTCGCACTGCTGAATGTGCTGGAGGAGCGCGACATCCAGGTGCGTGGCTACGCGCTGCGCCTGCCGCTCGACCTCATGCTCATCGCCAGCGCCAACCCCGAGGACTACACCAACCGCGGCCGCATCATCACGCCGCTGAAGGACCGCTTCGGCGCCGAGGTCCGCACCCACTACCCGCTGCGCCTGGACGACGAGCTGGCGCTCATGCGTCAGGAATCCTTCCTGCAGTGGGAGGGCGTGTACGGCCAGCCGGTGGTGCCCGAGTACCTCATCGAGGTGCTCGCCCGCTTCACCCGCGCCGTGCGCGAGGCTCCTCAGGTCGACGGCCGCTCCGGCGTCTCGGCCCGGCTGGCCATCGCGGCCACCGAGACGGTCGCCGCAAGTGCCGTCCGGCGCGCTGCCGTCACCGGCGAGCTGCCGCCCGTCGCCCGGGTCGTCGACCTCGCGTCCGTGGTGCCGGCCGTGCGCGGCAAGGTCGAGTTCGACGCGCTCGAGGAGGGCCGCGAGGAGGAGGTGCTCGCGCACCTGCTGCGCCGGGCCACCGCCGATACGTTCCGCGCCAGGCTCTCCGGACTCGACCTGTCGGGGCTGCAGGAGCGAGTCGAATCATCCGGTCCGGTCGAGACCGGCGAGCTGCTTCCGGGGTCGGCGTTGCTGGCGTCACTCGGCACGATCCCCGGGTTGGCCGCGCTGCTGAACCGGTTGGACGGCGAGGGGTCGGAATCTCCCGGCCTGGCCGCTAGCGCAGTCGAATTCGCGATGGAGGGCCTGCACCTTCACCGGCGCCTCGCCAAGGAGGAACTACCCGGCCGGACGGTCTACGGGTGAGCAACGGCAACGTTGGCGGCTACAGCTACGGGCCGTGGGACGGAGGCCCGGATCCGCTCGCGTCGCCCTTCGACGCAGCCGCTGCCCTCGACGAGATGGGCGAGTCGGTCTTGGAGGGGTCGACCCCGCGCGAAGCCCTCGAAGCGTTGCTCCGCCGCGGCGCCCAGGGCCGGCGCGGCCTGGACGACCTGCGGCGCCAGATCGAGAAGCGGCGCCGCGAGGCCCGTGAGCGCGGCCGCCTCGACGGCACCCTCGAGCAGGTGCGCGAGCTGCTGGAGAAGGCGCTCGAG
The DNA here is from genome assembly GCA_036267695.1 of Frankiaceae bacterium. Classification (GTDB taxonomy): domain Bacteria; phylum Actinomycetota; class Actinomycetes; order Frankiales; family Frankiaceae; genus DATAZK01. Next base: position 13,002 of record DATAVO010000089.1, read on the forward strand.
CAAGAGCGGACCGCGCTCTTCCCGGATCCGTCGGATGACGCCCGACTCGCTGAGGCCGAGCTCGACACGCTCCCGAACGACCCGGCGCGGGCCGTCCGGGCCCTGACCGAGTACGACTGGCGCTCGGATGAGGCGCGCGAGACGTTCGAGCAGATCCAGGACCTGCTGCGGCGCGAGGTGCTCGACAGCCAGTTCAAGGGCATGAAGCAGGCGCTGGAAAACTCGACGCCTGAGGACATGCAGCGGGTCAAGGACATGCTCGCCGACCTCAACTCGATGCTCGAGGCCGACGCCCGCGGCGAAGACACCGACCAGATGTTCAGCGATTTCATGGACAAGCACGGCGACTTCTTCCCGGAGAATCCGCAGAGCCTGGAGGAGCTGACCGACTCCCTCGCCCGCCGCGCCGCGGCGGCCGCGAAACTGATGCGCAGCCTCTCGCCGGAGCAGCGCCAGGAGCTCGCCGATCTGATGGCGACGGCGATGGAAGACCTCGGGTTGCAGGCGGAGATGTCGCGGCTGCAGTCGGCGCTGCAGTCCGCGCGGCCCGATCTCGACTGGGGTCAGGGCCGTCGCTCACGCGGTGAGCGCATGACCGGCGATCAGCCGCTCGGTCTCGGTGAGGCCACCGATGCGCTCGAGGAACTGGCCGAGCTCGACGAGCTCGCGTCAGCGCTGCGGCAGGACTACCCCGGGGCATCGCTCGAGGACGTCGACCCGGAGGCCGTCCAGAACGCGCTCGGCCGCCAGGCGGTCGATGACCTGCGCGCGCTGCAGACACTCGAACGCGAGCTGGAACGCCAGGGCTACCTCACCCGCAAGAGCGGCAAGCTCGAGCTGACCCCGAAGGCCGTCCGGCGGCTCGGCGCCGCTGCACTGACCAAAGTGTTCCGCCAGCTCGACGCGCGCGGCCGGGGAGATCACGACGTCCGCGACGCCGGTGCTGCCGGCGAGGCGACGGGCGGGAGCCGCGAGTGGCAGTTCGGCGACGAGCAGCCACTCGATGTCGTCCGGACGGTCCGCAACGCGCTGCTGCGGCGGGCCGGCGAGCCGTTGGAGGCCCGCGGCGAGCGGGTGACGCTGGCCGCCTCCGACTTCGAAGTGCTCGAAACCGAGCGCCGTACGTCCGCAGCGGTCTGCCTGCTGGTCGACCTCTCGTACTCGATGGCGCTTCGCGGCACCTGGGGTATCGCCAAGTCCACGGCACTCGCGTTGCACAGCCTGATCTCGACGAAGTTCCCGCAGGACGCGCTGCACGTCATCGGCTTCTCCGACTTCGCCCGCCAGCTGCAGCCGACCGAGCTGGCCGGGCTGGACAGCGAGATGGTCCAGGGAACCAACCTGCAGCACGCGCTGCACCTGGCCGGGCGGCAGCTGGCGAAGTACCCGGATGCCGAGCCGGTGGTGCTGGTGGTCACCGACGGCGAGCCGACCGCGCACCTGCTGCGGGACGGCACCCCGTGGTTTCACTGGCCCGCCCTGCCCGAGACGCTCGAACTCACGCTGGCCGAGGTCGACAAGCTGACCCGGCGCGGCGCCACCATCAACGTCTTCATGCTCGACGACGAGCCGCGCCTGGTGGAGTTCGTCGACGAGGTGGCCCGGCGCAATGGCGGCCGGGTCTTCTCGCCCGACGCCGGCAACCTCGGGCAGTACGTCGTCCGCGACTACCTGACGGCACGGAAGGGCCGGCGCGGCCGCTAGGACGCCTCCGCCTGGCTCAGGTGCTTCAGGCGGCCTTACGCCGCGGTGGCCTTCATCGTGTTCTCGCCGCGGGCGACCACGTCATCGAGCCGGTCGAGGAAGCGCGGCCACACCTCACGCGGCAGATCGTGTCCCATGCCCTCGACCTCGAGCAGTTCGGCGCCCCGGATCGCGGCCGCAGTCGCGCGCCCGCCCGTGACATCAACCAGCGGATCGGCGGTGCCGTGCACCACGAGGGTCGGTACGCGCAGATCGCCGAGCTGGGCGGTGCGGTCACCACTCGCAAGGATCGCCGCGACCTGGCGGATCGTGCCGTCGGGGTCGTGACCGCGATCCCAGGACTGGCCGGCGCGCGTGCGGATGTGGTCGTAGTCGTGCGGGAAATCGGTGGAGCCGATGATCGAGAACGAGCGCACTGCGTTGTCGATGTAGTCCTCGCGGGTCAGCGCGGGCGGCGCGAGCAACGTGCCGAGCGCGACATCCGTCGGCTGGCCGACGCCCTCGGCGCCGGTGGTGGCCATGATCGTCGTCATGCTCCGGAGGCGGTGCGGGTGGCGCAGCGCAAGCGTCTGCACGGTCATGCCGCCCATGCTCACGCCCATCACGTGAGCCGTCGGCCAATCGAGCAGATCGAGCAGCCCGGCGGTGTCGTCGGCCAGATCGGAGAGGGTGTACGCGGCCGCCGAGGCATCGCGGGCCAGCAGCGCGCCAATATCCGGAGACCCCGCGTGAGGGAAGTGGCTGGACTGGCCCGCGTCGCGATTGTCGAAGATCGCGAGCCGGTAGCCGCGGGCGGTCAGCTCCTTCAACAGGTCGGGATGCCAGCCGACCAATTGCATGCCGAGACCGTGGACCATGAGGAGCGGGATGCCGCCCGGATCCCCCAGCGTCTCGTACGCGATCTCAATGGTCGCGCCGTCAGCGCTGCGAACCGGTCCCGTGGGCATACCTGAGGCTATGAGACGACTGCCGACTTCGTGCAGGGACCCCTCATGCTGTGGATGTGACATTGATCGGCGAACCATCTGGCGTGACGGTCGAGCAGGTCCGTCCGGAGATCACGTACGCGCTGCGGCGGGAGATCCTGCGGCCCGGCAAGGGGTGGGACGAGCTCCAGCTCCCCGGCGATCGCGAGCACAGCACCGGCCACTTCGCCGCCTATGTGGAGCATGAGGTGGTCGGTGTCGCGACGGTGATCGAGGAGCCCGAGGCCGACGGCCCGGGCCTCTGGCGGCTGCGCGGGATGGCTGTCGGGCCGGCTTCGCGGGGCAAGGGCGTCGGCAGCGCTCTCCTTTCCCGGGTACGCGATTTCGTCGCCCGCTCTGGCGGCGGGCTGCTCTGGTGCAACGCCCGGGTGAGCGCCGAAGGTTTCTACCGCGCGCTCGGGTTCGTCACCGTCTCCGACCCCTGGGACGACCCCGAGATCGGCCCTCACGTCCGGATGCACGACGCGCGCTAATTCCCTGGCGCCACCGTTTGCGGGTGCTCTGACCCCCGGATTCGCTGGCACCAGGCAATTCGGCGGCGGCCCGCCCGGACGTGATCCCGCTTACTCATCCGGAACCGTGACTCCGCTTCCGGATAAGCTGCCGGGGTGACTTCGAACGCGCCTGCTGAACGGCGCAGCCACGGAGGCACCTTCGGCGTTCTCGCGGTGGGTGTGCTCGCGTACTCGGTGCTGCAGTCGCTCGTCTCCCCCGTTCTCCCGACGATCCAGCACTCGCTGCACACCTCGCAGAACACCGTCACCTGGGTGCTGACCGTCTACCTGCTGTCGGCGTCGGTCTTCACCCCGATCTTCGGACGGATCGGGGACAAGGTCGGCAAGAAGCGGGTCTTCGTCTTCGCCATGGCGGCGCTGGCCGTCGGGTCGTTGCTGGCCGCGCTGACCACCTCGATCGGCCTGCTCATCGCGGCCCGCGCGATCCAGGGAGTCGGCGGCGCGGTCCTGCCGCTGTGCTTCGGGATCATCCGGGACGAGTTCCCCTCGGAGAAGGTCGGCGGGGCCGTCGGTGTTGCTGCCGCGCTGACCGCTGTCGGCGGCGGGCTCGGCATCGTCCTGGCCGGTCCGATCGTCGAAAACCTCGGCTATCACTGGCTTTTCTGGATCCCGCTGATCGTCACGACGATGGCCGCGATCGCCGCACACTTCATGATTCCGGAGTCCCCGGTGCGCGCCGAGGGACCCATCAGCGTCCTCGGCGGACTATTGCTGACGGCGTGGCTCGTGGCGCTGCTGATCGCGGTCAGCGAGGGTTCGACGTGGGGTTGGACGTCGGGTCGCACGCTCGGCCTGATCGGCGTCTCAGCCGTCCTGGCGGTCATCTGGTACTTCGCCGAATCGCGTTCCAAAGCACCGCTCATCGACATGCAGATGATGCGCAAACCCGCGGTCTGGACCAATAACCTCGTCGCCCTACTCTTCGGTGCCGGGATGTACGCGGCAATGGCGTTCCTGCCGGAATTCGTCCAGACGCCGCGCAGCACCGGCTACGGCTTCGGCGCCTCGATCAGCGGGTCGAGCCTGTTCATGCTTCCGCTGGTGATCGGCATGTTCGTCTGCGGAATGATGACCGGCCGGCTGGCGGCGAAGTTCGGCTCGAAGCTGATGGTGTTCACCGGAGCGGTGCTCAGCACCCTCGGCTACGCAATGCTCGCGTTTGCCCACTCCGAGCGCTGGGAGGTCTTCGTTGCGTCGGGCCTGATGGGCGTCGCGTTCGGAGTCGCCTTCTCGGCCATGTCCAACCTCATCGTGATCGCCGTCCCCCCGGAGCAGACCGGCGTCGCGACCGGGATGAACGCCAACATCCGCACCATCGGTGGTTCCATCGGCGCGGCCGTCACCGGAACGATCGTCACGGCCGGCGTGGTTTCGGGCGGGCTTCCCACAGAGTCGGGCTTCACGCACGCATTCGCCGTGCTGGCCGGCTTCGGACTGCTCGCTGCCATCGCCGTCCCGCTGATCCCCTCCGCGAGGCGCAGCGAGGGTGGCGTGGAGCACGTCCCCGAGCAACCCCACGCCGAACTTGCGCTGATCCCCGCCGGAACCCTCGCCGGAAGCGCCTCCGAATGACCGGCTCTCCTGGCCCTCGCAGTGTTGCTCGTCCGATGCGCCAGGATGCCGTTCGCAACCGGCGCCACCTCGTCGCGGCCGCCCGCCGGGTTTTCGGACGCGACGGGCTCGATTCCGGGGTGGAGGCCGTCGCCAAGCAGGCCGGGGTCGGCACCGGGACGCTGTACCGGCACTTCCCCAGCAAGGACGACCTGATCGCCGCGCTGCTCGAGGACCTCTCCGACGAGGTGCTCGCGAGCGCCCAGTCCGCGCTGGATCACCGTGACGGTTCGGGAATCTGGGAGTTCATGCAGGCGACCGGCGCGATCCAGGCAGACAGCCAGGGGCTGCTCGGGCTGCTTTGGCGCGAGGGCCGTCGTCCCGAGCGGGTCGCCGCCATCCGCGAGATCATCGCCGAACTCGTCAAGGATGCGCACCGCCATCACACGCTCGCGGCCGGCGTCAGCCAGCAGGACATCATCCTGATCCTGCATGGTCTACGCGGGGTGATCGAAAGCGCGCACGACGGCACCGATGAGGACGCCTGGAAGCGCTACCTCGAGCTGGCGACCGGCAGCTTGCGGCCGCGCAAGAAGTAGGGCCTCAGCCGAGCGCCTGCGCCAGATCCGCGACGAGGTCGGCCGCGTCCTCGATCCCCACCGAAAGCCTGACCAGATCCGCCGGGACCTCCAGCGGGCTCCCCGCCACGCTCGCATGCGTCATGCGTCCGGGATGCTCGATGAGTGACTCCACGCCGCCCAGCGATTCAGCCAGCGTGAAGAGCCGGGTGCGGCGGCAGACGTCGAGGGCCGCTGCCTCGCCCGCCCGGAGCCGGAACGACACCATGCCGCCGAAGTCGCGCATCTGGCGGGCGGCGATCTCATGGCCCGGCGCGCCCGGCAGCCCTGGGTAGAGCACCTGCTCGACAGCGGGATGCCCGGCGAGCAGGTCGACTATGGCGCGGGCGTTCTCGCAATGGCGATCCATGCGCACCGCGAGCGTCTTGATCCCGCGCAGGGTGAGCCACGCGTCGAACGGGCCGGGCACCGCGCCCATCGCGTTCTGCAGGAAGCGCAGCCGCTCCCCCAGCGCAGCGTCGGAGGTGATGAGCGCGCCTCCGACGACATCGCTGTGGCCGCCGAGGTATTTCGTCGTGCTGTGGACGACGGCCCCCGCGCCGAGCGCCAATGGCTGCTGCAGGTACGGCGAGGCGAAGGTGTTGTCGACGACGAGCAGCGCCCCACACTCGTTCGCGATGCTCGCCAGGCCCGCGATGTCAGCGATGCCGAGCAGCGGGTTGGTGGGCGTCTCGCACCAGAGCACGCGGGTCTGCCCCGGACGGACTGCTGCGCGGACGGCATCGAGGTCGTGCATCGCGACGGGTGAGAACTGCACGCCCCACTCGCCGAGCACCCGGGCGAAGAGCCGATAGGTGCCGCCGTACGCGTCGTTCGGGATGATCACGTGCGCCTCCGCCGACTCCGCGCCGGGCGCGCAGGTGGCCCGCAGCAGGCAGTCCTCGGCAGCGAGCCCGCTCGCGAAGGCCAGGCCGGTGGCGCCACCTTCCAGGCTGGCCAGGCACTCCTCGAGCGCGGTGCGCGTCGGGTTCGCAGATCGGCTGTATTCGTAGCCCGAGCGCAGCCCGCCCACGCCATCCTGGGCGTACGTGCTCGTCGCGTAGATCGGCACCACGACCGCTCCAGTGGTGGGATCCGGATCCTGCCCGGCGTGGATCGCGCGGGTGGCGAAGCCGTCGGCGGGAGGCTGCCCATCCGGGGCAGACGCGGCGGGGCGGTTCTGGGCGATGTCCGACACGCCCGCCGACCCTAGTGGCGAGCGAGCGACCTTGTTTTGTCGGTCCGCTCCTTTAGCCTCTGCCTCGTGGTCTTTCCCACGATTCAGTTCGCCGCGTTCTTCGCGGTCGTGCTGACCCTGTCGTGGTTGCTGATGCCCCACCCGCGGATCTGGAAGCCGTTCATCATCGCGGCGTCGTACTTCTTCTACGGCTATGCCGATGCGCGTTTCACGCTCCTGCTCGCCACTGTCACGATCGTCAACCAGGCGGCCGCCCTCGCCATTCACCGCTGGCGCGACAAGCGCATCCTGATCGCGGCGATCTGCGCCGACCTCGGGCTGCTCGGCTGGTTTAAGTACTATGGCTTCTTCAGCCTGCAGGTCGACCACGCGCTGAAGCACGTCGGTTTCGGGATGCCCGCCCCGCTGCTGCAGGTCGCGCTCCCGGTAGGGATCAGCTTCTATACGTTCCAGGCGATCTCGTACGTGATCGATGTCCATCGCGAGACGATCAAGCCTTGCAAGAGCCTGGACTTCGCGGTCTACCAGTCGTTCTTCCCTCATCTGATCGCGGGCCCGATCGTGCGCGCCAGCGAGTTCGTCCCGCAGCTCGCCACCCCGCGCGATCCCCGCAAGGTCCAGGCGACGCGGGCGTTCTTCCTGATCGGCGGCGGCCTGATCAAGAAGGTGGTGATCGCCGACCTGCTGGCTACCCGGCTGGTCGATCCCGTCTTCAACAGCCCGGGCCAGCACTCCTCGCTCGAGGTGCTCGTCGCGATCTACGGCTACGCGGTGCAGATCTACTGCGACTTCTCCGCCTATACCGAGATGGCGATCGGCCTCGCGCTGCTGCTCGGTTTCACCTTCCCCGACAACTTCAACCGGCCGTACACCGCAACGAGCCTGCAGGACTTCTGGCGCCGCTGGCACATGACGCTTTCGCGCTGGCTGCGCGACTACCTGTACATCTCGCTGGGCGGTAACCGGAAGGGCGTCCGCAAGACCTATCGCAACCTGGCGCTCACGATGCTGCTCGGCGGCCTCTGGCATGGCGCTGCCTGGACCTTCGTGATCTGGGGCGGCATCCACGGCTTCGGGCTCGCTATCGAACGGTGGTGGGGCGACCGCCGCAAGGTCACGGCCCTTCCCGACGCCGGCGGTAGCCGACGCGGGCCGGGTAGCGGGACTGCGGTGGTGAGCGGCGGTAGCACGGCGGTGCTGACCCAGCAGCGTCAGGTCGTCGCCTCAGGCGCCCGGATGCCGGCGTTCGTCCGCGGGCTCATCACGTTCCACATCGTGGTCTTCGCCTGGGTGTTTTTCCGGGCCACCTCATTCGGCGGGGCGATGACCATCTTCGGCCGGCTCTTCAGCGGCGGCGGCCCCTCGCCGCTGGTGACGACGAGCGTCCTCGTCGCCATCGCGGTCGGCCTCGGAGTGCAGTTCGTCCCGGTCGGTTTCTGGCCGGCCGTGCAGGTCCGCTTCGCGACCCTCAGCCTCGCCTGGCAGGCGGTGGGGCTCGGCGCGCTGATCGTCGTGTGCAACGCGATCGTCGGCGAGCAGGGCGTCGCCCCCTTCATCTACTTCAGGTTCTGAGCCGATGACTGACCTGCGCCCTGACACCCGCACGCGCCGCATGCGCGACACTGGGCTGGACATGGAGCCGCCGCGCACCGTCGACACTGAAGACACAGTCGACGACCTCAAGCCGATCAAGGCGCCCGCCGTCGATGCCGCGCCTGCTCCGCCGCCTCCGCCGGCACAGGGCAAGGGCGGCGCGGGCAAGCGCAAGCGTCCGATCGCCGTGCCCCGAGCGCTCCCGGCCGGCCACGCGATCCTGGTGGTCGTCGGCGCGCTGATCTTCGCGATGGTCTTCAACAGTGCCGCCATGGTCCATGCCAGCGAGGGGATGCCCGCCGGCACCACCCGCGACCTGACGCTCGATGTCGCCAAGCCGGTGAACTCCTTCGCCCACGCGCTCTACCTCGACCGCCCGCGCAAGTGGCTCGATTCGCTCTTCGGCCACAAGCCGGCACCCACGGGCAAGTCCGCCCTGTCGCAGGTACCGACCCAGGCCGACAACCGTCCGCTGGGCAGCGGTGGGAAGCCGAGTACTCCGGCCCCGTCAGCCTCGGTGTCCGCGTCTGCCAAGCCCAAGGTCGTCGCCCCGCCCGTCAAGCCCAAGCTCCGGGTACCCACCAAGGCCGCGCCGCTGAAGCTGCTCGTGGCCGGTGACTCGCTGACCGAGTTCTTCGGCCCTGACCTGGTCAACCAGGCTTCGGCCGCAGGCAAGGCGGCAGGCACCACCGAGACCAAGTACGGCACCGGGCTCGTGCGGCCGGACTTCTTCGACTGGTCGCTCTACGCGCAGCAGCTCGTCGATTCCCAGCACCCCGAAGCCGTCGTCGTGATGATGGGCGGCAACGACGGGCAGGGCATCACTCTCGCCAACGGCCAGGTGCTGCCTGATGGCACCGACGCCTGGGCCAAGGAGTACCGCCGCCGGGTCGAGGTCGTCATGCGCATCTTCAGCGACAACGGCAAGCGCAAGGTCTACTGGGTGCCGATGCCGATCCCGCGCAGCGCCAAACTCGCCGCCGACTTCCACCTGATGGACCTCGCCGTCGCCGACGCAGCGGCCGTCGTGCCCGGGGTCACCGACGTCAACATCACCCAGCGGCTGTCGAACAACGGCCAGTACGCGGACTACCTGTCAGGACTCAACGGGCAGACGATCCTGGCCCGCACCCAGGACGGCATCCACCTGAGCACCGATGGGGCCAACCTGGCGGCCGCCCTGGTCCTCGCGGCGATGAACAAGGACTGGCACCTGACCCCCTGAGCAAGGGACTGGTCAGGGCGAGAGCCGGTACGCCAGGAACGCGAGCGAGAGCGGATAGCGGTAGTCGATCGCGGCGTGGGTGCCTTCGAAGAGTTCGAAATGCACGGTGCCGTCCGTCTCGCCCACGCCGATCTCCTCGAGCTCGCGGCGAAATGCCTCGGCGCCGAGATCCAGCCACCAGTCGTCGCTGCGGCCGGCGTCGATCCAGATCGCCCGGCAGCGCCGTAGCGCATCGGCATGCGAGGCGACCATCCGCACCGGATCCCATTGCAACCAGCGCTGCCAGACGTCATCGCGCAGCAGGCCCGTCGCGATGTCGAAGGGAAGCGTCACGGTCGCGTCGGGCTCCGCGCTGAAGGCTGCGGCACACCCGTAGACCATGACGAGGCCGCCGTCCTCCGAGCGCGACATGGCCTCCCCCTTGCGCGCCCGAGCCCAAAAGTCCTCCCAGAACTTCTCGTAGGAACCCTCGTAGCGATCGCGGAGCGCGCGGGCGGCGTGCAAGAACTCCGGGATGTAGCACGCCTCGTAGAGGGTGTCTCCCGCGTGCGTCGCGAGGCCGCCGAAGAGGTCGGGCCGCAGCATCCCGAAGATCATGGCGCCGAAGCCGCCGCTGGACTTGCCGGCCACCCCGCGATGCCCCGCCGCGTCGAACGTGCGGTAGTTCGCATCGACCCACGGCACGATCTCGTCGCAAATGTAGGTCTGGTAGCGGCCGGTGCCGGGCGAGTCGACGAACTGGCTGCCCCCGTAGGCGGTCCAGGCGTCGACCAGGACCACGATGCACGGCGGTGCAGCGCCGCGCTGGAACATGGCATCGGCGCTCTCGATGTACGTGGAGCGGAAGGCAGCGCGGTTGGACCACATCCCGAGCGAACCGCTGTAGCCCTGCAGCACGTACACCGACGGGTAACGCTTGTCCGGGTGCTCGTCGTAGCCCGGGGGCAGGTACACCGAGACCGGACGTTCGACCGGGTCGCCGAGCGGGTTGCCGGCCAGCACGGTGCTGGTGACGGTCGACGTCTCGAGCCGGCCGGCGAGCGGCGTCGCCCAGGGCCGCAGCGGGGCCGCGACCACGTTGGAGCGCGGCGGAACGCGGCGCTCGGGGCCGGTCACGAGCCGTCCAGCGAATGCGACGCGAGGAAGCCCAGCACGTCGGAACGGGTCACGATGCCGAGCGGGCGCCCGCCGTCGTGCACCAGCACCGCGGAGGAACGCTCGAGCACCGGCATCACCGCCGAGACGGGTTCGCCGATGCCGGCGGTCGGAAGCGGCGGCGACAGGTGCGCGGAGATGGGGGCCTCGAGCGCGGCCGGATCGCGGAATACCGCATCGAGCAGTTCGCGTTCGGCCACGGCACCCACCACTTCCGCCGCCATCACCGGAGGCTCCTCCTTCACCACCGGCAACTGCGAGACGCCGTACTCCCGCAGCACCGCGATCGCGGCTCCGACGGTCTCGTCGGGGTGGACATGCACGAGATCGGGCAGCACGTCGCCCTTGCGCGCGAGCACGTCGCCGAGCGTCGCCTCATCGCCGGTGCCGCTCAGGAAGCCGTAGCGGCTCATCCAGTCATCGTTGAAGATCTTGGACAGGTAGCCGCGGCCGGAGTCGGGCAGCAGGACCACGACCATTCCGTCGGGCGGTGACGTGGCTGCGACCCGCAGTGCGGCGACGGCAGCCAGCCCGCACGACCCGCCGACCAGCAGCGCCTCCTCGCGGGCGAGCCGGCGCGTCATCACGAAGGACTCGCGGTCGCTGACCGCCTCGACCCGGTCCGGCACCGAGGGGTCGTACGTCGACGGCCAGATGTCCTCTCCGACTCCTTCGACGAGGTACGGACGTCCGGTTCCGCCGGAGTACACCGAGCCCTGCGGGTCGGCGCCCACGACCGTCACCCGGCCGCCGCTGACCTCCTTCAGGTACTTGCCGGTGCCGCAGATGGTCCCGCCGGTCCCGATCCCGGCAACGAACGCCGTGATGCGGCCGCCGGTCTGCTCCCACAGCTCCGGGCCGGTGCTCTGGTAGTGCGCCAGGGGATTGTTCGGATTGGAGTACTGATCGGGGCTCCAGGCGCCGGGCGTGGCCTGCACCTGCTGGCGGGCCACCGAGTAGTACGAGCGGGGGTCGTCGGGCGCGACGGCCGTGGGACAGACCAGCACCTCCGCGCCGTAGGCGCGCAGGATGTCGATCTTCTCGGAGCTGATCTTGTCGGGCATCGTGAAGACGCAGCGATAGCCCCGCTGGGCGGCCACGATCGCCAACCCGACGCCGGTGTTTCCACTCGTCGGCTCGACGATGGTGCCACCGGGCTCGAGCCGTCCTTCGCGCTCGGCAGCCTCGATCATGATCTGGGCGATGCGGTCCTTCACCGACCCGCCCGGGTTCAGATATTCCAGCTTGGCGTAGACGGGGCAAGCGATGCCCTCGGTGACCTTGCGCAGGCGCACCAGCGGGGTGCCGCCCACCAGCTCTGCGAGCGAATCGACGACTGCGGCCACCTCGCAAGCACCTCCGTTCGCCTCGCGCGGGCCCGGGGGCCCGGCAGGGTCCGAGCGTACGAGACGGCTAACCCGGGCCACTCGCTTGCCTACGGGCAACAAACGCCGATGGAGGCGTGTGAGCGCGCTTGACCTGCGGCTGCTCGGCCGCCTGGGCGGCGCCGGTCTGCTGGCCGGCGCTGTAGCGCTGTTCGCCCTGATGGGCCTTCCGCATTGGGACAAGCCGGGCTCCCCGGTGACGATCGCCGTCTCTCTCGGTGCTGCCATCGGCGGCCTGGCTGCCATGCGAGCCCGCTGGAGCGAGGAAGACACCCGCGCCGGGATGGTGCTCACCGCCGGCGCCTACCTCGCCCTCGGCGTCTGCGGCCTGGCCGGCGGATCACAAGCGGCGTACGGCCCGCTCTTCGTCGTCGTGGCCGCCTGGTGCGGTCTGGCACTCGGCCCGTCCTACACCCTCAAACTTGCGCCGCTGGCGGTCGCCTGCGCCACCGTCCCGGCATGGGCCGGACGTCCCGGCAACCCATTGACCGGCATCGGCGCCATCGTCGTCGCGACCGTCACCGGGGAGATCTTCGCCCGCCTCGCCGACCGGGTACGCCGTGACGCCCGCCGCGACGCACTGCGCACCCGCGCCCTGGAACGGCTGACCGCCGGGCAGCTCGAACTCGCCCGCGCGACCAACGCCCGTCAGGCAGCCCGCATCGCGGCCACCGTTGCCCGCGACATCCTCGACGCCGGCAGCACCTCGGTGACGCTCGACCGCGACGGCGTGCAGATCGTGATGTCCGCCGACCCCGGGCTTCCCGGCGATGCCGACTCCTGCGACGAGCCGGGCTGCATCCCGCTCGAGGTGCCACTCAACGGCCGGGGAGGCGTCGGCGTCCGCGGCGTGCTCACTGCTCATCCACGGCCTGGAGAGCGGCTCGACCCCTTCGGTCAGACGCTGCTCACCAGCCTTGCCGCTGCCACCAGCGCGGCCCTGGAAAGCGTCGCCCTGAACTCCCGGCTGCGCGTACGCGCCGAGGTCGACCCGCTGACCGGCCTGGGCAACCGGCGCCGGCTCGACACCGCGCTCACCAAGCTGGCGCCCGGCGACGTCGTCATCGCGATCGACCTCGACAACTTCAAGTCCGTCAACGACACCCTCGGCCACGACGTCGGTGATGAGGTGCTCCGCTCGTTCGGCCGCCACCTGGCGTCCTTGACCCGCTCGGGCGAGCTCGCGATCCGTACCGGCGGCGAGGAATTCCTGCTGATCATCAGCGGCAGTGACGCAAACCACCGCACGGCTGCCACGCTGCTCGGCCGCCTCGCCTCCGACTGGTGGGCACGCTCACCGCTGACGACGTTCAGCGCAGGCGCCGTCGCACATCCCGGCGGCGACCCGATGGCCACCATCAAACTCGCCGATCAGGCGCTCTACCAGGCAAAACGGCGCGGACGGGCGGCGGGCTGGCTCGTCGCCGGGGATCCCCTGACGCCGGACTCGCCGACGCTCGGACGCCTGGTCCCTTTCCCCGGGGACCCCTTCCCCCGCCAGGCCAAACTCTCTGACGTCATCCTTCCGCAGCCCGTTCGATAGCAGGGCGCAGACCGCCTCAGCGGACGTAGGCTTCCCGTCAGAAGCTCGTACCTACTGACGAGTAGCTTGCGCCGTCGCTGGCGAGATGCGGAGGAATGTCATGCCCGAGGCTGTCATCGTTGCCACTGCCCGATCCCCCATCGGACGCGCCTTCAAGGGCTCGCTGAAGGATCTCCGGCCGGACGACCTCACGGCGACCGTCGTCCGCGCGGCGCTCGACAAGGTTCCCCAGCTCGACCCCAACGACGTCAATGACCTGCTGCTGGGCTGCGGCCTGCCCGGCGGCGAGCAGGGCTTCAACATGGCGCGCGTCGTTGCGGTGTTGCTCGGCTACGACTCGATCCCCGGCACGACCGTCACCCGCTACTGCTCGTCGTCGCTGCAGACCACCCGGATGGCCATGCACGCCATCAAGGCCGGCGAGGGCGATGTCTTCATCTCCGCGGGTGTCGAAATGGTGAGCCGCTACGCCAAGGGGAGCAGCGACTCGCTGCCCGACACCATGAATCCCCTGTTCGCCGACGCCACCGAGGCGGCCAACGAGCAGGCCGCCAACGAGAGCCCGTGGCTCGACCCGCGCGATTCGGGCCAGCTGCCCGACGTCTACATCGCGATGGGCCAGACGGCGGAAAACGTCGCCCAACTCAAGGGCATCTCCCGGGCCGAGCAGGACGAGTTCGGCGTGCGTTCGCAGAACCTCGCGGAGAAGGCCATCGCCGACGGCTTCTGGGAGCGCGAGATCACCCCGATCACGCTGCCGGACGGCACCGTCGCGGCGAAGGACGACGGTCCCCGTGCCGGCGTCACCCTCGAGGCCGTCTCCGGGCTCAAGCCGGTGTTTCGCCCGAACGGCACCGTGACCGCCGGCAACTGCTGCCCGCTCAACGACGGCGCCGCCGCCGTGATCATCATGAGCGACACCAAGGCCCGCGAGCTCGGTATCACGCCGCTCGCCCGGGTCGTCAGCACGGGCGTCAGCGGACTGTCCCCGGAGCTCATGGGCCTCGGCCCGATCGAAGCCTCACGTCAGGCACTCGCCCTGGCCGGCATGAGCATCTCTGACATCGACCTCGTCGAGATCAACGAGGCGTTCGCCGCCCAGGTCATCCCGAGCTACCGCGAGCTGGGCATCGACATCGACAAGCTCAACGTCCATGGCGGCGCCATCGCGGTCGGCCACCCCTTCGGCATGACCGGCGCGCGCATCACCGGCACCCTGCTGAACGGCCTCACTACCCGCGACGCCACCTTCGGCCTCGAGACCATGTGCGTCGGCGGTGGCCAGGGCATGGCGATGGTGCTGGAGCGCCTCTCCTAGTACACCGAGGTCACAGTCCGTTTAGGAAGCGCTCGACGGCAGCCGCCCCCGCTTCGGCGTAGACGCCGACGTCGGGCGCTTCCTGCAGTTCCCGGCCGAGCACGGTGAACTGATCGGCGAGCGCATGTGGAGCCACTGCGGGCGGCGGGATATCCGGCGCGAGGTTGCCCGCGCGGCGGCCGAGAGCAGCCAGCGTCACCGCCAATTCGTGCGCCGCGTCCACCCTGGCGCGGCCGTCTGCGCTCCGCCCCGTCCACCGCGCAGCCGACCAGCGCCGGATCCTGCCGTCCAGCCGCCGCAGGCTGCGCGCGAGGTCCTCGGAGGCACGGGTACCCCGGCTACGGTCGGTGGACACCCCGGCACGGTACGGCGCGCACATTCGAAAAAGCACCGGGAAACCCCCGTTGACCGGGACCTTTGTCCCAGGTCGTTGATGTGCTGCTCACGGACACTTGTCCTGCACGCCCGCTTGCGTCACCCTGTTGGACATGTACCGCTGACGATCCACTCCTAGGAGGCGCGCATGTCCGTTCATCACTCGGCGCAGACCCATCAGAGCCTGATCTCGCGGATGCCCGAGGTGACCGGACAGCCAATAGCCCAGTGGCTGGATTGTTTGGAATGCGGTCCCAGCCTGATGCGCTTCGAGGAGCGGGTCATCTGGCTGCGCGACGAGCACAGCATCCCGCACGGTTACGCGAGCGCGATCGTCCACGAGCAGGACTTGCGGCGCGGCGCGCTGCGCACGCTCTAGTCCGGGGTGGATCTCGGCGACGCTAGGGCCTACATCCGCGAGCATCACCGCGGGGTGCTGGCGACCGTCCGCAAGGACGGAAGCCCGCAGCTGACCCCGGTGTCGGTCGGCGTCGATGACGCCGGCCTCGTGGTCATCAGCTCGCGGGAGACCGCGTTCAAGGTCAAGCACATCCGGCGTACCGGCCAGGCCTCCGTGTGCGTCGTGCCGGACGGCTTTTTCGGCGAGTGGATCTACGTCGAGGGCACCGCGACGATCCAATCGCTACCCGACGCGATGGACGGCCTGATCGCGTACTACCGCGACATCTCGGGCGAGCATCCGGACTGGGACGAGTACCGGGCCGCGATGATCAAGGACCAGCGCTGCCTGATCCGGATCGATCCGACCCGCGCCGGGCCCGACCAGCACGGCTGAGCGCTGGCCGGGCCTGAGGGCTACTGGCGCAGCTTGGACAGCAGGCGCAGCAGCTCGAGGTAGACCCAGATGAAGCCGACGAGCAGCCCGTACGACGCGCGCCACGCTTCGCTGCGTGGTGCGCCGGCGGCGATGGCCCGCTCGATGTAGTCGAAGTCGAGGATGAACTGCAGGCTGGCGACCACTAGGACAGCCAGGCTGAAGATGATCCCGATCGGCGAGGCGGAGTTGATGATCGGCAGCTGGCTGCCCGTCGTCAGCCGCACGACGAGGTCGACGAGCCCGATCGCCACGACACCGAGCAGAGTCGAGTAGACGATCTTGCGCATCCGCGGGGTGGCCCGGAGCCGGCCGCTGCGGTAGAGCCCGAGCATGACCACGAAGATGACGCCGGTACCGAGCAGCGCCTGCAGCACGATGCCGTGGTACGCCTCCTCGTAGAACCGGCTGATCAGGCCGATCGCGACGCCCTCGAGCGCAGCGAAGAGCACGACGAGCGGCGGCCGGATGATTCGGCTGAAGCCGATGACGAAGGACAGCGCCAGAGCGGCGATCGCTGCGGCGAAGCCGACGCCGGGGTTGCCCGGCGCGATCGCCCAACCGACGGCGGCGAAGACTCCCAGGACTGCGAACAGGCCCAGGGTGTGGATGACGACGTCGTCGATGGTGAGTTTCGAGGGCGCCCGGTACATCTGGGCGAGCTGCTCGGGCGTGGCGTCGGGCGGGGCGACCACGGGCTCGGCGATCGCGAACTTCTGCCGGAACGCGGGATTGGACGACCTCAACTGGGCCATGGAGGCCGAGCTCCTTCCGACGCCTGGGACGCGGCATCTCCGGCCCGGCTTCTCACAAAGAGAAACGCTAACCGCATCATCGCCGTTCCACAGCCCAAGATCGGCACCTGTCGGATCGCGACGGGGATTTCTGCCCATACGGGCGATAGGTTCAGGCCATGCCGCGCTGGTTGTCGGTCCAGGAGCAGGCAGCCTGGCGCTCTTCGCTGTCCGCGGTACAGCTGCTGAACGCGGCCGTCGACAGCCAGCTGCAGCGCGAGAGCAACCTGTCGCACGCCGACTACGAGATCCTGGTGCGCCTGTCCGAGGAGCCGAAGAACGCGCTACGAATGAGCGAGCTCGCCCACCGGGCGCTCTTTTCCCGCAGCCGGCTCTCCCATGCCGTCGGCCGGCTCGAGAAGGCCGGCCTGGTGCGCCGCGAGCCTTATCCGGATGACCGCCGCGGCCTGTGTGCCGTGCTCACCGAGCGCGGGTTCGAGACCTTGGCTGCGGCGGCGCCAGGCCACGTCGAGACGGTTCGCCGAGCTGTCTTCGACCGGCTCACGGCCGAGCAAGTCGCGCAGCTCACCGCGATCGCCGAGGCGGTCATCGCCGGTATCAGCCCGCCGCCGGCCGCTGGATAGGGTGACCAGCTGTGCTTGCCCAGGTGACCGCGCTGCGCTATGTCACCCCGCTGCGTGAGGGCGGTTCACTGCCCGGCGTCATGGAGGGCGACGACGACGGGACGTACGTCGTCAAGTTCACCGGCGCCGGCCAGGGTCCGCGCACGCTCGTCGCCGAGGTGATCTGCGCCCACCTGCTGCGGGCGTTGGAGCTTCCGGTGCCCGACCTCGTCACTATCGACATCGACCCGGCGTTGTCCGTGGGCGAGCCGGACGAGGAGGTGCAGGACCTGCTGCGGGCCAGCCCGGGGCGCAATCTCGGCATGGACTTCCTGCCCGGGGCGCTCGATCTGGACGTGCGGGCGTTTCCGGTCGATCCCGAGCTCGCCGGACGGATCCTCTGGTTCGACGCGCTCGTCGCCAACATGGACCGCTCCTGGCGCAATCCGAACATGCTGCGCTGGCACGGCCGCCCGTACCTCATCGACCACGGCGCCACCCTCACCTTCGCCCACCACTGGCCCGGCGCGCAGGGTTGGATCGGGCGCGAGTACGACGCCCGCGAACACGCGCTGGTATCCAGCAACCCGAGGGTCGCTGCTGCCGACGACGCGCTCGCCCCGCTCGTCACCGAGGAGCTCGTCACGGCCGCCGTGGCCGAGGTTCCCGACGAATGGCTCGACGATCCGCTGGCGCTTTCGGCCTTCGGGGATCTGGCGCAGCTGCGCGCGGGCTACGTGCGGCAGCTGATGGAGCGTCTGCAGGCGCGGTCCCGCTGGCTGCCGGCGCTCGTCGAAAGCGTGCCGGGGTGAGCGGGCCGCGGCAGGTCTTCGAGTACGCGGTGCTGCAGGTGGTGCCTCGGGTGGAGCGCGGCGAGCGGATGAACGCGGCCGTGATGCTCTATTGCCGCCAGCTCGATTACCTCGCCATCCGCGCCGAGCTCGACCCCGTCCGGCTGGAAGCGCTCGATCCGGGAGCCGACCCCGAGCCGATTCGCCAGGCGCTGCAGGCGTCGACGCAGGCATGCGCGGCGGCGGCCGAGGCCGGACGCGACGCACGGGGCCAGTTCTTCCGCTGGCTCACCGCGCCGCGTAGCACCGTGATCCAACCCGGTCCCGTACACACCGGACTGACCGACGATCCGGCGGCCGAACACGAACGGTTGCTGCGGCTGCTCGTGCGACCCCTAGGACTATCGGGTAATGGGAAGCTCGACGGTGTCGTCAGCTGACGACGTTCGCGCGCTAGCGCTCAAACTGCCGCGCAGCTACCAGGTCGAGGTGCGGGGAGTCGAGAAGTTCCGCGTCGGACGGCTCGTCTGGCTCGCGTTCTCCGGCGACGACGAGATCGCCGGCCTCGCGTTTCCGAAGGAAGAACGCGACGGCGTGATCGCAGCAGAGCCCGAGAAGTTCTTGTCTCCCAGGGCATCTGACCTTCGCTACAACTGGATCCACGTCCGCCTTGCCGCGCTCGCCGACGTCGAGGCCCGCGAACTTGTCATCGACGCGTGGAGCATGGTCGTCCCCAAGAAGGTCGCGGCGGAACTGGACGAGGCGACGCTGCGCTAGCGCCGACTCGGCTACTGGCCGACCGGCGTGCCCTGGTGAAAGAGGATCTTCCAGCCGACCTCGGCGCTGCCCTGCCCGATCGTGAGCCGCCGAGTGACCCGCGCGCCGCCTGTCAGCTCGTAGGTCAGCAGGTACGTCTGCGGCGCGATCTCGCGGACCTGCGCGTCGCTGAGCTCGAACGTGACCGTCTCCGGTCCGGTGCGGCGTTCGGCGAGCGTCTCCCAGATGAACTCGCGGCTGTAGCGCCGGCCCGACGCCCCGACCTCGCAGAAATCAGGAGCCGTCTCGCGTTTGGTAACTCTCGCGGTCGTAGACCAGCTCGCGGTGATGGAAGATCGGCTCCCGCGCGGTCAACTCCGTCAGCACGCCGCCCAGCCGATCCGTGGCCGCCTGGGGCTCCATGGCTCCCGACCCCCACCGATGACCCCTCGCTGTTGCGCTGGTCAACCAGTGCCCCCGGTGGGGGTCGAACCCACACTGGAGCGGGTTTAAGCCGCTTCCCTCTGCCGATTGGGGTACGGGGGCCTGCCACTCAGCGTGAGACCCAGCATCACAGATAACGCTTGCGAGGGTGTATCGCTTGGGCGCCGACCACCCGGTCGAGAAAGAGCACCCCGTCGAGATGGTCGAGCTCGTGACCGAACGCGCGCGCCTCGAAGGCGTTGGCCTCGATGGTCCGCTCGCGGGGAGTGGGATCGGGCACCATGCCGCGCACGACGATCGTCGCCGGGCGGCCGACGTCGCCGGTGAAGTCGGGCACCGACATGCAGCCCTCGCGGCCCTTCTTCAACGCCCCCACCTCGACGACGACGGGATTGGCCAGCACGACGAGCCCGGCGCAGCTACGCGCCTTGGGATGGCCGGTGACATCGAGCGCGAACAGCCGCACCGGCTCGCCGAGCTGAGGCGCCGCCAAGCCGACGCAGCCGGGCGAGGCGCGCATCGTCTCCACCAGATCGATGGCGACGGCCATCACCTCAGGGTCGTCCGGATCCACCAGCGCGGTCGGGCGTGACAGCACCGGGTCGGGCGCGCGCAAGACAGGCCTGAGCATCGGTCAGCGGGTTCAGAGCAGGTCGGAGTCGGCGGGGCGAAGGTGGGCGTCGACGCCGAGCTCCTTGCCGAGCTCGGCGAGTGCGCGGGCGAGTTGATCCGGGTCGGCCGCCAGATCGATCTCGGCGACGAGCACGTACAGCTCGCCGGCGAGCCGGGTGGAGAGGTCGGTGATGTTGCCGCCCGCCTCGGCGATCGCCTCGGCGACGCGATGCACGATGCCCGGCCGATCGGCGCCGTGCACGCTGACGACGAACGACTCTCCCGCCGGCTGCTCCTGGTGGACCGCCACCTCGCGGACCGAGATCAGCAGCTCGTGGTCGCGTCCCACCGGCTCGAGCTCGGCGCGTACCGCATCGGCGCTGGCGGGAACGTCGACCACGAGCGTCATCGCGAGCTGGCCGCTCAGCTGGTGCATCGAGGCATCTTCGAGATTGCCGGACCGGGCGAGCAGCACCCGAGTCAGTGCAGCGACGACCCCTGGACGGTCAGGACCCAGGGCGGCAACCGCGAGCAAGGGCACGGTGCGAGCTTGCCAGAGGTGTGCCGTCGAAACAGCCACAAAGATGAGCAGCGCTACGGCGTTTCACGCCGACACGCCGGGCCTAGCGGCCCGCGCCGAAAAAGTTGTGGCCTTTTCGACGGATCCGTCAGCCGGCGCGTTCGACGGGGCCGGCTGCCGCCCGGAAATCGGCCTGCGGATCCTGGAACGCACCGAGCGAGACGATCTCGCGGCGGAAGAACAGCGCGATGGTCCAGTCGGTCAGGACCCGGACCTTGCGGTTCAGCGTCGGCACCCGGGCCACGTGGTAGGAGCGGTGCGCGAACCAGGCCGGGAAGCCGCGCAGCCTGATCCCGTAGATCTCAGCGACCCCCTTGTAGAGCCCGAGCGAGGCGACCGAGCCGACGTACGCGTGCTCGTACGCGACGAGCGGCTCGCCGCGCATCTCGGCGATGAGGTTCAGCGCCAGCCGCTTCGCCTGCCGGACCGCGTGCTGCGCCGAGGGCCCGGTGGTCTCGTTGCCACCCTTGGAGAGGTCAGGCACCGCAGCGCTATCGCCTGAGCCCCAGGCACCCGGAGTGCCCTTGACCTGCAAGAAGGGCGTGCAGACGACCCGCTTGCGGTCATCGAGCGGCAGATCGGTGGACTCGAGCATCGGGTTCGCTCGCACTCCGGCGGTCCACACCAGGGTTTCGGCGTCGAACTCCTCGCCGTCGTCGAGGACGATGTGGCCCCCGAGCGCTGAGGTCACCCGGGTGTTGCGGCGGACCTCGATGCCGCGCTGGGTCAGCTGCATCGCCGTGTACTCACCCATCCGGGGCGACACCTCGGGCAGGATGCGTCCGCTCGCCTCGACGAGGACCCAGCGCATCTCGTCGTGGCCGAGGTTGGGGTAGAACTTGCACGCGTCGCGGGCCATGTCTTCCAGCTCCGCCATCGCCTCGATGCCGGCGTACCCACCGCCGACGAAGACGAAAGTCAGAGCACGCCGGCGCAGTACCGGGTCGGTGCTGGACGATGCCGCGTCCATCCGCTCCAGCACGTGGTTACGCAGGTAGATCGCTTCAGCCACGGACTTGAAGCCGATGCCTCGCTCGGCGAGGCCGGGGATGGGCAGCGTGCGGGCGATCGAACCGGGGCAGACGACGATCGTGTCGTACGCGAGTTCGCGGGTGGGGCCTTCGATCGGCTCCAGCACCGCGACGCGGGAGGCGTGATCGATCGCCTTGATGCGGCCGTTGATGATCTCGCACTTGTTCAGCACCCGGCGAAGCGGCGCGATCACGTGACGCGGCTCCAGGTTTCCCGAACCGGCCTCGGGCAGGAAGGGCTGATAGGTCATGTACGACTTCGGGTCGATGACGGTGATCTTCGCCTCGCCGGGCTTCAGCCGCTTCTGCAGCGTGATCGCCACGTAGAGCCCGACGTATCCCCCGCCGACGATGAGGATCCGGGGCGGCATGGCGCTCACGGCCGGCCTGGTACGAGACTTGCTGCGCGTCCGACCACGTCATCGATCATCGCAGTGGTGAGCTTGCCCGTGAAGGTGTTTTGCTGGCTCGGGTGATAGCAGCCGAGCACCGTCAAGCCGCCGACGGACGCCTGCGCGCCATGGCCAAAGACCGGCCGGGGTCGGGGGACGGTCAGCCCGCAGGCACCCAGAGCGGGCCAGAGCGCGTTCCAGGCGAAGCCTCCCAGGACGAGCACGCACCGGAGGGTCGGCATCAGCAACTGCAGATCACGCACCAGCCACGGGCGGCAGGCGTCGCGTTCAGCCGGCGTCGGCTTGTTGTCGGGAGGCGCGCAGTGCACCGCCGCGAGGATGCGCGTCCCGAACAGCCGCTGATCGTCGTCGGCAGACACCGACGTGGGAATCGCGGCGAGGCCGGCGCGATACAGCGCTCCGAAAAGCCAGTCGCCGCTGCGATCTCCGGTGAATATCCGGCCCGTGCGGTTGCCGCCGTGAGCAGCCGGAGCGAGACCCAGGATGGCGAGCGCGGCATCGTCAGGACCCCAGGAAGGCACCGGACGTCCCCAGTACAGCTGGTCGGCGAACGCCGCCCGCTTGGTCGCGGCCACCTCCTCGCGCCACGCGACGAGCCGTGGGCACGCGCGGCAGCCGGCCACCGCGGTGTCGAGTTCACCGGTCGTGCGGCAGCGCCCGGCGGCTGACGCGACGCCAGCCGCGTCGGGCCGGTCGTTCAAGGTTGGCCGAGAGAAAGCGTGATCCCGTCGAGGATGTCGTGCTCACTGGCGACCATCCCGCCGGTCCCCGCGGCCCGCACGACCTCGCGCAGGATCAGTGCCCCGGCCACAATCACGTCCACGCGGCCGGGATGCATCGGGCCGAGCGCGGCGCGTTGGGCACCATCCATCACCGCCAGCTCGCTGTAGATCCGCTCGACGTCGGCAAGGCTGACCGCCGAGAGGTGGATGCGCTCGGGGTCGTAAGCGGGAAGCCCGAGCGCCAAAGCGGTCATCGTCGTCGCCGTGCCGGCCACGGCGACCAGCGTGCGGGTGGCCCCCAGGTCGACGGTGCGGCGGACATCGGCGATCGCCGACGCGATGTCGGCTTCGGCCGCCTGCAGCTCGGCCGCAGCCGCTGGGTCGCTGTGGAGGTGGCGCTCGGTCATGCGGACGCAGCCGACGTCGACGGAACGGCTCGCGACCGCACCCTCCGGCCCGCCCAGGATGAACTCCGTCGAACCACCCCCGATGTCCACCACGAGATACGGGTCAGCCAGGTCGGGGCGTCCCCGCAGATCGCCGGTCGCACCGACGAAACTCAGCGCGGCCTCCTGCTCGCCGGTGATCACCTCGGGGTCGACGCCGAGGATGTCCCGGACGCCACGGGTGAACTCGTCACGGTTGCGGGCGTCGCGGGTCGCGCTGGTGGCGACCATCCGCACCCGCTCCGCGCCGAGCTCGCGGCACCGTCTCGCGTACTCGCGCAGCACGCGGAAGGTGCGCTCGAGAGCGGCCGCGGAGAGCTCGCCGGTGCGGTCGACGCCCTCGCCGAGACGCACCACCTGCATGTCGCGGACGACGTCGCGCAGCGTCCCGTCCGGCTGCAGATCCGCCACCAGCAGCCGCAGCGAGTTCGTCCCGCAGTCCAGGCCGGCGACCCGGGTCATGGCTGATTCACCGGCTGATTCATGGTGACACGCAGGGGCCGCCGCGTCCCCAGTCCGGCATCAGCGCGAGCGCCTCGTCGCCGAACGGGTTGACCCCCGGCCCGACCGCCAGGCTGTGGCCGACCAGCACGTGCAGGCACTTCACGCGCCCCGGCATGCCTCCGGCGGTAGGCGATCCCGGCAGCACGCCCATCGCGTCACGACGACGAAGGTAGTCCTCGGTGGCCGCCTGATACTTCGCCGCCAGCTCCGGGTCGGTGCGCAGCCGCTCGGTCATCTCACGCATCAGCCCCGACGCCTCGAGCCGGCCGATCTCCTTCGACGCCTTCGGGCAGGTCAGGTAGAAGAGCGTCGGAAACGGGGTGCCGTCGGGCAGGCGCGGCGAGGTCTCGATGACATCGACCAGCCCGCAGGTGCAGGTGTGGGCGACCTGCCGAATTGCTCGCGGCCGGCGGCCCAGTTGCGCCTCGACGACAGCGACCACCTGGGGATCGAGCGGCGGCGCCGGGAGTGCCGGCTCGGTCACTTTCCGGACTCGAGGGTGCTGCGATACAGCTGGGAGTACCAAGGCTGCGTGGCATGGCCTGGAAGGACGGGCGTGTGTACGGCACCGGCCTGCTGCTTGGTGATCTTCGCCGGCAGCGGTGGCTGCAGCTGGAAGACCAGATCACCGGGGCGCTTCATGTGCAACCGGATGCGGGCCTGCTGCTCGATGTACGCCGGGTCGGCGTCCTGGCGGCCGCTCTCACGCATCTGGGCGACCGTTGCCCGGTCCTTGTTCACCTGCGCGGCCAGCTGGTTGATCTGGCGATGCTCGGACAGGTACTCGCGCAACGGATAGGCCAGCGTCAGCACGACGGCACAGAGGGCGAGTCCGAGCAGCGCCGCGCGGGTGGTGAGGGTCAGACCCCCACCGTGGGTCAGGGCGTAGCTGCGGACGCTGCGCGGAGCGGACGAGGGACGGGCGCCGCGGCGGGCTCCGGCCGCAGTACTGCGGGCCGCCGACGTCGGCCGGGGGCGCCCACGCGTCGGGGCCGCCGCCGGCGAGGCGTAGCGGCGGTTGTTCTGCGCGTTGGAGCGGCGCGGCGGGGAGGGCGCTGTCACGCGGTTCCCTGACCGGCGCGCGGGAACGCGCCGTGGCCGGCATAGCGGGCCGCGTCACCGAGCAGCTCCTCGATGCGCAGGAGCTGGTTGTACTTGGCGACGCGCTCGCTGCGGCTGGGGGCACCGGTTTTGATCTGCCCGCAGTCGAGGGCCACGGCCAGATCGGCGATCGTGGTGTCCTCCGTCTCGCCGGAACGGTGGCTCATCATCGTGCGGAAGCTGGAGCGGTGAGCGAGCGCAACCGCGTCGAGGGTCTCGGTCAGCGTGCCGATCTGATTCACCTTGACCAGCAAGGCGTTTGCCGACCCTTCACGCACGCCGCGAGCGAGCCGCTCCGGGTTGGTCACGAACAGGTCATCGCCGACGATCTGCACCCGGCTGCCCAGCGCGCTCGTGAGCGCCTGCCAGCCCGACCAGTCGTCCTCCGCCAGCGGATCCTCGATCGACACGATCGGATAATTATCGACGAGTTCGGTGTAATAGCCGAGCATCGACTCGCCCGACCGGCTCTGTCCCTCAAAGCCGTACATGCCGGATTCCGCCGAGAAAAGCTCGGTGGCGGCGGCGTCCAGCGCCAAGCCGATGTCGCTGCCGGGACGGAATCCGGCGGCTTCGATCGCCGCGACGATCAGGTCGAGGGCCTCCCGGTTGTGCGGCAGGTCGGGCGCGAAACCGCCTTCGTCGCCGACCGAGGTCGCGAGCCCGCGGCTCTTCAGGACGGCCTTCAGCGCGTGGTAGACCTCGGCGCCCCAACGCACGGCTTCCTGGAAGGTCGGCGCGCCCACCGGAGCGATCATGAATTCCTGGATGTCGACGCTGGTGTCGGCGTGCGCGCCGCCGTTGAGGATGTTCATCATCGGCACCGGCAGGAGGTGAGCCGTCGAGCCGCCCACGTAACGAAACAGGGGCAGGCCGGCGCTCTCCGCCGCGGCCCGCGCGGTGGCGAGGGAGACGCCGAGGATCGCGTTGGCCCCGATGGAGGACTTGTCGGGAGTGCCATCGAGCTCGATCAGCTTCTGGTCCAGCAGCCGCTGCTCGCTCGCCTCGAAGCCGACGATCTCGTCAGCGATCCGGTCCTCGACCCCGGCGACGGCCTTCAGGACGCCTTTGCCGCCGTAGCGGCTGCCACCGTCGCGCAGCTCGACCGCCTCGAACGCGCCGGTGCTCGCACCGCTCGGAACCGCCGCACGACCGACGCTTCCGTCATCGAGGACGAGCTCGACCTCCACCGTCGGATTGCCTCGGGAGTCGAGGATCTCGCGTGCGGTGACGAGTTCGATGAAAGGCACGGGGGGCTCCTAGCGAGGGTCGGGACCGAGGAAAATTCGGCACCGACGGCGCGACTGTAACGCGGGTCGGTGAGGTGCCGGCGGCGCAGCGCCGCTAACGATCAGGTGAACCGGTGACACTCCTACGCCCCGGCTGACCCGGCCAGCTCGTCGCGAAACTGCAGCGCTCGCCGGCGCAGGACGGCCTCCGGGTCGAGCCCGGCCCGGCGCGCCAAAATCACCGTCGCCAGCAGCAGATCAGCGACGTTCTCCTCCGTTGCCTCGCTCGCCGCAGCGTCCGCGGCAGCTGTCACAAGCGAGGCGGGATCGGCCGGCGGCGACCAGCTGCCGGCCCGCGTGCCGCGCGACTGAAGCTTGGCCAGCAACGCGAGGGCAGGCAGCGCCAGCGGCACGCCGTCGGCCACGCTGCGGCCCGGCTGCTCGGCCTTCTTGATCCGGTCCCAGTTCGCCTCGACGTCAGCGCTTCCGCTCACCTGGGTGTCGGCAAAGACGTGGGGGTGGCGCCGGACGAGCTTGGCGACGAGCCCGGCCGCGACGTCGTCGATGTCCCAGCCACCCGGCTCTTCCGCCGCGACCCGGGCGTGGAAGAGCACCTGCAGCAGCACGTCGCCGAGCTCGTCGCGCAAGGAGTCGGAGTCCTCGTCCTCCAGCGCCTGGTAGGCCTCGTAGGCCTCTTCCAGCAGGTACGGCGCAAGGCTTTGGTGGGTCTGCTCGGCGTCCCACGGGCAGCCGCCCGGAGAGCGCAGCCGATCCATCACCGCGACCGCCTCGAGCAGCGTCGAGCCAGTGGGAGCCGTCGCGCCGTTCGCAGCCGTGACGCCGGTGGCGGGGTGCTCAGCCGGCGCGGGCTCGCTCACTTCTTCGTGACCGTCGAGGACAGGTCGTTCGGGGCGCCGACGATCGTCAGGTTCTTGGCGTCCCATGCCCCGAAGCGCGGGTTGACCCGCACCTTGATCTTCTGTGCGGCAGCGGTCAGCTTGTTGGCGAAAGCGGTGCTGTCGCTGGAGCCGAACTTGCTCTGCAGCTTGGTGATGAGCAGCTTCTCGCGCACCACGATGTCGAGGTCGGCTTCGGAGACCCCGCCCTGCTCGGACTGGGTGATCAGCGCCTTGTCGCCGCCGGCCTGCTGCGCCTCGGACGCCCGTTCGGTAGCCAGTTCCGCGTTGGTGGCCGTGATGCCCTGCGCCTTGCCGATCTCCTCGAGCAACGCGTCACGCACCAGCAGGTTGAGCACGCCGCGCTGCAGCGCCGGCTGCTGACTCGCCGGAACGGTCTGGCCTGTGGCGGCCAGGGCAGCCGCGGACCGGGTGGTCACCGAGGTCAGCTGCGAGGTGTCGATCTGCTTGCTGCCGACGGAGGCGGCGATCCCGATCCGGGTCTGGCAGGCGGTGGTGAGCGGAAGGACGGCGATGGCGAGGCCGGCGATGCCCAGGCGACCGATAGAGCGCAGTTTCACGTGCCCGAGCCTACGGGTGACCCGCGTTGGTGGCCGACTGGACCGCCGCTGCGGCGCCGATACTGTCGCCGGCAACGGCATCGAGCAGCTCCTGTGCCCACTCCAGCAGGGCCCGGTCGCGCACCGGCGGCGAGCCCATCCGCCCGCTTGCCGTGGGCACCGGCACCAGGATCGTGCGGGTGGGCGCCTTGACGAGTGTCCCCTTGTAGAGCCGTTGCAGGCGCAAGGTCTGCGACTCGCGAAGCTCCAGCGGCGCGAAGCGGATGTAGCGGCCCTGAAGGGCCACCTCGGCGACCCCATAGCGCCGCGCGTGAAGCCGGAACGCCGCAACGGCCAGCAGGTTTTCCACCGGTTCGGGCAGCGCGCCATAACGGTCGATGAGCTCGGCGCGTACCTCCTCCAGCTGCTCGGGCGTAGCGACCTCGGCGACCCGGCGGTAGGCGTCGAGGCGCAGCCGCTCGCCGGTGATGTAGTCGCGCGGCAGGTTGGCATCGATCGGGAGCTCGACCTTGACCTCGGCCAGCTCCTCCGGCGCCTCACCGCGGAAGTCCGCCACCGCCTCGCCGACCAGCCGGATGTAGAGGTCGAACCCAACGGCCGCGATGTGGCCGCTCTGCTCGCCGCCGAGCAGGTTTCCGGCGCCGCGGATCTCCAAGTCCTTCATGGCGACGGCCATGCCGGCGCCGAGGTCGGTGTTGGCGGCGATCGTGGCGAGGCGGTCGTAGGCGGTCTCGGTCAGCGGGCGCTGCGCGTCGTAGAGGAAGTACGCATAAGCCCGCTCGCGGCCGCGACCGACCCGCCCGCGCAGCTGATGCAGCTGGGAAAGGCCGAAGTTGTCGGCCCTTTCGACGATCAGCGTGTTCGCATTCGCGATGTCGAGGCCGCTCTCCACGATTGTCGTACAGACGAGCACGTCATACGCGCGCTCCCAGAACGAGAGCATGTGCGCCTCGAGCGTCTCCTCGTTCATCTGCCCGTGGGCCGTGGCAATCCGGGCTTCGGGCACCAGCTCGCGCAGCCGGGCAGCGGCCTTCTCGATGGACTCGACCCGGTTGTGGACGTAGAAGACCTGGCCGTCGCGCAGGAGTTCGCGCCGGATGGCGGCGGCCACCTGCTTGTCCTCGTAGACGCCGACGAACGTCAGCACCGGATGGCGTTCCTCAGGTGGGGTGTCGATGGTCGAGAGCTCGCGGATGCCCGTGATCGCCATCTCCAGCGTGCGCGGGATCGGGGTGGCGCTCATGGTGAGCACGTCCACGGCCGTGCGCATTTGCTTGAGCAGCTCCTTGTGCTCGACGCCGAAGCGCTGCTCCTCATCGACGACGACGAGCCCGAGGTCCTTGAACGTGGTGGTCGGGCTCAGCAGGCGATGCGTCCCGATCACGACGTCGACCTCGCCCGCCGCCATCCCGTCAAGCACCGCTTTCTGCTCCTTGGCGGAGTTGAACCGGCTCATCGCTTTCACCGTCACGGGGAAGGCGGCGTAGCGCTCGGAGAACGTCGCAAAGTGCTGCTGTACAAGCAAAGTCGTGGGCACGAGGACGGCGACCTGCTTGCCGTCGGTGACGGCTTTGAAGGCCGCCCGCACGGCGATCTCGGTCTTGCCGTAGCCGACGTCGCCGCAGATGAGCCGGTCCATCGGAACGGCCGATTCCATGTCGTTCTTGACCTCGTCGACGACCCGCAGCTGGTCGGGGGTCTCGCGGTAGGGGAACGCGTCTTCGAGCTCGCGCTGCCAGGGTGAGTCGGGGCCGAACGCGTAGCCGGGTGAGGCCATCCGCGCGCTGTAGAGCCGGATCAGCTCGGCGGCGATCTCCTTGACTGCCTTGCGCGCCCGGCCCTTGCGCTTGGCCCAGTCGGCGCCGCCGATCCGGTCCAGGCTCGGACCCTCGCCGCCGACGTAGCGAGTGACCTGCTCGAGCTGATCGGTGGGCACGAAAAGCTTGTCGCCACGGGCATATTCGAGCACCAGGTAGTCGCGCGTGGCTCCGGCAACGGTGCGCGCGACCATCTCCACGTAACGCCCGACACCGTGCTGCTCGTGCACCACCAGATCGCCGGGCGTCAGCTGCATCGGGTCGATCCCGCGACCGCGCCGGCTCGGCATCCGGCCGCGCAGATCCTTCGTGCCGACGCCTCGGGTGCCCGCCAGGTCGGTCTCGGTCAGCACGGCGAGCTTGAGCAGGTCTGAGGTCCAGCCGGTCGTCAGGCAGCCGGTCGTGACCGTCGCGACACCGTCATCCAGCGTGAAGCCGGGCTCATCCGCGTGCAGCCGCACCCCGACACCCGCATCGCGCAGCACCTCGGCGATGCGCTTCGCCGGGCCATGGCCCTCGGTGACGAGCAGGACGCGCCACCCGGAAGCGAGCCAGCCGCGTACGTCATCGATGGCCGCTGAGGTGTCGCCGCGGTAGGCGTTGGGGGCCTTGGCGGCCGCGAGGAATCCCTCGTCCTCGATGTCACCGTCGGCCTCGCCGTCAGGACCCACCGCGAAAGGAGTGACGGTCCACCACGGCACCCCGATCTCGGCGGCATGCGTGCGCACCTCGCCGAACGGCTGGTAGGCCGCAGCGCCGAGATCGATCGGGGCGCTGCCGCCGACCGAGGCCGCAGACCAAGCCGCCTCGAGAAACTCGGCGGAGGTACGGGTGAGGTCCGATGCGCGGGTGCGGACCCGTTCGGGATCGGTGACGACGACGTGTGCGCCGGGAGGCAGCTCGTCGACCAGCAGCACCATGTGGTCGGTGAGGACCGGGGCGAAAGCCTCCATGCCCTCGACGGGACGGCCGTCGGCGAGTGAATCGAGGATCTCGGCCAGCTCGGGGTGTTCCTTGGCGAGTGCTCCGGCGCGTTCCCGGACCTCAGGCGTCAGCAGCAGCTCGCGGCACGGCGGGGCGAGTACACCGTGCGGGGCCGCTCCCAGTGAACGCTGGTCGGTCACGGCGAAAGCGCGGACGTCCTCGACCTCATCGCCGAAGAACTCCACCCGAAGCGGGTGCTCCTCAGTGGGCGGGAAGATGTCGAGAATCCCGCCCCGCACGGCGAATTCGCCCCGCCGCTCGACCATTTCAACTCTTGCATATGCGAGTCCGGCGAGCTGGCGGACGACGTTTTCGAGCTCGACCTCATCGCCCGGGCGCAGCCGGACCGGCACCAGATCGCCGAGACCGACCGCCTGCGGCTGCAGGATGCTCCGCACCGGAGCGACGACGACCCGCAGCGGCCCGTCCGCGTACTCGTCGGGATGCGCCAGCCGGCGCAGCACCGCGAGGCGCCGGCCGACGGTGTCAGCACGGGGCGAAAGGCGCTCGTGCGGAAGGGTTTCCCACGACGGGTAGAACGCGACCGACTCCGGACCGATGAGGCTGCCGAGTGCCTCGGCCAGATCCTCGCCATCGCGTCCGGTAGCGGTGACGGCCAGCACGAAACGCTCGCGGGCGAGGGCCGCCAGCGCCAATGGACGCAAGCCGGCCGGGGCCGTCAGGTCAAGGTGAGGCTGCCCGGCGCCGCCGACCCAGCGGCTGATCGCGGGGTCAGCCGCGGTCGCGTCGAGCAGTGGGGCGAGGTCGGGTGGCGAGGGCGTAACGGGGGCAGCGGAAACCGCTGTGAGTGACGTAGACATGGCGCTTGGTCCAGCCTACGGCCGCAGGCTCGTGCCACCGCTGGGTCGAGATCGGTGACGGTGCTCGCGCACTATCTGCGAACCCGGATCGGACCCGGAATCTAGCTCGCTGAGCTGCTCATTCTCTGTTAGACTCGAACACATGATCGAGGCAGAGTTCGCGGTGAAGGTGGCGCAGTTGCATGCGCTTGCCGCCGAACTCGCTGCCGCGGTTTCATCGGATACGTCCGGGATGCTGGCGGTCGAATCCTTGCCCCGGTGTTCGGCGCCGGACGGCAGCTGGATCTGCTGTCCTGTCGGCTGATCGAGCGGGCTGATCGGTCGGGTGAGTAAGGCCGCGATGGCGCGGCGTCCACCGCGCAGTTCGTCCGGGGGCTGTCGGGTGAGTCCGACGGCTGGGTGTCCAAGCGGGTCCAGGCCGGTCGGGCGTTGGCGGATCGAATGCCGGTCACCGCCTGCGACCGGCCAGCCTCCTACACCGAAGCCCACCACCGCCACCCCTGGGCCGACGGCTGCCCCACCGACCCCGAACACCTCGACCTGCTGTGCACCCACCATCACCACAAAGTGCATGAGGGCGGCTGGAAGATCACCATCGGCACCGACCCCGACCGCACCCCCTGGTTCTGGCCACCCGACGGACGCCCACCACTCCAAGGCCAACGCCGAAAACTCTTCACCCCACCCGGCCATACACCCAGACGCACCTGAGCTTCGGTGGCACTCTCATCCGGCCGTCTGGTCGAGGAAGTGGTTGCTGGCAGTCGATTTGATCAACCACTTCCTCACCTATTCGGCCGGGATCCCGGCAAAGCGTTGCCGACTTCGCGGCCGGAGAACAAGCGCGTCCGTGCCATCCTCGGGTCCTTCAAGCCGCGCGGTACCCGACTGCTTAAGACTTGCGCGCTTCTCGTGCGGTCAAGGTCCGCGCTGGCGGTGCCGACCTGTTAGCGGACCCGGTATGGCCACTCCTGCGTCAACCCACCCGCGGACGGCCCCCTGAAGCACAACAACGGTGACCACGGCCACGCCGCAGCGTGATGAGAGCCGCGCCAGGTACCGGATCGAAGTTGAGCTGTCCCTCCGATCGTCCGCCCTGCCCACAGCTTTGGTTATCGGCTCGGTTGCCCGCCACCTGAAAAGGCGCGTGTGTGATGCCATTTCTGGGCCCTCTAGCTAGATCCCGGCACTGTCGGCCGTTTTGGTGAGGCAGTGCGTACGCCGACAATGACGATCTTGTGATGAGGCACTTCACCCAACCGATACCGATCGGGGACAGCGTCAGCGATGGTCTCCTGCCAGCGGCCCGAACAGGATTACGGCGGCCGTCGAAGCCGCGCCGCCGCGTGCGATCTCGTCCGCGAGCTCGGCAACGGTCGTCCGGGTCAGCCGCTCGTCGACGCGGCCGAGGGAGTCTGCAAGCAATGCCGGCGTGTCCGGCGCGAGCCCGTGCGCGATCAGCTTTGCAGCCAGCGCCGGAAACGTGCGCCGGCCCATATAGATCACCGTGGTCGCATCCGGATCGGCCAGCGCGGCCAGGTTCAGGTCTCGCGGCAGCTCGCCGGTGACGTCGGCGCCGGTGATGAACTGCACCCGGCGCGCGGTATGCCGCCGCGTCAGCGGGATGCCGGCCTGCGCCGCGGCAACGCAGGCGGACGTGACGCCCGGAACAATCTCGTAGCCGATTCCGGCCTCGCGCAGGGTGTCGATCTCTTCTTCCAGTCGGCCGAAGATCCCGGCGTCGCCCGACTTCAGACGCACCACGCGCGCGCCGGTCGCGGCGTAGTCGATCAGGAGACGGTTGACGTGATGCTGCTTGGTCGAGGGTCGGCCAGCGCGCTTGCCGACCGAGACGAGGTTAGCGCCCGCGCGGGCGAGATCGAGGATCGCGCCGGAGGCGAGGTCGTCATAGAGCACGACGTCGGCTTCGCGCAGCCGCGCCGCACCCTTCAGCGTCAGCAGCTCGGGGTCGCCGGGACCGGCCGAGATGAAGGTGACGAAGCCGCTCACCGGTGTGATCGTATGGATGGTCAACGACAGGCACCACAGAGTCCCTCGTCCACTCCCACGCCGGACATCCATCTCGATATTCGACGGGCACACCGGCAAACTGCTACTGGGCTGGAACGAACCCGCTTCTTGAGGCGCGCAGAAGTGCTGCTCTCGCGGGCGCTGATTTAACCAGGACCGGCCATCAACGCCATTGGCGAGAGGTCGCTGCAGGCGAGCGACGCCGACCGTCAGTCCTCTTCGAACTCGTTGGCGCGCACTTGATCTACCTGGACCGACTGGCCGATTACTTCCAAGCCATCCACAGAGGCTCCGACGCCGCGGAGGGCGTCGCTGACCATCTGTGACTTACCGAGGATGACCGACAGGCAGTGTTCCGTCGTTTTGGTGTATTCGGCGATCCACTTGTCTGCGTCGGGCCCTTGCACCTCGGGAGAAAGCCAGCGTTGGGCGTGGCGGCGGACTGCGTAGGCATCGTCAACGTCGCACTCCACCTGCATGTTCACGGTGTAGATCAACTCAACTCCGGAGCTTCGGGGATCATCCATTGGACGGCGAAGCCGGTGCGATGAGTAAGGCTAACGGCCGCGCTCGAGCAGGCCGGCCAGGTAGTCGCCGTAGCCACTGGCGGCAAGGGGTGCGGCGAGGGCGGCGAGCTGGGCATCGTCGATGTAGCCCTCGCGCCAGGCGATTTCCTCGAGGCAGCCGACCTTCAGGCCCTGCCGGCTCTCGATGACCTGGACGAATTGCGAGGCGTCCATGAAGGAGTCGAACGTGCCGGTGTCGAGCCACGCCGTGCCGCGATCGAGGGTGTGGACGGCGAGCTTGCCCTGCGCCAGGTAGGCCTTGTTGACGTCGGTGATCTCGAGCTCGCCGCGGGGCGACGGCTTGAGGTTGGCGGCAATCTCGACCACCTGGTTGTCGTACAGATACAGACCCGTGACGGCGTAGGGACTCGTCGGCTTTTCCGGCTTCTCCTCGATGGCGACGGCCTTACCCGCCTCATCGAAGGTGACGACGCCGTACCGCTCGGGATCGGCGACGTGGTAGGCGAAAACGACGCCACCGTCGGGATCGGTCCAGCCCTTCAGCTGCTGGCCGAGGCCGGCTCCGTAGAAGACGTTGTCGCCCAGGATCAGCGCCACCGGGTCGGGTCCGATGAAGTCGGCGCCGATCGTGAACGCCTGTGCCAGTCCGCCGGGATCTGGCTGGGCCGCGTAGGTGAACGAGCAGCCGAACTGCGTGCCGTCACCGAGCAGCCGGCGGAAAGCGCCGCCGTCATCAGGGGTGGTGATGATCAGGATGTCGCGGATCCCGGCCATCAGCAGGGTCGAGACCGGGTAGTAGATCATCGGCTTGTCATAGAGCGGCAGCAGCTGCTTGCAGACGGCGCGCGTCACCGGGAAGAGCCGGCTGCCGGTGCCGCCGGCCAGCACGATCCCCTTCATCGGCCGGCGCCGAACTCAGCGAGGGGCGGCGCGGCCAGGTCCTTCGCGGAAAGCACTGCAGCGTCACCCGCCAGCGGCCACGGGATGGCCAGCGCGGGGTCGAGCGGCGAGACCGATGGATACGTGATCGACGGGTTCCAGAGCCCGGTCGTCAGGTAGATGTAGGCGGTCGCCGGCTCGAGCACTTGATACGAGTTCCCGCAGCCGGCCGGGATCAGCAGTGCCCGGTCCGGCGTCAGCTCGCGGCATACCACCGTGCCGAACCCGGGACCCTCGCGAAGCTCCACGATGGCAGCGAACACGCGGCCGCACGCGACCGACACGTACTTGTCCCACGGCTCGGCGTGGACCCCACGCGTCACCCCGGCCGTCGCGTTGAACGCCACGTTTTGCTGGACGAAATCGAGCTCGGGCAGGCCGGCCTCGCGCATCTTCTGCGCCTGCCAGTTCTCCTTGAACCAGCCCCGCTCGTCACCGTGCACCGGGATGGTGACTTCGAGTAGGCCCTCGATTTCGGTGGGTTGGACGCCGACGCCGCTCATCGGCCCTCAGCTTCGCTTCTCATCGGCCCAGCATTTCGTATTTGGCCTCGGCGGCCGCCTTCTGCTTGCGCCACCAGGTCTCGTGTTCGCGATACCAGTCAACGGTCGCGGCGAGCCCGGCGCCAAAGTCGCTGTAGCGCGCCTGCCACCCCAATTCGGCCCGCAGCTTCGAGGAATCCACGGCGTAGCGACGGTCGTGGCCGGGCCGGTCGGACACCAGGTCATAGTCGGTCGGCTCGCGTCCCATGGCGACCAGCAGCGACTCGACGACCTGCCGGTTGGACGCTTCCCCATCAGCCCCGATGAGGTACGTCTGGCCGATGCGACCGTTCTCGAGAACCGCCAGCACGGCCGAGCAGTGGTCCTCGACGTGCAGCCAGTCCCGCACGTTCAGCCCGTCGCCGTAGAGCTTGGGCCGGACCCCATCGAGGATGTTCGTGATCTGGCGCGGGATGAACTTCTCGACGTGCTGCCAGGGCCCGTAATTGTTGGAGCAGTTGGAGATCGTGGCCTCGACCTTGAACGAGCGCACCCAAGCACCGACGAGCAGATCGGAGCCGGCCTTGGTCGCCGAATAGGGGCTCGACGGCTGGTAGGGAGTCGACTCGTCGAAGCGCCCCGGATCATCGAGCGCGAGGTCGCCGAACACCTCATCCGTGGAGATGTGGTGGTAGCGCGTGCCCCGCCGGCGCACGGCCTCCAGCAGCGTGAACGTGCCGACCAGGTTGGTCGTCACGAACGGCGAGGGGTCGTCGAGGGAGTTGTCGTTGTGCGACTCGGCCGCGAAGTGCACCACCGCGTCGGCAGCGCCGACGAGATCGTCGACCAACCCGCCATCCGTGATGTCGCCGTGAACGAAGGTGATCCGCTCCCCGAGCGACGCCAGGGTGTCGCGGTCGCCCGCGTACGTCAGGGCATCGAGGACGACGAGATCCCACCCCGGCCGCGCCGCCGCCACGTGGTGGACGAAATTCGCCCCGATGAATCCGGCGCCGCCGGTCACCAAAAGCCGCATGATCAGCCAGCGTAGCGAGAATCGTGCGCCGAGAGCCGGCCCAGGACCAATCGCGCGATGTGGGCGCCGATAGGCAGGGAGGCTGTCGCCGCCGGTGACGGGGCGTTCAGCACGTGCACCGCGTGAGGGCCTTCGCTGATCAGAAAATCGTCGAGCAGCGCGCCGTCGCGGCCGACTGCTTGCGCGCGCACGCCGGGCGCTGACGGCACCAGATCGTCCGTCGTCAGCTCAGGAACGAGGCGCTGCAGCGCCCGCAGGAACGCCGGCCGCCAGAGGGAGCGGCCGTACTCCCCCATCCCGGTACGCCAGTAGCGGCGGGCGAGCGCCCACGTACCGCGGAAGCGGGCCAGCTCCGACAGCTCGGACGGGGTGCTGGACCAGCGCCGATAGCCCTCGCGGCGAAACGCCAGCACGGCATTGGGACCGGCGTGGACGCCGCCGTCGACGCCGCGCGTCAGGTGCACGCCGAGGAAGGGAAAACGGGGGTCGGGCACCGGATACACCAGCGCGCGCACCAGTTCGCGGCGCTGCGGGACGAGCTCGTAGTACTCGCCGCGGAACGGCAGGATCCGCGCGGGCGGGATGTCACCCGCCAGCACGGCCATGCGATCGCTCTGCAATCCGGCGCAGTTGACCAGGATCCGGGCGGGCAGCGCGGCGCCGTCCGACGTGGTGACGATGACTTCGCCCGCCGTCGTACGGATCCCGCTCACCGCCGCACCCAGGCGGAGCTTGCCGCCGCCGGCTTCGACATCGGTCCGGTACGCGTGCGCGACAGCCAGAAAGTCGGTTACGGCGGTGGACGGCACGAGCAGGGACGCGACGGCTCGAACGTGAGGCTCGCGCTCGGCGAGTTCGGCCGCCGTCAGTTCGCGGACGGCGAGCCCGTGGTCGCGTCCGCGCTGGGCAAGTGCGGCCAGCGCCGGCCGCTCCTGATCCCGCGTCGCGACGATGACCTTTCCGGTGGTCGCGAACGGCAGCCCGCGCTCGCCGCAGTAGGCCTCGAGGGCCCGGCCACCTTCGATCGCGTACTTCGCCTTCAGGCTGCCCGGCTTGTAGTAGATACCGCTGTGCACGACGTTGCTGTTGCGCCCGGTCTGGTGCGACGCGATCGCCGCTTCCTTCTCGACGACGACCACCCGCAGCCCGGGAGATTGGGCGAGTAAGGCGCGGGCCGTCGACAGGCCGACGATGCCGGCCCCGATGATGACGACGTCGGCGGTATCGGCGCCGCCGGCGCTGTCAGGCATGCCCCGTCCGGTCAGGCATTGGTGTGGAAGAGGTTCTGCGCCGCGGAAAGCCCTTGCCGCAGCAGGGTGATGACGGCGTCGGCGCCCCGCTCCACCAATAGCGGCAGCTCCTTGCGCTCGGTCGGCGAGAAATCACGCAAGACGAAGTCGGCAGCCTCCATGCGGCCCGGCGGGCGGCCGATACCGACCCGAACCCGGGCGTACTCCTTGGTGCCCAGCGCGGAATCGACCGAGCGCACACCGTTGTGGCCGCCAGCGCCGCCACCGACCTTGAGCCTTACCTGCATGAACGGGATATCGAGCTCGTCATGTACGAGGACGAGTTGCTCGGGGGTCGCCTTGTAGAAAGCGAGCACCGCCTTCACCCGGCCACCCGACTCGTTCATGTACGAACGCGGCTTGGCAAGGACGACCCGCTCGTCGCCGACGCGGGTCTCGACGACGTCAGCGAAACCGCGGGCGCCCTTCTTGAAACGCGCGCCCTGCTGCTCGGCCAGCAGATCGACGACATGGAAACCCAGGTTGTGCCGGTTTCCGGCGTACTCCGAACCAGGATTGCCGAGCCCGACGACGATCCGCGGACCTGTCGGGCCCATCGGCTACGCCTCGGCGGGCTGCTCGGCTGATTCGGCCGCGGCACCCTGCTCGCCGCCACCTTCGCCCTCGGCGTCTTCGCCCGGCTCGGCGCCACTGACCTGACCGGCGCCCGTCTCGGCCTCGGCCTCGGAGAGCTCGGCGTCGAGCTGCGCGGCAGTCGGCGCCGCCAGGCCGCTGACGATCAGCGCATCTGCATCGGTGACGAGGGTCACGCCTTCGGGCAGGGCGATATCGCGGACGAAGATCGACGTGCCGACCTCGACGCCGGAAATGTCGACTTCGAAGCCACGCGGAAGGGCGGTGGCGTCGGCCTCGACGGTGACGCTCGTGAGGTCGTGGTTCAGCAGCACGTCAGAGTTGCCGAGCTCGCCGGTCAGCTGGACCGGGACATCGATGCGGACCTTCTCACCGCGGCGGACGACGATCAGGTCGATGTGATCGATGCTCTGCTTCAGCGGATCGCGCTGGACGTCCTTGGCGAGCGCCAGCTCGGTGCCGCCGTCGAGGTCGAGGCGCAGCAGCACGTTGGCATCGCTGCGCAGCGCCAGCTGGATCTCGCGGGCGGGAAGGGAGATGTGGCGCGGCGGCTGGCCGTGACCGTAGATCACGGCCGGGACGAGACCGGCACGCCGCGTACGACGGGCTCCGCCTTTGCCGAATTCGGTGCGCTGCTCTGCGCGTATACGTACTTCGGCCACGGCTGAAAAACTCCTCGAACGCTAGCGATGTCAAACCCGAGAACAGGGGGCCACGACCGAACGGCGGGCGCGACCGGTCAGTTTACGCGCTCAGGCCACCCCGCCGAACAGATCGGTGACCGAACCGTCGGAGAACACCGCGCGAATGGCGCGGGCGAAAAGTGGAGCGATCGAAAGCACCGTCAGCGAGTCGAAGTGGGACTCGGCCGGGATGGGCAGCGTGTTGGTCACGACGACCTCGCTGATCTGCGAGTTCTTCAACCGGTCGACCGCCGGACCGCTCATCACCGCATGCGTGGCGGCGGCGATGACCTCGGTCGCGCCTGCCTCGAGCAAGGCCTCGGCGGCCTTGGTGATCGTGCCGGCCGTGTCGATCATGTCGTCGACGATGATGCAGGTACGCCCGCGGACCTCGCCCACGACATCGAACATCTTGACCTCGTTGGGCACATCGGGGTCGCGGCGCTTGTGGATGATCGCCAGCGGGCAGCCCAGCCGGTCGGTCCAGCGCTCGGCGACACGCACCCGGCCGGCGTCAGGCGCCACGACCGTCACGTCGCCAGTGATCCGGCCCTCGAGGTACTCCGCGAGCAGCGGCAGGGCGAAGAGGTGGTCGACCGGGCCGTCGAAGAAGCCTTGGATCTGCGCGGTGTGCAGGTCGACGGTCATCAGCCGGTTGGCACCGGCGGTCTTGAACAGGTCGGCGACGAGGCGCGCGCTGATCGGCTCGCGGCCGCGGTGCTTCTTGTCCTGACGGGCGTAGGGGTAGAAGGGCGCGACGACCGTGATGCGCTTGGCGGAGGCCCGCTTCAGCGCGTCGACCATCAGCAGCTGCTCCATGAGCCAGGTGTTGATGGGAGCGCAGTGGCTCTGCACGACGAAGGCGTCACACCCGCGTACCGACTCCTCGAAGCGGACGAAGATCTCGCCGTTGGCGAAGTCGTAGGCGCTGGTGGGAACCGGCATCACGCCGAGACCGGTGCCGATCTCCAGGGCGAGCTCGGGGTGCGCCCGACCGGAGAAGAGCATCAGGTTGCGCTTGCTCTTCGCCTTGATGACGCTGCCCATCGCGGTTCCCTACTCCTTCGCCTGCCGCGCTTGCGCGGCTGCTTCCGCCGATCGGGTGCCGGCCCGCCGGCGTTCCGTCCAGCCTTCTTTGTTCACTTGACGAGCCCTGCCGATACCGAGCGCCCCCGCCGGGACATCGTCGGTGATCACGCTGCCTGCCGACGTGTACGCGCCGTCGCCGACGCTCACCGGTGCGACCAGCATGGTGCTGCTGCCGACGAACGCCGCATCACCCACGACGGTACGGGACTTGGTCACCCCGTCGTAGTTGACGAAGACCACCCCGCAGCCGATGTTGCTGCCCGCCCCGACCTCGGCGTCACCCACGTACGTCAGGTGCGGCACCTTCGTGCCGTCGCCGATCGTCGCCGCTTTCATCTCGACGTAGGCGCCGACCTTTGCGCCCACCCCGAGCCGGGTGCCCGGCCGCAGGTACGTGTACGGCCCCACATCGCATTTCGGGCCGATGATCGCGGCGTCGGCCGTGGTGGCGCGAACCCTTGCATCTGCGCCGATTTCGGTATCCGACAGGGTGCAGTCGGGGCCGACGACGGCGCCGCTCGCGACCGTCGTTCGCCCCTCGAGCCGGACCCCTTGAAGCAACGTCACGTCGGGCTGGAGCGCGGTTTCGGCGGAAAGCCAGGTGGTCGCCGGGTCGACGATCGTGACCCCGGATCGCATCGCGGCGTCCAGCAGCCGCTGGTTGAGCACGCGTCCGGCCGCCGCGAGCTGGACGCGGTCGTTGACCCCCGCGGTCTCCGCCGGGTCGGCCGCCCGCCGGGCCTGCACGACCTCGCCGGCAGCGACGAGCCAGGCCACGACATCGGGCAGGTACTGCTCGCCCTGGGCGTTGTCGGTGGTCAGCTCGCGAAGCGCCGCGCGCAGGTGGCCGGCGGAGAACGCGTAGACGCCCGTCGCGACCTCGTTGATCTCGCGGGTGACGGCGTCGGCGTCGCGCTCCTCGACCACCTCGCGTACCGGCCCGGAGCCGCCACCTTCGCGTACCACCCGCCCGTAGCCGGTGGGGTTGTCGATGACCGCGGTCAGCAGGGTCGCGGCCGCATGATGCTCGGCGTGCAGCTCGAGCAGGGCGGCCAGGGTCTCGGCGCGCAGCAGCGGGGTGTCCCCCGGGACGACGAGCACCGCTCCGCCGGCGGCGAGTTCGGACACCTCGTCGAGCGCCTCGACCGCGACGCGGACGGCGTGGCCGGTGCCGAGCTGCTGCTCCTGGACCACCGCGAGGACCTCGCGGGTGCCGCCTTCGCCGGGCAAACTCGCCGCGACCTGCTCACGACCGGCGCCGATGACGACGGCGGTGCGCGCCGCCTCCAGCGGCATGGCGGCCGCGAGGACGTGACCGAGCATCGAACGGCCGCCCAGCTCGTGCAGGACCTTGGGAAGGCGCGACTTCATCCGGGTGCCCTCGCCCGCCG
The DNA here is from genome assembly GCA_036267695.1 of Frankiaceae bacterium. Lineage (GTDB taxonomy): Bacteria > Actinomycetota > Actinomycetes > Frankiales > Frankiaceae > DATAZK01. The sequence continues at coordinate 54,148 of DATAVO010000089.1, forward strand.
CCAGCACGATCACGGCCGCAGGAGGGGCGTCGGACACGGGCCCGACTGTACCGAGAGCCACGGCCACCCGGCCCGCAGACCTGCCGCTCCTGCGCCAGGATTCGAACCTGGTCCAGGTGAGTCAAAGTCACCGGTGCTGCCGTTACACCACGCAGGATGAGCACCAACCACGATGCCACGTCAGGCCGCGTGGTGATGAGCATGTGCCCGGGATGTGATCGGGGTGGGCCAAGGGGTCCCGGCGGGGCCCGCTTTACCGATACCGTTGGCAGCGCTCCCGGCGAACCTTCTGGCCTTTGCCGTATGACAGGTGGTTACCAGCTTTGACGATCTCCGACCTGCCCCTTGCCCCCCAGACTTCGCTGCGCGTTCCGCGTCGCCCGCATCTGCCGCTGACCTCGGTGCCGCGCAGCCGGTTCAAGGCCCATGCCGAGCAGGTGCTGCTGGCGGTGATCATCCTGGTGCCGCTCGCGGCGGTGGTCGCCGCGGTGCCCCTGCTCTGGGACCGGTGGATCAGCTATCGGGATGTCGTGCTCATGGTCGTCCTCTACGCGATCACCGGCCACGGCGTCACGGTCGGTTTTCACCGTTATCTGACACACGGCGCCTTCAAGGCCAAGCGGGCCCTTCGGGTCGCCCTCGCCGTCGCCGGCAGCATGGCGGTGGAAGGGCCGGTCATCCGCTGGGTAGCCGATCACCGCCGTCACCACGCGTACTCCGACACCGCGGGAGATCCGCATTCGCCGTGGCACTACGGGGACGATGGCGACGCTGACTCCCATTCGCTGCTGAAAGGCATGTTCCACGCCCACGTCGGTTGGCTGTTCGACACCGAGCAGACCGACCAGAAGCGTTTCGCGCCAGACCTGCTGGCGGATCGCTCGCTGGTGATTGTCCACAAGCTCTTCGGGGCGTTGACCGCCACGAGCCTGATCCTCCCGGCGGCGCTCGGCGCCCTGTGGGGCTGGTCGTGGGAGGCCGGGCTGGAGGCGTTCTTCTGGGCGGGCCTGGTGCGCATCGCCGTCCTGCACCACGTGACGTGGTCGGTCAACAGCATCTGCCACACCATCGGCAAGCGGCCGTTCAAAACCCGCGATCGCTCGTCCAACGTCTGGCAGATGGCCTTCATCGGGATGGGCGAGAACTGGCACAACCTGCATCACGCCGAGCCGACGAGCGCGCGCCACGGGGTGCTCCGCGGCCAGGTCGACAGCAGCGCGCGGATCATCCAGGCCTTCGAAAAGCTCGGTTGGGCGACGGACGTGCGCTGGCCCGATCCGGCGCGGCTGGCCCGCCTGAAGATCCCGGTGCCCGCCACAGCACCGCTCTAGGTCTCCGCGCTGGACCTCCGCTCTGAGCTCCTCGCCAGATGTCCGCTGTAGATCCGTGCTAGGACATCAGCCGGGCGCCGTGTACCGGCCCGTCGGCGCACCGCACCTGGCGGCACACGCCGAGGCCGGCAAGTTCCGCCGCAAGGCGCACAGCATCCTGGGCATCGCGGGCCAGGAACGCACACGTCGGGCCTGAGCCGCTGACGAGCCCGGCGACGGCTCCGAGCTCCTCGCCCACTTCGAGTACCCGGCTGAGCGCGGGTCGCAGCCGGATCGCCGGCGCCTGCAGGTCGTTCGCCAGTGTCGCCGCGAGGGCCTGGGGGTCGCCTTGCCGTACCGCCGCGAGCGTGTCGGAATGCGACCAGAGCGCGGGCCGCGGCAGTTCCTCGCGATAGCGGTCGAGCTCGGCGTAGACGGTCGGGGTGGACAGGGCGCCCTCCGCGATCGCCAAGACCCAGTGATACGTGCCGCGCGAAAGCACCGGGGAAAGCACGTCACCGTGCCCCGTTCCGAGCGCCGTACCGCCGGACAATGAGAACGGGACGTCACTGCCCAGCCCCTGGCCGAGCACTTCGAGGTCGACGCGGCTCATCCCGGTCCCCCACAGCGCGTCGCACGCGACCAGCGCGGCCGCCGCATCAGCGCTTCCTCCGGCCATGCCGGCTGCGACGGGGATCTGCTTGCGCAGCGCCAGGCGCACGCCTTCGGCGACGCCGGTCTTCGCCGCCAGCAACCGCGCCGCCCGCACGGCGAGGTTGCTCTCGTCGGTGGCGAGCACCTTGGCGCCCTCGCCCTCGATCGTCAGCGCGACGGTGCCGGGTTCGGCCGGCTCGGCCGTGAGCTCGTCGTAGAGCGAAACGGCCTGCAGTACCGTGCGCACCTCGTGATAGCCCTCGCCATCAAGGGCGCCGACGGCGAGATAAAGGTTGACCTTCCCGGGCGCCCGGACGGTCACCTCTGCCGGTCGCATGGCTGCTCAATCTAGCTGGGAAAGGCGGGCAAACGCGGCTACGTCGAGCGTCTCGCCGCGTGCTCCCGGATCGATCCCCGCGGCTCGCAGCCGCTGCTCGGCGGCCGCGGCGCTGCCCGCCCACGTCGCCAGGGCCGCTCGAAGCGTCTTGCGGCGCTGGGCGAACGCGGCATCGATCACCGCGAACGTCCGCTCCCGATCCCCCGCCGGCGGATCGCGCCGGGTGAAGGTGAGCAGCGCACTGTCGACCCGCGGCTGCGGCCAGAACACCGTGCGCGGTACGGGTGCCGCCACCCGAGCGTCGGCATACCAGGCGAGCTTGGCACTCGGGACGCCGTAGACCCGGCTCCCGGGCGGAGCGGCCAGCCGCGCGGCGACCTCCGCCTGCACCATGACGACGCCGTGGGCGAGGTTGTCCTGCTCCTGCAGGAACCGCAGCAGCAGGGGAACGGCCACGTTGTAGGGCAGGTTGGCCGCCAGCACGGTGGCATCTGCGGGGATGTCGATGCGTAGCGCGTCGCCGGTGATGACCGTCAGCTGGTCTGCCGCACCGGGGATGCGGGCGGCGACGGTCTCAGGCAGCGCTCGGGCCAGGACGGGGTCGAGCTCCACGGCCGTCACCCGCACGCCCGCCTCGAGCAGCCCGAGCGAGAGCGATCCGAGCCCCGGCCCGATCTCCAGCACGTGGTAGTCGTTGCCGAGCTCGGCAAGGCGCACGATGCGCCGCACCGTGTTGGGATCGACGAGGAAGTTCTGCCCTTTGGACTTCACCGGTGACACGTCGAGCCGGGCCGCAAGCGCCCGGGTGTCGGCCGGCGAAAGCAGCGTCACCAGGTGCCGAAGACCCGGGTGGCCGTGGCGCTCACCGAGGCGGCGAGCTCCTCCGGGGAGACCGCTTTGAGCTCGGCCATCGCCCGCAGCGTCAGCGCAATCATGTTCGGCGCGTTGTGCTTGCCCCGATGCGGCATCGGGGTCAGGAACGGCGCGTCCGTCTCGACCATGAGCTGATCGATCGGGGTGACTGCAAGGGCGTCGCGCAGCTGGCCGGCGCTCTTGAAGGTGACGTTGCCGGCAAACGACAGCACGAACCCGCGCTCGCTGCACATCCGGGCGAACTCGGGGCCGCCCGAGAAGCAGTGCAGGACGACGCGCTCGGGTGCACCTTCGTCGTCCAACACCCGGAGCACGTCGGCGTGGGCGTCGCGGTCATGGATGACGAGCGCCTTGCCGGTCGCTTTTGCCAGCGCGATGTGGCGCCGGAAGGACTCCTCCTGCTTGGGGCGTCCCGCCTCTTCCGTGCGGAAGTAGTCGAGCCCAGTCTCGCCGATGGCCCGCACTTGCGGGAGCTTCGCCAGCTCGGTGATGGCGGCGATGTCGGCGTCGAGATCGGCGGACTCGGGCGCTTCGTTGGGATGCATCGCGACGGTGGCGACCACGCCCTCGTGCGCCGCCGCGGTAGCGGCGCACCACTGCGACGACGGCACGTCGATCCCGACGGTCACCACCCGCGGCACTCCCGCCAGCCGGGCGTCCGCCAGCGCCTCCTCGACCGGGATCGTCAGCAAGTCGAGATGGCAATGGCTGTCGACCGCCGCCACCGTCAGCGGTTCGGGCCGCGCGGGGATCTCGTCCCGGCTCACGACTCGAGCCGCGGGAAGAGGATCGGGCCCTTGCGGACGGTCGCACCCGCCGGCAGATGGTCGGTGGTCACCGAGTCGATACGCGCCTCAGCCAGGTCGCCCGGCGCGCCGAGGCTCTCCCAGAGCATGTGACAAGCCTTCGGCAGGAACGAGTTCAGCAGAACGGCCGTGGCACGCAGCGCGTCGGCGGTCGAGTAGAGCACGTCGTCGAGCGCCCCTGCGTTGGCCGAGTCCTTGGCCAGCTTCCAGGGTTCGCGCTCGGTGACGTAACCGTTGACGGTGCGCACAAAACCCATGATCGCCACGAGCGCCGCCTGGAAGTCCAGCCGGTCCATGGCGGCATCAGCCGCCGCGGCCGCCGCTGCCAGACCGTCGGCCAGCCCGGAGTCGAGCTTTCCGTCCGGCAACGATCCCTCGCGGTAGCGCTCCACCATGCTGGTGAGCCGGCTCGCAAGGTTGCCGAGCTGGTCGGCGAGCTCGCTCTGGTAGCGCGCGCTCATCGACTCCCAACTGAAGCTGCCGTCCTGCCCGTAAGTGATCTCGCGCAGGAAGTAGTAGCGGTACGCGTCGCTGCCGAAGTGGTCGGTGATCTGCTGCGGCGGGATGCCATTGACCTTGGTCTTGCTCATCTTCTCGCCGCCCACGAGGAGCCAGCCGTTGGCGAAGACCAGCTTCGGCAGCGGCAGCCCGGCAGCCATCAGCATCGCCGGCCAGATGACGGCATGGAAGCGCAGGATGTCCTTGCCGACAAGATGGACGTCAGCGGGCCAGTAATCCTCGCTGCCCTCGACCGCCGTCCAGTAGTTCAGCAAGGCGTCGATCCACACGTAGATCACGTGCGAGGAATCCCAGGG
>DATAVO010000090.1:0-2857 GCA_036267695.1 Frankiaceae bacterium
CAACTACCCGGGCATGGGCTATCTCTTCTTCCAGTCGGCGCAGAAGCAGGATTACCCGGTGTTGCTCGGCTTTATCATCGTCGTCGCGATCGCCACCGTCGTCGGGTCGCTGCTGGCCGACATCGCCTACGCGGTCCTCGATCCGAGGGTGAGGTACGCATGACTGCGTCCGCCGCTTCCGCCGCACCTGCCGCTACTGCCGCGACGGCCGCGCTGCCGCCAACTAAGCCGCGCGGCATGTTCGTACGCGGGCTCGAGGTGTTCGTGGAGAACAAGCTCGCGATCGTCGGCGCGGTCGTCCTGGTGCTGATCTTCGCGTTCTGCTTCCTCGGGCCGTACTTCTACCACACCAACCAGGTCAACACGAATCTGGCGAACGAGAACCTGCCGCCCGGCCCCGGGCATCCCCTCGGCACCGACCAGAACGGTTACGACATCCTGGGCCGGCTCATGGTCGGGGGGCAGATCTCGCTTGAGGTCGGGCTGGCCGCCGCCGTCCTCGCGACGGTGCTCGGGACGCTCTGGGGCGCCATCGCCGGCTACTTCGGCGGCATCAGCGACGCGGTCATGATGCGGCTTGTCGATGCGCTGCTCTCGATACCGACGCTGTTCCTCGCGCTCGTCGTGGTCTCCATCTTCCCGCCCACCGAGGGCGAACTGATCCTCGTCATCGCGCTGACCTCGTGGCTTACCACGTCCCGGCTGATCCGCGGCGAGGCGCTGTCGCTGCGGGTGCGCGACTACGTGCAGGCGATGCGGGTGATGGGCGGCGGCTCGGCGCGCGCGGTGTTCAGGCACATCGCGCCGAACGCCATCGGCACCATCGTCGTCAATGCCACCTTCCAGGTCGCCGACGCGATCCTGCTCGTCGTCGCGCTCTCCTACCTGGGGCTCGGCATCCGGCCGCCGCAGACCGACTGGGGCGGCATGCTCAACGCCGGCATCAACTCGGTCTACGACGGCTACTGGTGGCAGATCTTCCCGGCCGGCATCGCGATCATCCTCGTTGTCATCGCGATCAACTTCGTCGGCGACGCGCTCCGCGACTCGTTCGAGGTGCGCCTCCAGCGGCGCTGATTCCTTCTTTTGTTCGTGTTGTTGTTTGTTCTTGTTTGGGGGACTTGTTGGCTCCGCTGCTCGACATCCAGGACCTGCACACCGAGATTCGGCTGCGCCGCGCCACCGTGCACGCGATCGACGGCGTGTCGCTGTCGGTGACGCCCGGCGAGTGCCTCGGCATCGTGGGCGAGTCCGGCTCCGGCAAGACGATGACCGCGCTGTCGATCATGCGGCTGCTGCCCGGCGGCGGCGAGGTGACCGGCGGCCGCATCATGGTGGACGGGACGGACGTCGCCCGGCTGTCGGACACGGGCATGGAGGACGTCCGCGGAAACCTGATCGGGATGATCTTCCAGGACCCGCTGACCTCGCTCAACCCGACGATGACGATCGGCGACCAGATCGCGGAGTCGGTCCGGATCCACCGCGGGGCGTCGCATGATGCCGCGCTGGCGCGGGCCGTGGAGGTGCTCGGCCTGGTCGGCATGCCCCGGCCCGCCGAGCGCGTCTCGCAGTTCCCGCACCAGCTCTCCGGCGGCATGCGGCAGCGGGTGATGATCGCGATGGCGCTGGCGTGCGAGCCCAAGCTGCTGATCGCGGACGAGCCGACCACGGCGCTTGACGTCACCATCCAGAAGCAGATCCTCGAGCTGATCGACTCGCTCCGGCGACGGCTCTCGATGGCGGTGATCCTGGTGACGCACGACCTCGGCGTGATCGCCGGCACCGCGGACCGGGTGGCGGTGATGTACGCCGGCCGGATCGTCGAGACCGCGCCGACGACGACGCTGTTCGCCAATCCGCGCCACCCGTACACCGAGGCGCTCTTCGACGCGCTGCCGGAGAGGGCGGCCGCCTCGGCCGCGGCCGGCACCGGCAGCGGGCGGCTCTACAACATCCCCGGGCAGCCGCCGGATCTGACCGACCCGCCCCATGGCTGCAAGTTCGCCGCTCGGTGCAGGTACGCGCAGGATTCGTGCCGAGAGACGGAGCCACTGCTGACTGATTCGGGCGGGGAGCATGCGTACCGCTGCTTCTTTCCGGTGGGGCGCGGCGTCGATCCGGGCCTTGAAGGCGCTCAAGGCGCTCAAGATGCTCAAGACGGAAGCCTCGAGAGTCGGAGTGTTCAGGACCAAATTCAAGATCCACGTCGGGGTGGGCGCCTTGGGTCATATTTCCGCCGGCCCTCCTTCGGGCGGCCGACGGAAAGATCACCATCTGGCGCCGCCGCAATATCCCCGGAAGGCCCCGCATCCCCAGAGGGGGCGACCTCAGTACTTCCGGAGCGCACCGCATCCTCAGCGGACTTCGCGTCGCCTGGAAGCGAGGGTGGGCCTGATGGCGGGGTGGCGGGGGCTGGAGCTGGAGCCGGTGTCGCGGCCGCCGGGCTGGGTGAGGAGGAGCGGGACGATCTGCTCCGGGGGGCTGACGATCCAGCGCTTGAAGACGGCTCCGGAGAACTTGCCGACGGCTCCGGAGATGGCTCTGGAGATGGCTTTGGAGATGGCTCTGGAGAAGCGGAGAGCGGACCAGGCGCGGGGTCTGACGCTGGAACGCTTCGCCGCGGCTTCGGGAGGGCGGCGGAAAGGGGCGCGGACGGTGAGGACGGGAAGGACCTGCTTGTCGTGTCCCGCTTGGTGAAGAACTTCACGGTCACGGCTGGGGCAGTGCTGCAGCGGCGGATCGGGCAGGTGTCGGCTGTGGCGGACGTGTCCTTCACGATTCCGGCCGGCTCGACGTTTGGGCTTGTGGGGGAATCGGGGTGCGGAAAGACGACCGTCGGACGGCTGATCGTGGG
>DATAVO010000091.1:0-1525 GCA_036267695.1 Frankiaceae bacterium
CATCCTGAGCAAGCACGGCCTGCCGTGCACTCAGGTGCTCGACCCCCGCTTCCGGGACTTCGGCGTGGCGTCGACCGGGGTCGTCAACCAGGCCAGCCCGATGCCGTTCATCTTCACGCTGGCGATGGAGTTCGGCCTGCGGGCTGGGCAGCACCAGCCATCGTCGAACACCCATGTCGCGGGAACCTGCCCGCATGACATTCCTGCGCCGGTCGTCACCGGCCTCCCCGTGAAGTTCGCCTCCACGCCGGCGCCCAGCGGCGGGACGGTGGGCGTCGCTCTGAAGTGCCAGGCCAAGGTTCCCTGCACGCTCACCGCGACCATGTCGCTGCCCGACGCGAACGCGAGCGCCACGACGCCGAGCGCGGTGTCGATCCCCGCGCACAAGTCGCTGACGATCTCGTTCACCTTCACGCCCGCGCAGGTGCAGCAGGAGCTCAAGAGCAAGATCCCGATCGCCACGGTGGTCGAGCACAACACCGCGCCGGTCCAGTACGACAACAAGATCAGCGAGATCCTGCCGACTCACGGCAACTAGAGCCAAGTGACGCAAGGTGGCTCGCAAGCGCAACGAACGGCGTCGTCCGGAGGACAAGGCAGGGGTCTGAGAACTCAACGCAGCCGGCGGACGCGCCGCCGCGGCACGCATGGGCGCGGTGCTCACCTTGGAACGGGTGCGCCGGCCAGGGCGAGCAGAGTGCCGGCGGCACCACCGAGTACGAGGGTGAGCACGATCCCGCGACGCACGACGAGCAGCATGACGGCAGCTGCGGCCAGTACGGCGAACTGCCAGGTCTCGGTGAGAGCGCGCGTCAGAGGGATCGCCGCGCCGAGGATCGCTCCGATGGCTGCGGGTCCTGCCCCGTCGAGGAAGGCCCGCGCGTCTCTGTTTGCGCGCAGCCGCTCAAATCTGCGGCCGCCGAGCAGGACGAATGAGAATGAGGGGATGAAGGCGACGGCGCTGGCGATGAGTCCGCCGGCCAGACCGTGTGCTGCGTACCCGACGGCGGCGACTGTGGCTACGACGGGACCGGGTGTGACCTGGCCGAGTGCGACCGCATTGAGGAACTGCGCGTTGCTCATCCAGTGGTAGGTGTGGACGGCGTCACCCTGCATGAGTGGGATGATCACGAATCCACCTCCGAAGGCGAGACCTCCGACCTTGAGGGCTGTCCAGGCGAGCGCCCCTACGCTCCCCTTGGCGATGGCGATTGGAACGAGGAGCAGGGAGGTGCCGGACCGGTCGGCAGCCGGCTGCGATCGCGGATGTCGCAGCGCGAGCTCGACGATCCCGCAGCCCCACAGGACGAGCACGAGATAGGGGCCGATCGTCGCGGCGGCAGCGGCTGCGACGACCAGATAGAGCCCCCATCGACCGAGAAGCCCCGCACGCTCCCGGGCACGCCCGTAGCTTGGCCTGAGCAGGTCGATGCCTGCGCGAACGGCGACCGGCGCGACCGCGGCGCCCGCTCCGGCCCCGGCGCCTCGAATCCACAGCGGCGGGGTGCCTGACAGGAAGACAACA
>DATAVO010000092.1:0-25697 GCA_036267695.1 Frankiaceae bacterium
CGGCGGCGCCTGCTGGGCCAGGAACGCCTCCAGATCCGCGGCGAGATCCTGCTGCAGATCCTTCGTTGCCTGTTGAATGACAAGCGCATGATCGAGACCGAGGTCGCCGGCTCCAAAGGCTTTGGCGGTGACCGGCATCCGGTCCGCCAGCGCCCGGCCGACCTGCACCCGCTTGGCAATCCAAGCGTCGGACTCACCCGAGATCTGCCGCACGAACGCCTGGGTCGACGCCGCTCCATCCCACGCATAGGTGCCGCACCGATCAGCACGTTCGATCAGCCGGCACGTCAGCAAATCACCCTGCCGCACCGCCCCCAAAACTTCGGGCAGTACTTCAACGGCGAGAGCGGCAGACGCATCCGAGGAAACGAAGGCGGCGAGCTCGGCCAGCAGCGCATGAGCCTGCGCCGCCTTCACCCCGAACTCCGACTCGATCACCTGTTCGATACTACCAGCGAATATGCAGCTCAGGCGGTATCCACAGGATCGAATTCCGCAAAATCGCAAGCGCCGCGGCGCCCCTCAGAGGACGTCGGCGAGATCGGCCATCGGGAGCCCGAACGCTTCGGCGACGCCCTGGTAGGTGATCTGGCCGCCGGCGACATTCACACCAAGCCGGAGCATCGGGTCCTGCTGGACTGCTGCCTTGGTGCCGAGATGGGCGAGCTTCTCCACGAACGGCAGGGTGACGTTGGTGAGCGCAAGGGTCGAGGTGACCGGCACCGCTCCGGGCATGTTCGCCACGCAGTAGAACGTCGTCTTGCCCACCGGAAAGATCGGGTCGTGGTGCGTGGTCGGGCGGGTCGATTCGAAGCAGCCGCCCTGATCGACGGCGATGTCGACGAGCACCGCCCCGTCGCGCATCCGCGAGACCAGGTCATCGGAGATCAGCACCGGAGCCTTGGCGCCGGGGATCAGCACCGCCCCGATGACGACGTCGGACTCCAGTGCCGCGCGTTCGACCTCATGAACAGTGGAGTAGACGGTGGTGACCTGGCCGCTGAAGATCCGATCGGCCTGGCGCAGCCGGTCCACGTTCTTGTCCAGCAGGGTCACGTCTGCCTGGAATCCCAGGGCGATCAGCGCCGCGCTCATGCCTGAGGTGCCGGCACCGAGGATGAGAACCTTTGTCGGCCGTACACCGGGGACGCCGCCGAGCAGCACGCCGCGCCCGCCCGCGTACTTCTCCAGGAAATGCGACGCGACCTGAGGCGCCATGCGGCCGGCGACCTCGCTCATCGGTGCGAGTAGCGGCAGGGATCCGTCAGCGGCCTGCACGGTCTCGTAAGCGATGGCCGTCGCCCCGCTCTTGATGAGTGCATCGGTGCACTCCCGGCTGGCCGCGAGGTGCAGGTACGTGAACAGGGTCTGGCCCTCGCGGATCCGGCCGTACTCCTCGGCAATCGGCTCTTTCACCTTCAGCACCAGATCGGCTTCGCCCCAGACGTCATCCGCTTCGGCGACGATGATGGCGCCGGCGGCGACGTAGTCGGCATCAGGCATGTGCGTACCCGCGCCGGCGCCCTCCTGGATGAGTACCTGGTGGCCCGCCGCGGTCAGCTCGCGCACACCCGCGGGGGTGGCCGCGATGCGAAACTCGTCCGCCTTCACCTCGGTCGGAACGCCGATCTTCATGATTTGCCCTTCCGGCACCTGTGACGACGGTTTACGTCCTGGACTACGGTATGGACCACGGTAATAGTCGTCTAGATCCATTGCCGTTAACGGATCAGTCACCTGCTCGTTCACCCCTGACCGACCGGCTGCCAGCACCGGGAGCGAGATGAACCTGACGCGCGGCCAGCCGCCGGTCGCCGCGCGCGAGCCGCTGGCGTCCGCTCCCGTCAACGGTGGCGTGTCGTTCTGGTGGTCCGAGCTCGGTGGCCCGCCGGCCGCGGCGCAGCGCAGGCCGGCGCTCAGCGGCCGGATTCACGCCGACGTCTGCATCGTGGGCGGCGGCTACACCGGTTTGTGGACGGCGTACTACCTCGCCATCGCCGCTCCCGAGCTTCAGATTGTCGTGTTGGAGTCGCAGTTCTGCGGGTTCGGTGCGTCGGGACGCAACGGCGGGTGGGTCAGTGCCCTCCTGCCCGGTCCGGCCCGGCGTTACGGCGCCGGCGTCGATGCGCTGCACGGGGCGATGAAAGCGTCGATCGCCGAGATCGCCCGGGTCACGTCGGCCGAGGGGATCGACGCGGATCTCGTGCAGGGCGGCCGGCTGTCGGTCGCACGCACTCCGGCTCAGCTGCAGCGCCTGCGCGCCGACGTCGCGCAACACCGTGAGGCCCCCGGCGGGGACCGTGACACGGTACTGCTCGACGGGTCGGAACTGGCTGCGCGTGTGCGGGTTTCGGGCGCGCTGGGCGGCAGCTGGAGCCCGCACTGCGCGCGCATCCAGCCGGCCCGGCTCGTGCGCGGACTCGCCGAAGCGGTCCAGCGCGCCGGCGTGCGTATCTACGAATCGAGCCGCGCGGAAAGCGTCGGGCCCGGCCGGGTTGTCACGGCCGACGGCGCGGTGAGCGCCCGCTGGATCGTGCGCGCGACCGAGGGCTACACCGCGGCGCTTCCTGGCCAGCGGCGCACGTGGCTGCCGATGAACTCGTCCATGATCGTCACTGATCCGCTTCCGGCGTCGGCCTGGGACGAGATCGGGTGGGCAGGCAACGAGACGCTGGGGGATGAGGCACACGCCTACTGCTACGCCCAGCGCACCGCCGACGGCCGGATCGCGCTCGGCGGCCGCGGTGTGCCGTACCGATACGCTTCCCACACCGATGCGGACGGCACCGGAGCAGGCCTGACCGCCGCGTCGACCGTCAGCGCGCTGACGGCCCTGCTGCACAGCATGTTCCCCGCCACCGGCAGCGCGCCGATTTCCCATACATGGTCGGGGTTTTTGGGAGTACCGCGCGACTGGTGCGCGACGGTCGGTCTGGATCGGGAGAGCGGGCTCGGGTGGGCCGGCGGCTACGTCGGTGACGGCGTCACCACGAGCAATCTCGCGGGCCGCACGCTGACCGATCTGATCCTTGGCCGCGACACCGAGCTGACGGCACTGCCCTGGGTCGGTCGCCACCCCCGCCGCTGGGAGCCCGAACCGCTGCGCTTCCTCGGGGTGCACGGCCTGTACCGCGCCTACCGGCTTGCCGACACCCGCGAGGGCCAGGCAGCGGGGGAGCCGGCCGGGGCTGCAGGCCGCACCTCGCGGATTGCACGAATCGCTGATGTCATTGCCGGACGCATCTGAGCTGAATGAAGGAGATCCGCGTGCGCACGATCACCAACCTGGTCGGCGGGAAGGCAGTGGCCCCCGCCGACGGCCGCACTGCTGACGTACTGAACCCGACGACCGCTACGGCGTTCGCGCAGGCTCCGGTGAGCACCGCCGCCGATGTCGACGCCGCCATGGAGGCGGCGGCGAACGCGTTTCCGGGATGGCGTGATACCACGCCATCACAGCGCCAGCGCGCGATGCTGAAGTTCGCCGACGCCATCGAGGCGCACGCCGATGAACTCGTCGCGCTCGAGGGTGAGAACACCGGCAAGCCGCTGGCGCTGACCGCGTCGGAGGAGCTGCCGCCGATGGTCGACCAGATGCGTTTCTTCGCCGGGGCCGCCCGGATGCTCGAAGGGCGTTCGGCGGGGGAGTACATGGAGGGGATGACGTCGTTCATCCGCCGCGAACCCATCGGCGTCGTCGCCCAGGTGACCCCCTGGAACTACCCGATGATGATGGCCGTCTGGAAGTTCGCACCGGCCCTTTCGGCGGGAAATACAGTGGTTTTGAAGCCCAGCGACACCACGCCCGTCACCACCGTGCGGATGGCCGAGATCGCCGCCGAGTTCTTCCCGCCCGGGGTGTTCAACGTGATCTGCGGCGACCGCGACACCGGCCGCCTGCTCGTCTCCCACCCGACCCCGCAGCTGGTCTCGATCACCGGCTCGGTGCGCGCCGGCATGGAGGTGGCCACCGCGGCAGCGGCGGACCTCAAGCGCACCCATCTCGAACTCGGCGGCAAGGCGCCGGTCGTCGTCGTCGATGATGCTGACGTGGAGGCGGCCGCCGAAGGCATTGCGATCGGCGGCTACTTCAACGCCGGCCAGGACTGCACAGCGGCTACCCGCGTGCTCGCCACCCCCGGCGTCTACGACGCTCTGGTAGCCGCACTGGCCGCTCAGGCGGAGCAGACCTCGCCAGGCATGCCCGACGACGAAGATGCGGCGTTCGGCCCGCTCAACAACCCGGCACAGCTCGAACGCGTCAGCGGATTCCTTTCCCGGCTGCCCGACACCGCGAAGATCGTCACCGGGGGGCATCGCGCCAACGGCCCGCTCGCGTCAGGCTGGTTCCACGAGGCGACGCTCGTGGCTGACGTCCGCCAGGGTGACGAGATCGCCCGCGAGGAGGTCTTCGGACCGGTCATCACGGTGCAGAAAGTGGCGGACGAAACGGAAGCGTTGGCTTGCGCCAACGCCGTCCGCTACGGGCTCGCGTCGTCGGTCTGGACTCGCGACCACGCCCGAGCGATGCGGGTGTCGAAGGGCCTGGACTTCGGCTGCGTGTGGATCAACACCCACATCCCGATCGTGGCGGAGATGCCGCACGGCGGCTTCAAGCACTCCGGCCATGGCAAGGATCTTTCGCTCTACGGGCTCGAGGACTACACCCGCATCAAGCACGTCATGAGCAACATCAGCTGACCACCCGCGTCCCCAAACGCTGCCATGATCATGGTTTTGGGCTCCTCAAACCACCCAGACCAAGATCATGGCAGCGTTGATCTTGCTAGGAGTGGGTGGCAGCCAGGGCCGCGGCGAGTTCGGCGTCACCGACGTCGGGGACGAGGGTGGGCGAGTCGCGGTTCAGGGTCTCGCCCTTGAAGAAGGCTGGGCTGAACAGGCGCCAGACGATCATCAGAATCACGCCCAGCAGCAGGCTGCCGAAGCCGAGCAGGAAGACGCCGCCGATCTGCCAGTGAGGGCTGAACGGCATGGTCCACGAGGTATAGCTGGCGCCGTCGCCGCCCTCCCAGTTCCAGTCGTCCTTCGCACTCCAGGCCAGCGCAAAGAACAGCATCAGCCCACCGAGCAGCGGCAAGAGGCCGCGGATGAAGAAGTTGTGTGCGCTGTGCAGCAGTGTCTTGCGGTAGAACCAGAAACACGCGAGGCCGGTGAGGCCGTAGTAGAACCCGATGCAGACGCCGCAAGCGGTGACCGAGTCGGCGATCACGTTGCCGTGCGAGGCGAAGTTGGCCACCAGGTAGAGGACGATCGAGATGCCGCCCATCGCCAGCGTCGACACGGTCGGGATCAGGTACTTCGGGTGCATCTTCGCGAAGCTGGATGGCAGCGCCCGGTAGACGCCCATCGACAGCGTGGTGCGTGCCGTCGGCAGGATCGTGGTCTGCGTGGACGCAGCGGCTGACGACAGCACCATCAGGATCAGCAGGTGGGTCAGGAGGCTCCCGAACCAGCTGGTGCCGAAGATCGCCCCGCCCAGCACGGAGAGCACGTCGTTGGAGTTGTCCGGGTTGCCGAGCCCGATGCCCGTCTCGCCGACGCCGGCGAACATCTGAGCCGAGACGGTGACCAGGACGTAGATCAGGACCAGCAGGATCGTGGAGATCACTGCCGCCCGGCCAGGAGTGCGGGTGCTGTCCTTGGTCTCCTCGTTCACGGAAACCGCGCTGTCCCAGCCCCAGTAGATGAAGAGCATCAGGAGCATCGCGCTGACGAAAACCGAGAACGAGGGGAGGTGGGTCGGGTTGAACCACGAGAGTTTGGCCCCGCTGGCGCCCTTCGGGGCATGCCCGGTGCCGAAACGGATCAGGGCGACCACGGACATCACCACGAGCATGCTGGCTTCCAGTCCCAGCAGAGCAGTCTGGATCCGCGCCGAGAGCTCGATGCCGCGATAGCAGATCCACGTCATCAGGACGATGAAGAGCACGCCGACCGTGAGCACCCAGCCGCTGGTGGCGTTTTCCCCGATGCCGTGGGCATTGAAGAGCAGGAAGACGTACTGGCCGGCGACCTGCGCCAGGCTCGCCATGACGAGCACGTCAGCCGCGACGATGCCCCAGCCACCCATCCAGCCGGTCTTGGGCCCGAACGCACGCGTAGCCCACGTGAAGGTGGTGCCGCAGTCCGGGTCGGCCTTGTTGAGCTCCTTGTAGCCCATGGCGACGAGGAACGCAGGGACGAAGGCGAGCGCCACGATCAGCGGCGATTGCAGGCCCACCAGGGCGACGATGAATCCCAGCGTCGCGGCCAGGCTGTATGCAGGTGCAGTGGAGGCGACGCCGATCACTGTCGTGGAGACCAGACCCAACGCGCCGCCCTTCAGCCCCTTCTCCGGGGCACGACGCTCGACGACCGCGTCGATCGGTGTCTGAGGCGGCGGGAACTCTGCACTCACCATGTATCTCTCTCCTCGACAGCCGGACCGGGGTTGCGCGACTGTTGCAGAGTAAAGCGCGTCAAACAAGGGATCCGTGTCTGAAACGAACTCTTTACCGTGGATCGATGAGACGAATAGCCTTATGGCAGCGATAGTCGTAGCACAGCGTGACACGCTGACCAACTGCAAGGCTTCCAGCACCGACCGCCGGAGATGACCAGATGACCGCCACGCCTGCTGATGCCCCCCTTGCGCACGGGAACGGATCAGACCCCGCCTTGCAGGAAGCCGCTCGCGATCACTTGTGGATGCACTTCAGCCGGCTCTCGTCCTACCAGGACGCCGACGTTCCGATGATCGTGCGCGGCGACGGGCCGTATGTTTACGACTCGCGCGGCAAGCGGTACATCGACGGGCTTTCCGGGCTGTTCGTGGTGCAGGTCGGGCACGGGAGGGTCGAACTTGCCGAGGCTGCCAGCAAGCAGGCGAGCGAGCTGGCGTTCTTCCCGCTGTGGTCCTACGCGCATCCCCAGGCAGCCGCTCTCGCCGAGCGTCTCGCCGATGCGGCACCCGGTGACCTGAACCGGATCTTCTTCACCACGGGCGGCGGTGAGGCCGTCGAGACGGCATGGAAGCTGGCCCGCCAGTACTTCAAGGCGGTCGGAAAGCCCTTGAAGCACAAGGCGATCAGTCGCAGCGTCGCCTACCATGGCACCACGATGGGCGCCCTTTCCATCACCGGGATCCCGGCGGCGAAGCAGGAGTTCGAGCCGCTGGTTCCGAGTGCGATCAAGGTGCCCAACACGAACTTCTACCGCGCGCCCGAGCATGGTGATGATCTCGAGGCGTTCGGTCGCTGGGCGGCTGACTCCATCGAGCAAGCCATCCTGATGGAGGGCCCCGACACGGTCGCCGTGGTGTTCCTCGAACCGGTGCAGAACAGCGGCGGCTGCTTCCCGCCGCCTCCCGGCTACTTCCAGCGGGTGCGCGAGATCTGCGACGAGTACGACGAGTTGCTCGTCTCCGACGAGGTGATCTGCGCCTTCGGACGGCTCGGTGAGATGTTCGCCTGCGATCGCTTCGGCTACGTGCCCGACATGATCACCTGTGCCAAGGGCATGACGAGCGGCTACTCGCCGATCGGCGCGATGATCGCCAGCGAGCGGCTGGTCGCCCCGTTCTTGAAGGGCAGCACCAGCTTCGCTCACGGCTTCACCTTCGGCGGCCACCCCGTCTCGGCCGCCGTCGCCATGGCGAACCTCGACATCTTCGAGCGCGAGCAGCTACTGCCTCATGTGCGAGCCAACCAGGACGGTTTCCGCGCGACCCTGGAGAAGCTCAACGACCTGCCGATCGTCGGAGACGTACGCGGCGAGGGCTACTTCTACGGCATCGAACTGGTCAAGGACAAGGCCACCAAGGAGACGTTCGACGACGCCGAGTCCGAGCGGCTGCTGCGTGGCTTCCTGTCCCGGGCGCTTTTCGATGCCGGTCTCTATTGCCGGGCCGACGACCGCGGGGACCCCGTGGTGCAGCTGGCGCCGCCGCTCATCTGCGAACAGAGCCATTTCGATGACATCGAGCAGATCTTGCGTAGCGTGCTGACCGAGGCTTGGACGCTCGTCTAGACCCGGGAGGCCCTTCGTGACGCGCAGTGCCAGTCCGCGAGGGCCCGACGACATCGACAAGGCTCTCGTCACCGCGCTGCAGCGCAACGGCCGCGAGTCCTATGCTGCGCTGGCCAAGATCGTCGGGCTGAGCGAAGCGGCCGTACGCCAGCGCGTCCAGCGGCTGCTCGACGACGGTGTAGTGCAGATCGTCGGCGTCACCGATCCGATGGTGATGGGCTTTCAACGGTGGGCGATGGTCGGGATCGTCGTCGAGGGTGATGTTCGCAAGGTGGCCGACCAGCTCGCCGCTATCGACGAGATCGACTACGTCGTGCTCACGGCCGGCTCGTTCGACCTGCTGATCGAAGTGGTGTGCGAGGACGACGACCGGCTGCTGGCACTGCTCAACGATCACGTCCGCGCGATCCCCGCGGTCCGTTCGACGGAGACGTTCGTCTACCTCAAACTCGCGAAGCAGACCTACGCATGGGGTGCCCGCTGAAACAGTTGCGCATCCCGCCCGATCAGTTCCTTGCGCCGGATCGGTCCTTCCTGCTCCAGCAGGCTCAGATGGCCGGCTGGTGGGCGGGATACGGCCGGCGCTGGGCCCGCGCCCGCTGGAAGCTGCGCGGGATGCAGCGGGTCGGGGAGTATCCCAACGTCGGTGGGCAGCCGCACATCGAGACGACCGACTGCGAGGTCGGTGACCGGTTCAAGATCTGGTCCAAGCATCGCCTGACGCTGATCGCCGGCTCGGGACGGATCCGGATCGGCAACGACGTCTTCATCAACGGCGGGGCGATCCTGTTCGCGATGAAGGAACTCGTGATCGGCGACGCGGTCGCTATCAGCAACGAGGTCTACATCACCGATTCCAACAGCCACGGGATGGAAGGCGGCGACGTCTTCGAGGCCCCGGTACGTATCGGCAGCGGGTCGTGGATCGGTGCCCGGGCGATGATCCTGCCCGGAGTGAACATCGGCTCCCGGGTCATGGTGGCCGCTGGATCCGTCGTCACCCGCGACGTTCCCGACGACTCGCTCGTCGCAGGCAATCCCGGCCGGGTCGTGCGCACGCTGAAATATCCCGACGGCTGCCTGCGCGCCTGGCACGACATGTTCTGCCGCTGTCCTCTGAAGGATCTGGTCAACTCCGCTGCGGTCCCGCCGCCCGACGTCAGCCAGCTTGTCGGAGGTCCGTACTAGGTTTTCCGCGTGCTGCATTTACATCGCGGAGAGCGGGCTGACGTGCTTGCGGGTGGCTTGTGCGCGCTGCTCTCAGATGGTGCGGCGGATCCCTTCGCGCCCGAGATCGTCTGCGTGCCGAGTCGAGGTGTCGAGCGCTGGCTCACCCAGCAGCTCTCGCTGGTGCTCGGGGCGCGGCCCGGAGGGTCTGACGGGGTGTGCGCCAATGTCGAGTTCCCCGGGCCCGGCCGGCTGATCAATGACGTCGTGGCCGGGGTCAGCGGGATCGATCCGCGCTCGGATCCCTGGCGTCCGGGCCGTAGCGTCTGGCCGCTGCTGGAGCTGCTCGAAGGATCGCGGGGAGGGCCCGCGGTGGTCTCCGGGCCGGCCGATCTACCGGGCAGCCGTCCGTATGCGGCGGCGAGGCACATCGCGGAGTTGTTCGACGCGTACGAGTCCTACCGGCCCTGCATGATCAATGACTGGGCGCAGGGCGGCGTCTCGGATGGCGCGGGGGAGCCGCTCGCCCAAGACCTTCAGTGGCAGGCTGATTTCTGGAGAAGTTTGCGCGGCCTGGTCGCCGCGCCGAGTCCGGCCGAGCGGCTGGGGCCGGCGTGCGAGCAGCTGCGTACTTCCGCACAGGCGGCCGGGCCTTTGCCGGATCGGCTGTCGCTCTTCGGCCTCACCCGTATCCCGCCCAGCCAGCTTTCTGTGCTGTCGGCGCTGGCCGCGCACCGCGAGATCCACCTCTGGCTGCTGCATCCGTGCGCGCCGCTGTGGGAGCGGCTCGCCGCGTCGGCAGCAGCGGTGCCCGGGCGGCGCAGCGTCGATCCGACGGCGATCATGGTGTCGCATCGGCTGCTGTCGTCGATGGGGCGAGATGTCCGCGAGCTGCAGCTGACTCTGGCCGGCACGGAGAAGCGGGATGACAGTTTCCTTCCGCTGCCCGCCGCGCCCCGCGGTGCCCCGACGGTGCTACGCCGCCTGCAGGAGGCGATCCGCTCCGACGAGCCGGTCGAGGGGCCAGCGTCCGACGCGCGGCCGGTGATCGCCGCCGGCGATCGCACGATCCAGGTCCATGCGTGTCACGGGCGCGCTCGTCAGGTCGACGTGCTCCGTGATGTGATCCTCGGCCTGCTGGCGGCCGACCCTTCGCTCGAGCCGCGCGACATCGTCGTCATGTGCCCCGACATCGAGACCTTCGCGCCACTGATCTCGGCCACCTTCGGGGTCGGCGCTGAGCTTATTGAGCAGGAGGCCCCGGAGGGCGCGCCTACGTCGCCCGCGGCGCTGCTACGCGTACGGCTGGCTGACCGGTCGCTGCGGCAGACCAATCCGGTGATGAGCGTGGCTGCCACCTTGCTCGAGATGGTCGACGGGAGGATGACCGCCTCCGAGGTGCTCGACCTCGCTGCGGCCGCACCGGTGCGCCGGCGTTTCGGTTTTGATGATGACGATCTCGGCCGGCTGACCGAATGGGTCGCCGAGGCTCAGGTCCGGTGGGGCCTCGATGCCGCTCACCGGGCGGCCTTCCAGCTCGAGGCGTTTCGGCAGAACACCTGGGAAGCAGGCCTTGACCGGCTGCTGCTCGGCGTTGCTATGGCGGACGGTCCGGCGAGCGGTGATGCTGCCGCTCACCCGGGCGGCGCCGGCTGGGTCGGGTTGGCGCTCCCGCTGGATGACGTCGACAGCACCGACATCGAGTTGGTGGGGCGCTTGGCGGAGCTCGTCGAACGGTTGCACCTGGCGGTCGATGCACTGTCGGGCCCGCAGACCCTGGCCGAGTGGATCGCCGGGCTGACCGAAGCCGTCGAGTCGCTCACCCTGACCACAGGTTCCGATCAGTGGCAGGCTGCCCAGTTCCGCACCGAGCTCTCCCGCGTCCTCGAGGCCGCGGGCGAGCGAGCGCCCGTCGTCACGCTCTCACTCGGCGATCTGCGGAGCCTGCTGGCCGATCGGTTGCGCGGCCGTCCCACCCGGGCGAATTTCCGCACCGGCAGCCTGACGATGTGCACGCTCGTCCCGATGCGCTCGGTGCCGCACCGCGTCGTGTGCCTGATGGGTCTGGATGATGGGGCGTTTCCGCGTCAGCCCGCGGTCGACGGCGACAACATCCTCCTGCGCAACCCCATGACGGGAGAGCGTGACGAGCGCAGCGAAGACCGCCAGCTCCTACTCGATGCGATCCTCGCTGCCCGGGAGCAGCTGGTGATCACCTATGCGGGGGCCGATGAGCGCACGAACGCGACGCGTCCGCCTGCGGTTCCTGTCGGCGAGCTGCTCGACACCCTCGAGGCGGCCTACCGCAGCGAAGACGGCAGCCCGCTGCGCCGACAGGTGCTCACCCGCCACCCACTGCAGCCGTTTGACCCGGCGAACTTCGCCCCCGGCGCGCTCGGGGTCGCGGCACCCTTCAGCTTCGACCCGACCTCGCTCGGCGGAGCGCGGTCGATGCTCGCACCGCGGCGGGAGCCTGCGCAGTACCTGCCGGAGCGGCTGCCCGCAGCGCCGGGAGGCGATCTCGAGCTGGAGTCCTTGCGGCAGTTCTTCGAAAATCCGGTCCGCGGCTTCCTGCGCCAGCGGCTTGGGGTCACCCTTCCACGCAGCGAGGAGGAGGCGTCCGATCGGCTGCCGGTGCACCTGGACACGCTGGAGCGATGGCAGATCGGCCAGCGGATGCTCGACGCGAGGCTGTCGGGTGTCGAGCCGCTCGACTGCCGGCAGGCGGAATGGCGCCGCGGTGCGCTGCCGCCGGGCCGGCTCGGCACCCACGTCCTCGATGAGGTGGCGGCCGACGTCGAGCAGATCGTGGCTGATGCCGCCGCGCAGCGGCAGGGGGAGCAGCGCGTCCTCGACCTGGCGATCGAGCTCTCGCCCGGGCGGCGCCTCACCGGCACGGTCGGCGGAGTGTTCGGCCAGACCCTCGTGCACGCCAGCTTCGGGCAGGTCAACCAGAAGCGCCGCTTCCGCGCCTGGTTGCTCTTGCTGCTACTGACCGCGGGGAGTCGCGAAGAAGAGTTCACGGCCATTGCAGTGGGACGGCGAGGCCAGGTCTCGCTCGGCCCGGTGGATGCTTCGCTGGCGGCCACACACCTGCGGGACCTCGTCGCGCTCTACGAACTCGGCTTGCGTGAGCCGCTGCCGATCGCCTCGAAAACCTCTTTCGAGTATGCCGCCGCCCGCCGGCGGGGGGCGGCTCCGGAGGAGGCCGTGAAGGCAGCGCTCAAAGCCTGGGACGGTGCGCGGTGGGGCGGCGAGAGCCAGGAAGACGCGCATGAGCACGTCTATGGAAGCCGGCCGACGCTCGGGCTCCTGCTCGACGCCGAACCGCAACCGTTCGACGGTGCCGGCGAATGGCCCGAGGAGCCGACCCGCTTCGGGGTGCTCTCGCGGCGCTGGTGGGATCCGATGCTCGAGGGCGAATCCCAGGCACGCGGATGACGGGCGTGGGCAGTGCGGGCGCGTTCGACATCTACGGGCCACTGCCGTCGGATACGACGGTGCTCGAAGCGAGCGCCGGCACCGGGAAGACGTACACCATCGCGGGGTTGGTTGCCCGCTTCGTCGCCGAAGGCGTCGTCGATCTCGACCAGATGCTGATCGTCACCTTCAGCCGCGCCGCTACCGGTGAGCTACGCGAGCGCGTACGCGAGCGGCTCACCAGCGCGGAGCTCGGGCTCGCCGATCCGGCGGCCGCGCGCGCGAGCGCCGCAGATCCGTTGCTGGCCCTGCTGGCCGACGCGCCGGATGAGGAGGTCGGGCGCCGCCGGCTGCGCCTCACCCGCGCGCTGACGGCGTTTGATGCAGCGACCATCGCGACCACGCATCAGTTCTGCGCGCAGGTGCTGGCCGGGCTCGGCGTCACCGCCGAACTCGCGGCGCTCACCGGCGGCGACCGGTTCGTGGAATCGCTGGACGACCTCGTGACCGAGGTGGCCGAAGACCTGTATCTGCGCAAGTTTGCGGGGAAGGCCGCATCTGATGATCTTCCGGGGCTCTCGCCCGAAGAGGCGGTGCGCGTCGCGTACGAAGCGGTCATCCGGGAGCCGCAGGCGCGCCTGGAACCCCTTGCTGCACCTGCTGATTCGCTTGCTGGTGTCCGACGCCGGCTGGCCGAAGCGGCGCGCGCAGAGGTCGGACGTCGCAAGCGGCTGCGCGGCCTTCGCAGCTATGACGATCTGCAGACCGACCTGGCGGCCGTGCTGAGCGACCCGGTGCAGGGCGGCCCCGCGGCGAACCGGCTGCGGCAACGGTTTCTCGTCGTGCTCATCGACGAGTTCCAGGACACCGATCCGGTTCAGTGGGAGATCGTCTCCAAGGCGTTCGTCGGCCATGTCCGGCTGGTGCTGATCGGTGATCCGAAGCAGGCCGTGTACGGATTTCGCGGGGCTGACGTCACCGCCTACCTCAAGGCTGTGTCGCAAGCCAGGGCCGTCGCGACGCTCGAACGCAACTGGCGCAGCGAACCGGCGCTGCTCGAAGCCTTCGATGCGCTGTTTGCCGAGTGCACGTTCGGAGACCAAGCGATCGCCTATCGATCAGTGAAAGCCGGCGGCTCGCAATCCCTGCTGACCGAGTCGCCGGCGCTTGAGCCGATGCGGCTTCGGGTGCTCGCGCGCGAGCCGGGTATGCCGCAGAGCGGCGGCGGCCAGGTGCGGGTGGAGGCGCTGCGCCCACGCGTGGCGAAGGATGTGGCCTCCGAGATCGTCCGGCTGCTCAGCTCCGATACGCAGATCACGCCGCCTGAGGCTCCCGAGCCTCGGACCCGCCCGGTCCAGCCCGGCGATGTGGCCGTTCTGGTGCGGACCAACGCGCAGGCGACAATGGTGCGCGATGCCTTGCGCATCGTTGCTGTCCCGGCCGTCATCGGCGGCGCGTCGAGCGTCTTCACCGTGCCCATCGCCCGTGACTGGTTGATCCTGCTGGAGGCCCTCGAGCAGCCACACCGTACTGGCAGGGTGCGTGCCGCCGCGATGACCTGCTTCCTCGCGTGGCCGGCCGCCCGTCTGGCGCTGGCCGATCCTGAAGAGACGGATGCGTTGTCGGGTCTGCTGCGCACCTGGGCAGGGGCGCTGGCGAGTCGTGGGGTCGCCGCCCTGCAGGAGACGATCATGTCCACGCAGCAGTTGCCCGCGCGCTTGCTCGGTGAGCCGGATGGCGAGCGGCGGCTGACTGACCTGCGTCACATCGGCGAGTCACTGCATGCCGCCGCCACTGCTGACACCTTGGGCATCACCGCACTCGTCGCCTGGTTGCGGCGCCGGATGGCCGAGGCCGATGAGATGATCGACGGGGTGCAAGAGCGCAGCCGGCGGCTGGATTCCGATGCGGACGCGGTCCAGGTCGTGACCATCCATCGCAGCAAGGGCCTGCAGTTTCCCTTTGTCTACGTGCCGTTCGGCTGGGATCTCTTCCAGCCGACGATCGAGCGGCCGCGCTACCACGACCCGTCGGGGGAGCGGGTGCTCGACGTCGGATGTGGCCTCGCGGGCAGCGATCCGGCTCTGTTCAACGAAGGCGTGGTGCGCCACCGCTTCGAGGAGGCCGCCGAGCAGCTGCGGCTCCTGTATGTCGCGGTGACCCGGGCGCGCTCGCGCGTCGTGCTCTGGTGGGCGCCGAGCACCACCGCAGAGTGCGCGCCCCTGAGCCGGCTGCTCTTCGGAATGTCTCCGGGCGGCGGCGAACCGCAGATGAGCGTGGCGATCCCGTCCGATGCCGACCTCCCCGCGCTGCTGGCGGCTCGATTTGCGGCTGCCGCGAAGACGGTGAAGATCGAGGAGGTCGGTGCACCCGCCGACCTTCGGTGGTCGGGTGCGCCATCGACTACCGACGAGTTGCGCGCGGCGAGCTTCAACCGCGGACTCGACCTGGCGTGGCGGCGGACGTCGTACTCGGGCCTGACCGCTGCGGCCCACGACGCCGGGTTCGGCTCGGCGGCTGACGTCACGCCGGCGGTCGGCAGCGAGCCGGAGCACGGCGGATTGGACGACGAGCCCTTCGACGAAAGCGTCCCCCGACTGGTGCCCGCGTCACTCGCAGACGATCCTGCCGCCGCCGTCACGTCACCGATGGCCTTGCTTCCCGGCGGGACGGCCTTCGGTTCGCTGGTTCATGCCGTGCTCGAAACGGTCGACACTTCGTGTGCGGTGCTCTCGGAAGAGATCGATGATCGCGTTGCGGAGCAGCTGTCACGGTGGTCTCCGGCGGCGAGCGCGACCATTGATTCCGAGCAGCTCGGCGCCGCGCTGCGAGCGGTCTACGCGACGCCGCTCGGTCCGGCGGCAGATGGCCTGCGGTTGCAAGACTTTTCGGCCACTGACCGGCTGACCGAGCTCGGCTTCGAGCTTCCACTGTGCGGAGGTGATCGGCCGGGACCGCAGCTGGCGCTCGGCAGTCTGGGCCCGCTGGTGCGTCGTCACCTCGCGGGCAGCCGTCCGGTGGACCCGCTGGCACCGTACGGCGATCGGCTGGCCGAGCCCTTGCTGCGCGAGCAGTCCTTGCGCGGCTTCCTCAATGGCAGTCTCGACGCCATCCTGCGCGTGCGCGATGAGATGGGTGGCCCGCGCTACCTCGTCGTGGACTACAAGACGAACTGGCTCGGCCTCGCGCCACCCGCTTCCGGTCAGCTCACCGCGGCGGACTACACCCCGGCGCGGCTGGTCGAGGCGATGCTCCAGTCGGACTATCCCTTGCAGGCGCTGCTGTATTCGGTGGCACTGCACCGGTATCTGCGCTGGCGCCAGCCGGGATATGACCCCGAGGTTCACCTGGGCGGCGTTCTCTACCTGTATCTGCGCGGTATGTGCGGCCCCGAGACCCCTTTGGTCGACGGGCAGCCGTGCGGCGTCTTTGCCTGGAAGCCGCCGGGAGCCCTGGTGACCGAATTGTCCGATGCGCTCGACTCGGGGAAGGTGCCGCGATGACCGCACTGGCCGACCGGTTCGATCCGCGGCGCACGGCCGGGATCGAGGGCTTGCTCGCCGAGTTTCAGGATGCGGCGATCCTCGACGCCGCCGACATTCACGTGGCGCGCCGGCTCGGACATCTGGGCGGCGAGAGCGACGAGCGCGTGCTGCTGGCCGCAGCACTCGCGGTACGGGCGGCCCGGCTCGGCTCGGTGTGTCTCGACCTTGCGGCTGCGCCCAGCCAGATCGTTCCGGAAGAGGATCTCGAGGGCGAGCCGATAGCGGCCGGCGGTACGGGTCCGCTGACATTGCCCTGGCCGGATCCCGAGGAATGGCTGGCGGTGTGCGAGGCGAGCCCCCTCGTGGAGTGGGGGCCGGCGGCCGAAGGCGGCCATCCGCTGCAGCTACGTACGGGCCTGCTGTATCTCGACCGTTATTGGCAGCAAGAGCAGCTGGTGGCGGGTGAGCTGACCTCGCGTGCCGAGCGTTCCTCGAGCGAGCCACCCGCCCTCGATCCGGAGCGATTCACGGCCGCTCTCGACCGGCTCTTCCCTCCGGAAAAGCTTGATGAGGTGCACCAGCGGGAAGCGGCGGCCGTCGCGGCGCAGCGTTGGCTCAGCGTGCTGGCGGGGGGGCCAGGTACGGGCAAGACCACCACGGTCGCCCGCATCCTCGCGTTGCTCGCCGACCAGCCCGGGCCGCCGCCGATCATCGCGCTCGCGGCGCCGACGGGCAAGGCGGCCGCTCGTTTGGCCGAGGCGGTGCGCGATGCCGTCGCCATGCTTCCCGAAACGGATCAGCATCGGCTGGGGGAGCTCCAGGCGTCGACCCTGCACCGGCTGCTCGGCTTCCGGCCGGGATCGCGGAGCCGGTTCGCCCATCACGCCGGAAACCGGCTCAGTGCTGACGTGGTGGTGGTCGACGAGAGCTCGATGGTGTCGCTGACATTGATGGCGCGCCTGCTCGACGCCGTACGGCCTGATGCCCGCCTCGTCCTGGTCGGCGATCCCGAGCAGCTCGCGTCGGTGGAGGCCGGTGCGGTGCTCGGCGACATCGTTGACGCCGGGACGGACGCCGGGCAGGCGGCCGGCGGCGGGTACGGGCTCGACACCGGGATCGTGGTGCTGAGGCGCAGCTGGCGATTCAAAGGTCACATCGCCGAGCTCGCGGCGGCCATCCAGGCCGGCGATGCCGACGCTGCCGTGCAGCTCCTGCGCACCCCGGCAGAGGACGTCTCGTTCATCGAGACCGAAGCGGTGGCGGCCGGCACGACCCCGGTCGGCGGCGGGGTGCTCGCTGGGCTGCGTGACGAGGTCGTGGGAGCGGCCCGGAGGTTGATCGCGGCGGCCTCCAAGGGTGATGCAAGCGCGGCCCTGACACACCTGAGCGAGCATCGATTGCTGTGCGCGCACCGCCACGGTCCGTACGGCGCCGACCGCTGGGGGCAGGAGCTCGAGCGCTGGATCGACACGTCGCTGAACGTGCACCGCACCGCCGGCGAGTGGTATCCCGGGCGGCCGCTGCTGGTGACGGCCAACGACTACGAGGTGAAGCTCTTCAACGGTGACACCGGAGTCGTCATCAGTGGTGGCGAAGGCTCGGTGACGGCCGCCTTCGGACGACCGGCCGCCCCGATGCTCGTACGTCCGGCCCGCCTCGGGGCGGTGCAGACCATGCAGGCAATGACCGTGCATCGCAGCCAGGGCTCGCAGTTCCAGCGCATCTCGGTGCTGCTGCCGGCCGAGGGCTCACCACTCCTGACGCGCCAGCTGCTCTACACGGCCGTCACCCGGGCGGAGAAGCACGTGCGGGTGATCGGGTCCGAAGCGGCCGTGCGGGCCGCGGTCACCACGCCGATCACCCGGGCCAGCGGGCTGCGCGGCCGGCTGTGGAGCGGGGGCTGAACGAAACGGCTCCGGCGGCCGTATCTGAGGAGAGGCAGCGCTGTTCATACCCAGGGCCGGGTGTTGGGCCAAGGGGAGTCAAAGTCGGTGAGCGGGCTTGTGGCTGGCCGGAAGGTGGCAGGGTACACAGCGTCATGCACGGTCATGCACGCGTCTGACCCATCGACGGACCTATGGCGCATCACTGACGGAGGCACGCATGCAGCAGCTCAGCGGACTCGACGCGGCGTTCCTGGCGTTGGAGAGCTCGTCGATGTTCGGCCATGTCGGCAGTTTGTGCATCGTCGATCCGGCGACGGCGCAGGAGCCGCTGACGCTGGATCGGCTGACCCGTCTCGTCGCCAGCCGGCTGCCGCTCGTGCCGCCGTTCCGGCGCCGGCTGGTCGAGGTGCCGCTGGGGCTGGACATGCCGTACTGGATCGACGATCCGGATTTCGACATCGAGTTCCACGTGCGGGAGCTGGCCCTGCCCGCGCCCGGCAACGATCAGCAGCTGCGCGAGCAGGCCGCCCGGCTGCACGCGCGCCCGCTCGACCGGGCGCGTCCGCTGTGGGAGCTCTACCTGATCTCAGGCCTCGCCGGCGGGCGGGTCGCCATCTACACCAAGGTGCATCACGCGGCCATCGACGGCGTCTCCGGCAACGACATCCTCGGAGCGCTCCTCGACACGTCGCCGGAGGGTCGCGATCTGCCCTTCGTCGAGTGGCCGCACGAGGCCGAACCGGGCAACCTGAATCTGCTGGCCCGCAGCGTGCTTTCCCTTGCGCGCCAGCCGATCCGGGCCACCCGGCTCTCGCTCGAGCTGCTGCGCTCGGCACCCAGCGTGCTGCGCAGTTCAGCGCGCCCGCGGCTGCCTTTCATCGACCGTGACACCAGCGCCGTGCTTTCCCGGCCGTCGCTGCGCGCTCCGAAGACACCGTTCAATGCGCCGATCACCCCGCACCGCCGCTTCGCCTTCTGCGAGCTTGCGCTCGAGGACATCAAGACGGTGAAGAACGCCGCCGGAATGACTGTCAACGACGTGGTGATGGCGCTGTCCACCGGGGCGCTGCGGCGCTGGCTGGAAGATCATGACGCGCTGCCCGACTCGCCGCTGGTCGCGGCCGTACCGATCTCGATCCGTACGCCGGAGCAGGTCGGCACGGCAGGCAACCAGATCTCCGGGATGATGGCCGCGTTGCCGACACAGCTGGCGTCGCCACTGGAGCGGCTGCAAGTCGTCCACGAGTCGATGCGGGCGGCCAAGGAGCAGCACGGGGCATTGCCGGCCGACCTGCTGGTTGACGTGACCCAGTTCGCGATCCCGGCACTGGCGGGTCAAGCCGCCCGTCTCAACGAGCGGCTGCGGCTGCTGGAGCGGGCGAATCCGTTCAACCTCTTCGTCTCCAACGTGCCCGGGCCCAATGTGCCGCTCTACTTCGCCGGAGCCGAGCTGAAGGCGTACTACCCGCTCAGCGCCATCGCCGACGGGCAGGGGCTGAACATCACGGTCATCAGCTACCGGGACACGATGTTCTTCGGATTGATCGCCTGCCGGGAACTGGTGCCCGACCTCGACGTGATGACGGACTACGTTCAGCAGGAGCTGGCGACGCTCCTCGTCGCGACGACGAGCGCCACGACGCAGAAGGCCCAGCGAGCACGCAATACTGTTGAAAGGAAACCCGCCCGCAATGAATCCCGGCGATAAGGCCCCCGACTTCGACCTGCCCGACCAGGACGGGACCCAGCGCAAGCTGAGCGACCTGCTCGCCAACGGTCCCGTAGTCCTCTTCTTCTACCCGGCTGCGATGACCACCGGCTGCACCAAGGAGAGCTGCCACTTCCGTGACCTGTCCACCGAGTTCGCCGCGGTCGGGGCCCAGATCGTCGGGATCAGTAAGGACACCGTCGACAAGCAGCAGGAATTCGCCACGAAACACTCCTTCGGCTACCCGCTGCTGTCCGACACCGACCGCTCGGTCGCGACGGCGTACGGGGTCAAGCGCGGGCGCCTGAGCATCACGCCGGTCCAGCGCGCAACCTTCGTCATCAACACCGACGGCACGATCCGTGACGTCATCAAGAGCGAGGTCAAAATGGACGTGCACGCCGACAAGGCGCTGGAGCTGCTCAAGGCCGCCTGAGTGGTTTCCCGCCGATTAATCGGCGCTGCAGGCCCTAGCGTGCGGAGAGGATTAATCGGCGCCTTGGGACTACGCGACGGCCTTCCGGAAGACGCTCGTCGCCCAGACGAGGGTGAGCACGCACAGCGGGACGAGCACCGCGAAAGCGAGCCCGACCTGATGTGTGGCGATGTGGCCGGCGCCGAGCGAGCGCGCGCTCTCGGTCAGGTAGTAGAGCGGGTTCAGATGCGCCAGCACACGTAACCAGGTCGGTCCGAAGCCGATCGGCAGCAGCACGCCGGCCAGCAGCAGCACCGGCAGGTTGATGCCGTTGATGAGCGCGGCGAAGCTGCTGATTTCCTTCGCGAGCAGCGCGATGGCGATCGACAATGCGGCGAAGGTGATCATCAGGATCGACAGCAGCACGACCAGCACCAGCAGGCCGCCCCAGTGGATGTGGAAGCCGAACGCCCATCCGATGACGAGCACCACCAGGTCGAAGACGAACATGCCGATGAGGCCGGCCAGGATCGGGCCGAGCAGGATCGCGAGCCGGCTTGCCGGGGTGACGCGTAGCCGCTCGATGAGGCCGCTCTGCAGCTCGAAGATGGTGCCGAACCCCATCGTGCTGCCGTTGATGAACGCGAGGAACGCCAGGATGCCGGGCAGGAAGGATCCGAGCACCTGGCCGGTCGACGGATGCCCGGGGGAGAAGCCCTTCAGGAGCGGGGTGAAGAGCGCGAGGTAGAGCACCGGGGTCGAGAAGCTCACGATCAACCAGAGCGGATTGCGGAACGTCTGTACGATCCGCCGTTGGGTGAGCAACCCGATGTCGGTGACGGTCTTGCCGACATTCATGGAGGCGGCCATCACGCGGCCGGCTTCGAGGTGCCGGCGGAATCGCCGCTGTCGCGCAGCGAGCGCCCCGTCTGGCGCAGGAAGACGTCATCGAGCGTCGGCTCCGACAGGCTCATCGACGCGATCCCGATACCCGCGCCGTCGAGCAGGCGCAGCAGCTGGGGCAGCGCGGCAGGGCCGTCCTCCACGTAGAGCCGCACGGTGTTGCCTTCCTCGATCGAGCTCTCGCGTACATACGGTTCCTGCTGGGTCAGCTCGGCCAGCTTCTCCGGCGAGTGATCGCGCGGGGTGAGGACCACCGAGTCACCGGCAACCCGCTGCTTGAGCTCGCGGGGCGTCCCGCCGATGACGACCTGACCGTGGTCCATGATCACGAGGCGGTCGCAGAGGGCGTCGGCCTCCTCGAGGTAATGCGTGGTGAGGAAGACGGTGGTGCCGCGATCGCGCAGGCGACGGATGTGCTCCCAGAGGTTGGCCCGGTTCTGCGGGTCGAGGCCGGTGGTCGGCTCGTCGAGGAAGAGCACCTGCGGGTCGTGCACGATGCCGAGCGCGATGTCGAGGCGCCGGATCTGCCCGCCGGAGTACGTCATGACCTTGCGGTCAGCGAATTCGCGGAGGTCGAGCACGTCCATCACCTCCTCGCTGCGGGCCAGTACATCGGCCTTGGCGCGGCCGTACAGGCGGCCCTGCAGCAGCAGGTTTTCCCGTCCCGTAGCCAGCGGATCGGTGCCGCCCAGCTGGCTGACAAAGCCGGTGTGGGCGCGGACCGCCTCAGGCTGGCGGCCGACGTCGTACCCGGCGACGCTTGCCGTGCCGGAGTCGATCGGCAGCAGGGTCGTCAGCATGCGCAAGGTGGTGGTCTTCCCCGCGCCGTTAGGGCCGAGGAAGCCGAAGATCTCGCCGCGATCAACGTTGATGCTCACGCCGCGGACGGCCTCGACCGGGCCACGGCGAGACTTGAAGCTCTTCTTCAGGTCGCTGGCGATGATGACGCTCTCGGTCACTTCAGGCATGCGCTCACTTTCCGGAAACTCAGCTCGAGCCGACCCCGCGAGTGCACTACACGCGAAGGGGGCACGCTAATGGTTATGCAAACAGCTCACGAAACAGTCGCACTCGGGTCGCAGGGATTGCGTGTCGGCCGTCAGGGCCTCGGATGCATGGGGATGTCGGAGTTCTACGGCACGGGCGACGACAGCGAGTCCATCGCCACCATCCACCGCGCCCTTGACCTCGGCGTCACCTTGCTCGACACCGCTGACATGTATGGCCCCTTCACCAACGAGCAACTCGTCGGGCGGGCGATCGCCGGCCGGCGCGATGAGGTGGTGCTTGCCACGAAGTTCGGCAACGTCCGCGATCCCGACGATCCGTCCAAGCGCAGCATCAACGGCCGTCCCGAGTACGTGCGGCAGGCGTGTGACGCGAGCCTGGTGCGCCTCGGCGTCGATCACATCGACCTGTACTACCAGCACCGGGTCGATCGCCAGACCCCCATCGAGGAGACCGTCGGGGCGATGGCTGAGCTGGTCGCCGCGGGGAAGGTGCGCTATCTCGGGCTCTCGGAAGCGGCAGTGGCGACGATCCGGCGCGCCCACGCGGTGCATCCCATTTCGGCGCTGCAGACCGAGTACTCGATCTGGACGCGTGATCCGGAGGCCGAGATCCTGCCGACGACGCGTGAGCTCGGCATCGGCTTCGTGCCCTACAGCCCGTTGGGTCGCGGCTTCCTGACCGGCGCCGTGCGTTCGGTGGATCAGCTGGAGGAGGGTGACTTCCGCCGCTTCAACCCGCGCTTCCAGGGCGACAACCTCGAGGCGAACATCCGCATCGTCGAGGCGGTCGACCGCGTGGCCAAGGCGGTCGGCGCCACCCCCGCGCAGGTCGCGCTCGCCTGGATCTACGCGCAGGGCGAGGACATGGTCCCGATCCCGGGGACCAAGCGACGCACCTACCTCGAGGACAATTTCGGGGCCCTCGGCGTCTCGCTGGGCGCCGATCAGCTCGCCGAGCTCGACGCGGTAGGCGCGCCCGTCGGCGACCGCTATCCGGACATGAGCCCGGTCAACGCCTGAGTGATCTAGACGCCGCTGTCGCAGAGTGATCTAGACGCCGCTGTAGGTGATGTCGGTGCGGTCGCGGTGGCCGATGGTGAAGTCGTCGTCGAAGGTGAACTTCTTCGCCGGATCGAAGGGCACGTAGTACGTCCAGTCGAAGGCGCACACGCGTTTGGCGATCAGCCAGGCGCCATTGCGGCGTTCGAAGCGGTCGACGTAGCGCAGGCCCAGGAGCATGTCGGTGTCAGCGGAGACGTGGTGCGCCTCGCAGTAGGTGTCGCAGTGGGCGGTGTCTCCGTCCACCCGGATGTTGGGCGGGCCGATGAAGTGCATCGTCGCCTCGAAGTGGGGGAGCACCTCGCAGACCCATTTGGCGAATTCGGTGCCCGAGCCGCGGAAGGAGTTGTGGTCGTCGAAGCCGTCGGGGTGATAGCAGGACGCCATCGCTTCTTCATCCAGCCGGTCGGTGCCGCGGGCGAGCTTCTTGATGACGTCGGTGATCTCTTCGCGGGCAATCAGTTCTTCGACAGTCAGACTCATGCCCGGCAACCTAGTGCCCGGTCAGTCGCGCCGACGGCCGGGCTGTCAATTTCCGAGTGCAGCCGGGCGGTCGGGGTCGGCGCACCACTGCGACCAGGAGCCGGGATACAGCCGGGCGTTCTCGATCCCGGCAGCTTCCAGCGCGAGCAGGGTCTGGCAGGCGGTGACGCCCGACCCGCAGTAGACGACGACATCGCGGTCGGGGGCCGCGCCGAGCGTGCCGAGTTGGGCGCGCAGTGCGGCGGCGGGGCGGTAGCGCTGGCTGGCTCCGATGTTCGCCGGCCAGGGCGCGTTGGCAGCTCCAGGAATGTGGCCGGCCCGTGGGTCGAGGGGCTCGACATCGCCGCGGAAACGTTCGGGTGCGCGGGCGTCGAGCAGAAGGGGCTCGGTGGAGATACCGGTGGAGATGTCGGCCACCTCCTCGAGGGTCGCGAACCGCTCGCGCGGCCAGTCGCGCGCCGTGAATGCCTCCGCGTCCGCGCTCACGGGGGTGGTGTCGAGATCGCCGGTCCAGGCTTGCAGCCCGCCATCAAGGAGGGCCGCCGGATGCCCTAGCGCACGCAACAGCCAGATAAGCCGGCCGGCTGCCATGCCGCCGTTGTCGTCGTAGGCCACCACTCGCGTCGCGTCGCCGATGCCTGCTGCGGACAGTCCGGCCGCGAACCGCTCGGGTGTGGGAAGTGGGTGGCGACCTTGCGCGGACGAGGGCGGATCGGCGAGCACCTGGTCCAGATCGAGCCAGACGGCGCCGGGCAGGTGGCCACCGGCGTGCGCGTCGCGCCCGGAACGTCCATCGGGATACCAGCGGACGTCGATCAGCGCGACCTCGTCGCGGTGCTCGGCCAGCCACCCCGCCGAGACGAGCGGGCCGAAGCGCCCGGGCGCCCACCCCGCCGGGGCAAGCTCGAACGCGTCAAACGTGAAGGGCGGTGCGACCGTGCAGCCGACGAGCGTCCATTCGCCGAGCGGGGTGGCCGATTGCCAGCTTCCCGCCGGGACGGCGATCTGGGGTCGTTCGCCGGCGTTGATGTCGGTCCCGAGAGTGAGGGACTGCAGCGCCTGGCCGTCGTCGCTGATCTCCAGACGCAAGGGCGCGCCGGCGTAGTGATGCCACACCTCACCACGACCGCATACCCGGTGCCAGGCCGACTCTGCACCGGCGCGCAGCACGTAGTAGATCGCGCTCGCGTGTTCGTCGCGCCAGGTCTCGGCGTACGAGCCGCCCTCGGGGTGGGGCTCCAGGCCCAGCTCCGCTGTCAAGGACTTGAGGAAGCTGTCGTTTT
Organism: Frankiaceae bacterium; assembly: GCA_036267695.1. Classification (GTDB taxonomy): domain Bacteria; phylum Actinomycetota; class Actinomycetes; order Frankiales; family Frankiaceae; genus DATAZK01. The sequence continues at coordinate 24,848 of DATAVO010000092.1, forward strand.
CCAGGGTCACAACGACATCCTCATCAAGCCGCTCACTTCTTCTCGTAGGTGATGCCTGACGCCTCGAGGTCCCACGTGTTCGGCGTCGCACCTTCGGCGCGTAGCTCTCGCTTCAGGACGCGGCCGACCGGGCTGCGCGGCAGCTCGTCGCGGAACTCGATGTAGCGCGGCAGGGCGAAATACGGGAGCTGGTCGACGCACCACAGGAAAAGCTCGGACTCGGTGAGGGTCGAGTCGTGCCTCCGCGTCGCGGTGACCTTGAGGTCGTCCTCGGTCACGTCGCTCGGAACCGCGTGGACCGCGACGTCGGCCAGACCGCCATGGCCCATCAGGATGCGCTCGACCTCGAAGCTGGCGATGTTCTCACCGCGTCGGCGCAGGTAATCGGCCTTGCGATCGATGAAGTACAGATAGTCGTCTTCATCGATGATCCCGATGTCGCCCGTGTGGTACCACCAGTTGCGGCTGGTCTCGACGGTCACCTCGGGCCGTCCCCAATACCCCTCGAACATGACGTGGGGCTTGCGCGGGCGCACCACGATCTCGCCCTGAGTGCCGCGCGGGAGCTCGCCGTCCTCGTCGTCGAAGATCCTGACGTCGAAGTACTCGGAGTTGACGATGCCCGCGCCGCGCGGCCGATTGCGTACGCCCGGCGGCTGCCACGACACGAGGCTGGCCTCGGTCACCCCGTAAGCGCCGCTGAACGTGTCGATCGAGAAGCGGCTGCGCACGACGTCGTCAACCTCGGGCGGAAGGGGAGCGGCACCCATGAGGCGCAGGCTCTTGTTTGCCAGCGGGCTGCCGGAATTGGGCATCTCCGGACGGTCGATGTCGTGCGCCAGCAGGTACG